>CALFNG010000347.1 GCA_937902985.1 uncultured Myxococcales bacterium
GGGGTCCGTCCGCGCGAACGTGCGCGACCCCCATCCCGGTCAGGTGGATGGCCGCGACCACCGAGAGGACCGCGGGGCTCGTCAGGCCGAGGCCGGCGCCGGCGCCGGCCATCACGGCCCTGGAAGCCCACGGTGGGAGATTCGCGCCGGCCCGGAGGAGTTCGTGGAACCGCGCGAGCGCGGTGGCGACGTCGTAGGACATGCGCTGCCCACGCCCCGTCTGCAGGGCCTGTCCTGCAGGAGACCGCCCGAAGAGGATCGAGCCCAGCACGGCTTGCCCCAGCGGTCGCCGCCCGGGGTGCACGCGCGATTCGCGGGCGAGGGCGCGACTCTGGAGGGCGACCTTGAACGCCTTGCGCGCGCGGTGCAGCCTCCAGTAGACGGTGCCCACCGGAACTCGGAAAGCAGCCGCGATGGTCGTGCAGTTTTCGCCTTCGAGCTCGGCGAGAACGAGCGTCGCTTTCAACGTCGGGTCAAGGCCGTCGAGCGCTTCCTGGAGCTGCTCGAGCGACTCGTGGGTCTCGAGCGAGCGCGCGGGGTCCTGGCCGGGCGACGACGTCTCGTCGGGCGTCACGTCGGCCTTTCGGTCGCGGCTCTTTCGCCCGCGGCGCCGGTGGTTGGCGGCGGCGCGAATGGCGATGCTGGCCAGGTAGCTGGTCGGCGTCGCGGGGCCGGGGGTGTATCCCCCGTTCCGGTGCACCACCAGAAAGACTTCTTGCACCGCGTCGTCGAGCTCGTCGCAACCGACGCCGAGCCGGCTCAGAAACCTGGCGACGAAGGCGGCATGGTTCCTGAACAGCACGTCCGTCTTCACCGGAATCTTCATCGCATCGCTGGGCCCGACGATCGCCATCGCTGTTCCGTCCACCTCGATCCGTTGATGTGGCGAGCTTCGAAATCCTTTGCGCTCAGAAACGATAAACGGGGCCGAGCCCGAAATAACCGCCCACCGAAGCCAGGTCTCGCGCTTCGATCACCCGCCCCGACGCATCCCTGATGACAATGCTGTTCCGGGCAACGGGAAGAAACAAGGTCAAGCCGGCGTCGAGCGACCAGTTCGTCGTCAGGTCGGCCGTGACGTCGAGCCCGTTGGCCACCGCGGACCAGCGGACAAATGCCGACCGCGGCGCCGGGAGATCGTACCCGCGGGCGTGGATGACGCCCACCGCGGCCCCCATGCATCCGCGCACACGCGCGCGCCGCCACACGTCGACGCCTGCGCAGAGATCGACACGAGGCGCCAGGAGCCAGGCGTCGAACCGGCCCGCAGCGCCCTCGAACCGCTCGCCCAGCGACGTCATGGCAAAAATGCCTAGACGTACCCCGAATGACGCACCGAGCGTCCGCTCGGCGCGCGCGTCGAAGCCGAACGCGACGTCCGGAAGGCTGGCAAGCGCAGCCAGCCCGTCGGCAGCGAGGGCCCACGATCGCGCCTCCGGCCTGGAGTTCGAGGCTGGATTGACGATGGGGCTCGACGCCGGGGTCGGGAGCGCAGGCGCAGGCGCCGCGAGAGAGGCTCCCGCGATCTCTTCGACGAGCGACGCCTTGATGGCCATCGCGATCGCGAGGCCGAGCGCAGCGTGGAGATGATCGCATCGCTCCGGACCGGGATCGAAGCGCCGAGATGCGATGACGCGCCCCGAGCGGAGCGTCTGGAATGCGACCGTCCGCGGTCGGTCCGGACTGCCGCGCACCACGACCGAGAGGTCAGCGTCGACGGTCCCCGTCTCCAGCCAGGTCTCGACGTGTTCGATCAATGCCGTCGCGTCGAGGCACGTCGCCCCGGGCTCGACGGTGATCGCGTCCTGGAGAGGGCGCTCGTGCTCCGCGGCCGAGGCGCGCGTCGGCGCCGCGAGCGCGAGACCTCCGAAAAAAGATACTCCGAACGCCAGCTGGCTCGAAAAGCGCGGCATCGTTGGCCAAGATGATACGGAAAGATGAGAGCCGTGCTGGGCTTCGCGCACGACCCCCAAGGAATCGCCTCGGCGAGGCATGAATGGGCATGAAACGCTCCGTGCTTCTCGCCGGCTCCTTCGCGGCCCTCCAGGTCGTCGCGTGCGGTTCCGACGGGCTCCAGGCGACTGTCGGCGTGATCGCCAGTTCGTGCGCCGACGGCGTGGCGTGCGACGCGGGCGCGCGCCCGTCGTGCGAGGTCGACGGGAGCTGCACGACGGGCTCCGACTCGGGCGCGAACCCGGACGCGACCACGCCGGTCGCGCGCTTCGTGTTCGTGACGCCGACGGTCGAGCCTCTGAGCGAGACGGCCGTTCGCGTCCGCTGGGCGACCGCGCCGGGGTCGGTGTCGGGATACGAAGTGCGAATCGCGACTTCGCGCACGGGCACGCCGGTCGCGGTCGCGTCGCTCGCTCAGCTCGCGCCGTCGACGACGAGCGCCGTCGTCTCCGACCTGACGCCCGGCACGCTCGGTCGCGTCGTGGTAGCCGCCACGGTTGCCGCCATCGATCCGCCGCCGGACGCGGACGCGGGCGTGGCCAGCAGCGTGTTGTGGACGCCCTTCGGCGCGATCAACGAAGACTCGGTGAGCTCGGTGACGCCGCTGGCTGGCTACGGTGGACCCCCATACGCCGAGGGGATGTTCGTCTCCGCGAACTTCTCGATGTTCTTCGCGCAAGCCTACTTGAAAGAGTCGTCGTTCGTGTTCGCGGGCCGGCCTGCGTCCCCGGTCGCGAGGCCCGTCTACAATTTCGCGAGTCCCGTCATTCAGTTCGCAAACGGATTCACGTACCCCGACGTCACCGATGTGCTCCAGATCTGGAGCGACGGAGCGTCGAAGGTCTTGCTGGCGAACCAGAGCCGCGTCCTCGTCTACGACCACCTCCCGTTGACCGCCGACGTGGCGACCCCCGATCGCATCCTTGGCCAGGAGAGCTGGACCGGAATGGGCGCCAACGACGGACAGGGCACGACGAACGCGCGCGGCGTCGGGCTGGCGTCCGGCGCATGCTTCAACGGCACGACGCTCTACGTCCGCGATGGCGGGAACAACCGCATCCTCGGCTGGCACGGCTGGCCCACCCAGATGGGTCAAGCGGCAGACTTCGTACTGGGTCAGCCCGACTTCGTCTCGTCCACTGCGAACAACGGCGGGATTTCGAAAGGAACGCTCGACCTCGGTTTGGGCCCCGGCTCGACCGTGGATTGCCGCGGCGCACGCCTCGCCGTCACCGACACCGCGAACCATCGCGTCCTCGTCTGGAACACCGCGCCGACGCATACCGGTGTTCCGGCCGACGTCGTGCTTGGCCAATTCTCGGGCAACCAGTCCGATCAACCGGGCGCCGGCGGCCTGGCCGTGGGAGGCATGCTCGCGCCCGCCAGTGTGGCCATGCTCGACGGCGGCGGTGGGCGCACGGCGATCGTCGTCTCCGACGCCTCGGCGAACCGGGTGGTCGAGTGGGACGACGTGCCCACCACGGACGGCGCGCCCTTCAATCGGGTTTACGGGCAGCCCGACGCGAACACCGTCACGGCGAACACGGGCGGCCTCTCGGCGGGCTCGCTCAGCAACCCTGCGCAGGTGAGCGTCGACGACGAGAACCGTTTCTGGGTGGCGGACTTCAACAACGGCCGGGCGCTCCGCTTCGATCTCGACAGCCCGACGGCGATCGACGTCTTCGGCCAGCGAAGTGGTACGTCCGCCGAGTTCTTTCCCGGCAGCTACTCGACCACGCGGTACGCGTGGAACCACTGGGAGAAGGGTCAGATGAGCCTCGACCCGGCGAGCGGCCTCCTGGTCACGACGTCGATTCGCGCCATGATCTGGGACACGCCTCCTACGAACGGGGCCGCGCCGGTCTCCGCGATTCAGGGCCAGCCTGACGCGACGAGCGCGGGGACGGTGCCCACGTCTCCGACTTCGATCTCGGCGTTCTGCTCGGCCGTGAGCGTGGGCGCGACGAGCCCGAGAGTCTACTGGAGCGACTCCGGCCGCATCCTGTCGAAACCGGGGTCCTTCACCGCGGATGACTCGGTCCCGGACATCGTTCTCGGCGATCAGGACTTTCAGGGGAACGTCGTCGCGCCGACGACGCTCGACTACGCCATCCAGCCCACGTTCCTGGCGACCGACGGCCAGGCGCTGCTTGCGGTCGACGGCGCTCGGATCGTCGGCTGGCGCGAGGCCCCCCGGACCTCGAACGTCCCCATCGACTTCGCGATCGGACAGCCGACGCTCCTCGTGAACGCCGCCAGCAGCGGCACCGTGACCGCGCGCTCCCTCGGCGGGGGCCGCAACGCAATGACGATCGCCGACGGTCGGCTCATCGTCGCCGACCCTGGAAACCAGCGCGTGCTCATCTGGAACACGATTCCGCTCGCGACCGGCGCCCCGGCCGATGTGGTTCTAGGTCAGCCTGACTTCACGTCGAGCATGCCCGGCAACGGTCTGGCGAGCATGAACGCCCCTGGCAGCGTCGCCGTGCTCGACGGAAAGCTCTTCGTCTCGGACACGGGCAACGGGCGGCTGCTCGTCTTCGACCCCGTTCCTGCCGCGTCGGGCGTCGCAGCCACCACGAGCTGGGACCCGCGGGAGGCGCGCTTCTCGCTTCCCGCCTGGTTCAACGCGCAGGAGCTCGCCCCGCGCGACCTCGGCGCCTACGCAGGGCGCCTCTACATCGGCCAGACGAGCCGGATCCTCGTCGTGCCCGATTTCTTCTGAACCAGACGCTCTGAACGCCTGCGTTTTCACAGAGTGCTACAGTGCTAACTGGAGCCAGTCTCCAGCGCGTCTCCGTT
>CALFNG010000348.1 GCA_937902985.1 uncultured Myxococcales bacterium
CGGCCAGGAGGGGCTCTTCGAGTAGGGGCTCTTCGAGTAGGGGCTCTTCGAGTAGTTGGGCATGAAGCTGCGCTTCACCGGGGCGATGAAAACGTTGCTCGCGCGGGCGTCATCGCGCCCGCGGTGCTACGAGGCACGGGCCGGTCAAAGTGCTCGATGCGGGCCAGCGCGGGGACCGCTTTGTCTCGCTCTCGCACGGCTTTCTCGGCCACGATGGCGCGTCGCCAGGCGAGATCGCGGCCAAGGGCAAGGCGGAGGTGCTCGTCTATCCAACGGTGACCTGGCGCGACGAGCTGGTGATCGCGCTGCGCGCAACGTCGAGCGGCTTCATCGTCGATACGGCTTCCGGCGAGCGGCAGGCCAGCCGGTTGATCATCGCAACGGGCGTCGTTGACGAGCCACCGACGATTCCCGGGCTCGCCGAGCGCTGGGGCAAGTCCGTCTTTCACTGCCCCTACTGCGACGGCTACGAGCTCGACCGCGGGCGGCTCGGTGTCCTGGCCACGAGCCCCCTCTCGATTCACTACGCACAGATCGTCGCCGAGTGGTCCGCTCCCGGGCAGACGACGCTGTTCCTCGACGAAAAGGTGGAGCCAAGCCCCGAGCAGCTCTCCGAGCTCGGCGCGCACGGCATCGGTATCGAGCCTGAAGAAGGTCGTCGGCGCCCAGGGTCTCGAGCGTGGCATCGTGCTGCGCCTCCAAGACGGCCGAACCAGCACGCTTGCGGCCCTCTTCGTCATGCCCCGCACGCACTTGCCCGGGGGTTTCGCCGAGTAGCTCCACTGCGCGATCGAGGAGGGGCCAGCGGGTCCGCTCTTCAAGACCGATGAGTCGAAAGAGACGACGGTGCCCGGCGTCGTCGCGTGCGGTGACGCTGCACTCGCCAAGGCTGCCGTGTCCTTTGCCGTTGCCGACGGCGTGCCGCGCCGGCATGGGCGCCCACCAGTCGCTGGTCTTCCGAGCAAAGCCGTCAGGCACGCACTGACTCCGAGAATCGATGGCGCCCATCCCAGGGGAAGACCCTTCCGCGATCGGCGGACACATCGTGAGTTACGCGACTTTCGCGTGGGTCCAGAGAGCCGCGAGCTGCGCGCGAACGTTGCTCAGCTCGTCGGTCAACGCGGGGTGATCGGTCCCGGAGCGGATCAAGTGCTTGAGAGCGGCCCGTTGCGCCGGCGTGAGGATGCCGTCGATTGCCAGGATCAGCAGGGTCACCGCTTCGGCGCGCTCCGCACCAATCGCTTCGGCGACTTGCCGGTAGAGGGCAAGGTCGCGCAGCGCGGTCTGGGCGCTGGCGAGCGCTTCACGATGTGCCGGCGCGCTCGGCATCCGCAGCTCGAGGTGCGAAACCAGCGGGACGATGGCCTGCGCGAGCGAAGCCACTTCGGTCCCCGAGCTCAGCTCGGCGACGACGGCGGTCAGGCGCTCGGCCAGGCCCTGCCAGCTTTCCCCGGCGCAGCGGACGCTGAAGCCGAGCGCGATGCCCTGCAGCCGGGGCCTGAAGGCCAGCCAGCCCCGCGCCCGCGCGGTTGCGGGATCGATGGCGTGCGTCGCTTGCCAGAGCCGCTCGATCGCCACCCAGTGTGGCGGATACTTGAACCGGGCCACATCGAGGATGAGGGCGAGGTCGCGCACTCGGTGATAGCCGCCGATGGGTGAGAAGTGCCCGCTGCCGGTCTGCCCGAGGCCCGAGCGGTCGTAAGAAGCGACGAGAACTCCCTCGCCCCCCGCGGCTGATGCGATCGCAGCTCGAAAGGCGGCGAGATTGGTCGCGTCGCCGCGCACGGCCGCCACATCCGCGCCGTTGCAGCGGGCGAGGCAAGCCAGCTCCTCGAGGTCGAGCCCGCGCTCGCGCACCTCGGCGAGCGACACGCAACAATCGAGCAGCTCTTCGCTGAACCATCGCCAGGGGCCCTTCCACAGACGCCCGGGATCGATCCCGAGGGCATTGAGGGCCACCACCAGCGACCCGAGCCCGCAAAACGCAGGATCGGACTGGGTGTGGAACTGCTCGGCCAGTGGGAAATATCCCTCGAGCCCACCGGCCGCGAGTGCTTCCGCGAACACCTTCCGACCCTCGAGCGATGAGAACGCAATGGCTCCCGAGGGCAGGGGGCGGCGGTACAGCGTCTCGCTCATGCCCAGAGCGTAGTGGCGGACGGCAGGCACGTCAGCTTGGGTGAGCGGTGCATTCGCATGTCATGGCCGGAAGACGGCCACCTCGCGTCACCATGACACCTGCGTGCTACATACGAGGCATGTCGGCCGATGTCAGCCGCGGGGCAGAGCGACCAATCGATCCGGAGGTCGCTCGCGTTCTCGTCGAGAACCACCGCGAGTTCTTGCGCTTCCTCGAGCGTCGCCTCGGACGCCGCGATCTGGCGGAGGACATCCTTCAAGAGGCGTTCGCCCGTGGTCTCGACAAGCTCGCGACCTTGCGGGACGGCGAGGCCGCCGTGCCGTGGTTCTACCGGACGCTCCGCAACGCGACCATCGATCACTACCGTCGTCTCAAGGTCGCCGACAACGCGATCGCCCGGTTCGCTGCCGAGATCGAGGAGTCGGAGGAGCCGAACGAGATGCTCCGCGACGAGGTGTGCCTGTGCGTCGCCCGTCTCGCGGAGACGCTCAAGCCCGAGTACGCCAACGCCTTGCGGCGGATCGAGGTCGACGGCGTCGCCGTGAAGGATTTCGCCGACGAGCAAGGGATCTCCCGGAGCAACGCGGCCGTGCGCATCTTTCGCGCACGTGAGGCGCTTCGCCGGCAGGTAGCCGCCTCGTGCGGGACCTGCGCGGAGCACGGTTGCGTCGCCTGCACGTGCTCGGAGGGGCGAGCGCGCCTGGCTGGAGAGCCGCCGAGGCGCGTAGCGGAAGGGCAGTCATCTTGAAGAACCGGTCACCTCGCGTTGACCGCGATCGTCCTCGCCTCGCCCGTGACCTCGGCCGCGTCGTCGGCTAGCGCGGCTCCGTGCTCGCTCCACCAGGCCTGCGCGTCCTCGCTCGTCCAGGGCTCGACGGCGCTCGCCACGAGCCGGCGTCGAAGCTCGGCGGCGCTCTGCGGCCGGCGTGCGGGATCCTTCTCGAGACATGCGAGGACGAGCTCTTCGAGGTCAGGCGGGACCGCAACCCCGTGGGTCGAGAATGGCTCGGGTTGTCCATGGATATGCTGGCCGCATATCTCGACGACGGAGGACCCGTTGAACACGTCGCGCCCCGCGAGCAGGTAGTACGCAACCGCCCCGAAGGCGTAGATGTCCGCGCGAGCGTTGGCCGACTGCGAGTGCAGGATCGACTCGGGAGCCATGTACTGCGGCGTGCCGATGATCGCATGGGCGCCGGTCAGCTCGATGTCCCCATCGACCTCGAGCTCCTTGACGAGGCCGAAGTCGAGCAGCTTCACCACGTCACGCTCTCCGCCCAGCATGCAGAGCATGATGTTGGCGGGCTTGATGTCACGATGAATCAGGCCGATCGCGTGAGCTTCGCTCAGCGCTCCGCAGGCCATCGTCAGGATCCGCACCACCCGGCCTGGCGCCTGCGGACCGTCGATCGCGACGATCCGCTGGAGCGTCGCACCGTCGAGGAGCTCCATCGCGTAGTAGAAGACGCCGTCGTGGGTTCGCCCGTAATCGAAGATCGTGATGGTGTTGGGGTGAGTGAGTCGCGCCGTCAGCTGCACCTCACGCTCGAAGCGCACGAGACGACTTGGTCCTGCGACGTCGCTCCTCATCAGCTTGAGCGCCGAGGGGCGCCGCATCATGCCGTGACGCGCTCGGTAGACTTCGCCCATTCCTCCTTCGCCGATCTTCTTCTCGAGCACGTACTGCCCGAACCGGCGCGCCTCGCGGACCTCGGCGCGCAGTCCATAGATGACCCATGAGATGACGGTGCACGTGATGATGATGAGGCCCCACAGCATCGCCGCGGTCGCGGGCAGCCATGGGTACGCGCTCGAGTCGAGCGCGCGCCAGGCGAGCCGGAGGCCTCCGGTCGGTACCAGGAGCGTCGACGATACGAGCGGGATGCCGGCCACGCCCGTGACGAGCACGGTGCGACGAGGAGAAGAGGGGATCAGGGCGGCGCGAACGGCGAGCCACAGCATGTAGCCAGCGACGTGGAGCATGGTGATGTAGCCGTCGACCATGAGGCTCCCGTCGGAGGAGAAGACATGGTGCTCCCTCGCGAAGTCGGCCATCACGAAGCGCCCCATGAGGGCGGTTGCCGTGAGATTGATCAGAAGGCCGCCGATCTCCATCCCCCGAGAGAACTGCGGCGATCGCTGCCCTCGCATGCACAGCCACCAGAAGACGCCCGTCTGCACCGTCTGAGCCAGGTTGACTACCAGTTCCGGTCCTCGCGGCTTCCCGACGGCCCCGAGAGCCCCCACGCCAGCGGTGAGGATGCTGATGAAGAACATCACCTTCCAGAAGAGCGCGACCCTGGCTTGCAGGAGGGAGCGGCCTTCCTCGCTGCTTTCGCTCACCGGTGACGGCCTGGCCATCGGGCGACTATGGACGAACGACCGCCCGATGGCGACCCCGAGATCGCGCGGAGCCGTGTAATGCCGGTCGGGTCGCGGCGTCTGCAGGGGTGAGCTCAGTGCTCGGAAAGAAGACCTGTCATGTCGAAGAATGCGAACCCTGATTGTTCCTGTTCGAAGTGCAACCACGACGCTTGCGCCTGCAACCCGCAAGCGAAGGGCGGATGCCGATGCGCGCCTGCTTGCGGCTGCGACAAGCCGTGTGCCTGCAACGGATGCGCGTGCTGCAGCCGACCCGCGTGAGCCCCTGACCTCGGCCCAACGGTGAGCGCGCCCGGCAGCAACCTGCCGGGCGCGCGTTCCTGGTTGGCGCTGCGATGGCGCGCGAGCTGTGCGTGCGCGATCCGCACGTGGTGCTGCGTGCGCGGGTGGAAGAGGCGCGCGAGGGAGAACGGGACAAGACGCCCGTCGAGCATCTTCTCGACGACCTGGCCATCGTGGGTGCGA
>CALFNG010000349.1 GCA_937902985.1 uncultured Myxococcales bacterium
ACGCGGGCGCCGAGGAGCGGATGGGAGGTGACCGCGCCGCTCGCCCTTTGCGGAGGCGGAGGCGCGAGCCAGTACCGCTCGCGCTGCCAGGGGTACGTCGGCAGCTGAACCCGCCGGGCGCCGGCCGGGAAGAGGCGCTTTGCGTCGAGGGGTTGACCGTGGACGTACAGCGCGCCGAGCGACTCGAGCAGCGTCCGTCGCTCCGGCTGCTCCCGGCGAAGCGACCCGGTGGCGACGCCCGGAGAGCCCGCCTCCTTGCGGAGCGCCTCGACCGCCTGCACCAGGATCGGGTGGGGGCTCATCTCGACGAAGAGCGTGAACCCGTCGGCGAAGAGACCCTGCACGACCTGGGCGAACCGCACCGGTTGCCGGAGGTTATCGGCCCAGTAACGCGCGACGAGCTCCGGCCCCTCGACGCTCCGAGCCGTGACCGTCGAGCGCATCGGGACCTGCGCGGCGCGCGGAGACACGCCGGCGACCTGTGCCACGAGCTCATCGAGGAGCGGATCCATCTGCGGGCTGTGGCTGGCCACGTCGACCTTGACGCGCCGGCAGAAGACCTCCCGCGCTTCGAGCGTGGCGAGCACCTGCGCGAGCGCGGCAGGGTCCCCGGAGAGCACCGTCGACCGAATGCCGTTGCTCACGGCGACGCCGAGCCGATCCTCGAAGCCGGCGATGGCCGCCTTCGCCTCGTCGATCGAGAGCTCCACGAGCGCCATCTCGCCCTGGCCGCTGATGCGTTTCATCAGCGCGCTGCGCCGGCAGATGACGGCGACCCCGTCTTCGAGCGAGATCGCCCCGGCGACGCAGGCCGCCGCGATCTCGCCCATGCTGTGACCGACGACCGCGTTCGGCTCGACGCCCCACGCGCGCCACAGGGCGGCGAGCGCCACCTCCATCGCGAAGAGGGCCGGCTGCACGATGTCGATGCGATCGAGGCGAGACCCCTCCGGGGGCGCGTGGAGCTCGTCGAGGAGCGACCAGCCCGCCTCGGCCGCGATGGCCCGATCGCACTCTCCGAGCGCCTCGGCGAACGCCGGCTCCTCGCGCAAGAGCTGGCGGCCCATGCCGAGCCACTGCGAGCCCTGGCCCGGGAACACGAAGACCACCTTCGGCGGCGCTCCTCCGATGTCGACCGTCGGCGCGGGAGCCTCTTCGCGCGCCACGGCGTCGAGCGCCTCGACGAGCTCCTCGCGGCTGGGCACGGCCAGCGCGCAGCGGCTCTCCATGGGAGCGCGGGTGGTCATCGAGCTGTACGAGAGATCGCCGAGCGGCTGCGCCGGGTGCCCGCCCAGATGATCTCGGAGGCGACCGGCCGCGGCGCGCAGCGCCTCGGGGGTCTTGGCGGAAACGACGACCAGCTCCGCCGAGCGCCCGGCCAGCACGGTCGCGCCGAGCTCCGACGGCGCGGCCGTGAACGACGGCTCCGCCCTGGCGGAGCACCCCGCGACGAAGAGGCGTCCCGCGGCCTCGCGCAGCGTGAGGGGCTCGGGCTCGTCACGCGCCGCGCAGGCGACCACGGTCCCCTGCGCCTTCACGTGCGCGATGCACTGCTCCACGAAGAGCGCCAGCACGGGGTGCGGGTCGACCTCCACGAAGACCGTCGGGCCGACCTGGGCCAGCCGCTCGACGGTCGGCGCGAAGAGGACCGGCTGACGCAGGTTTCGAGCCCAGTAGCCGGCGTCGAGCGTGGCGCCCTCGACCGCCTCGCCGGTGACGGTCGACCAGAACGCGACTTCGCCGCGTCGCGGCCGAAGGGGCGCGAGGAGGCGCTCGAGTTCCTGCAGCAGCGGCTCCATGTAGTGCGAGTGCGACGCGTAATCGACGCGCACGATCCGCGCGGCCACGCCGCGAGCCTCGAGGTCGGCGTGCAGCTTGGCGACGGCGTCCTCGGCGCCGGCGACCACCGTGCTCTCGGGGCCGGCCGCCACGGCGACGGAGAGATGATCGCGGTAGGGCGCGATGGCGGCGGTCGTCGCGTCGAGAGAGAGACCGGCCACGAGCATTCGCCCGCCCTGCGCCTTGCCCACCAGCTGGCTGCGCACGCACATGACGCGGATCGCGTCGGTGAGCGATAGCGCGCCCGCGATGTGCGCCGCGGCGACCTCGCCCATGCTCTGGCCGACGACGGCATCGAAGCGCAGGCCCCGCGCCTTCATCGCGTGCGCGAGCGCGACCTGCATCGAGAAGAGCGCGGGCTGAACGTAGTCGGTTCGATCGAGGAGCGCGGCGTCGTCCTGGTGCAGGCGCTCGATCAACGACCACCCCGCGAAGGCGCGGATAGCCCGATCGCATTGCTCGAGCGCGGTGCGAGCCGCCGGCTCGTCCCTCAGGAGCGCGCGGCCCATTCCGAGCCATTGCGACCCTTGACCCCCGAACACGAGGACGACGCGGGGCGCCGGGACCGTCGCCACGCCGGAGACCAGCCCGGGCAGTGGTTGCCCTCTGACGAAGCCGTCGAGTTGGTCGGCCAGCTCGCGCGCGGACGCCACCGTGACGGCAAGGCGATGCCGCGCCTCGGACGGCTCGGGAATCGCGTCGAGGGCCGACGGCGACACGCGCAACGCCGCGACGAGGCGCTCGGCCTCGGCGGTGAGGTCGGCGGCGGTCGTCGCCGCGAGCCGCACCGACCGGGGAGCGTCGGTCGACTCGAGGATCGCGTGCGCGTTCGTTCCACCGAAGCCGAACGAGCTCACGCCCGCGATGCGACGCCCTTCGTCGGCCTCCCACGGCTCGTGCGTCGCCTGGACGCGGAGCCTGAGCTGCTCGAAGGGGATGTGCGGGTTCGGCTTCTGGAAATGGAGCGTCGCCGGGAGCTCGCGATGGGCCATCGACAGGGCCACCTTGATGAGCCCCGCCATTCCGGCGGCCGCCTCGAGGTGCCCGATGTTCGTCTTGACCGAACCGATTCGCAGCGGCCGGTCTGCGGCGTGGGCCGGGCCGAGCACCGCGCCGATCGCGCCCGCCTCGATGGGATCGCCGAGCATCGTGCCGGTGCCGTGCGTCTCGATGTACTGCACCTCGCCGTGCGGCATTCCGGCATCGGCGTAGGCGTCGCGGAGGACCCACTCCTGCGCGCGGGGGCTCGGCGCGGTCAGCCCGTTGCTGAAGCCGTCGTTGTTGATCGCGGTGCCCCGGATGACGCAGTAGACGCGGTCGCCATCGGCGAGCGCGTCGGCGAGTCGCTTGAGCACGACGACGCCGCCGCCCTCCCCGCGGACGTATCCGTTCGCGCGCGCGTCGAACGCCTTGCAACGCCCGTCGGGGGCCATCGCCCCGAACTTCGACATCGCGATCGTGCTCTCGGGCGAGAGGACCAGGTTCACGCCTCCCGCGAGCGCGAGGTTCGACTCGCCCCGGAGCAAGCTGTGTCGCGCGAGGTGCAGGGCCACGAGCGACGACGAGCACGCCGTGTTCACCGCGACGCTCGGCCCGAGGAGGCCGAGCGTGTACGAGACGCGCGCCGGCACGATGCTCAGGTCCTGTCCGGTCGCCGTGTGCACGCCGATGCGATCGGCCGTAGCCCCGGCCAGGCGCGTGTAGTCCATCCACATGGCGCCGAAGAAGACGCCCGTGCGCGTGTCCTTGAGGCTCGGCGGCGGCAGGCCGGCGTCTTCGAGCGCCTCCCACGAGAGCTCCATCATCAGCCGCTGCTGCGGGTCGATGTCGATGGCCTCCCGCGGCGAGATCCCGAAGAACGAGGCGTCGAACGATCCGACGTCGGCGAGGAAGCCCCCGTAGCGGGTCGACATCTTGCCGGGCACGGACTTGTCGGCATCGAAGAGGAGGTCGAGATCCCAGCGCTCGCGCGGCACCTCCTGGATGGCGTCGACCCCGTCGCGCAAGAGGCGCCAGAACGCGTCGGGATCGGGCGCGCCCGGCAGGCGGCACGCGAGGCCGACGATCGCGATCGGCTCGTCGGACGTCGCTCGCTTTCGCGCGGCGGGAACGTCGATGGCTTCGGCCTCGCCGGCGAGGTGCCGAGCCAGGTCCATCGGCGTCGGGTATTGCCACGCGAGCGTCGGAGAGAGCTGTCGGCCAAGGTGGGCGCCGAGCGCCATGAGCATCGACGTGGCAGCGAGCGAGTCGATGCCAAGTCTGCGGAATCGCTCGGCCGGATTGACCGCTTCGGATCGAGTCCCGAGCTTGATCGCAAGATGCTCCTGAATCAACTTGCAGACAGTTGACGCGTTCATCAAGAAGCGGAGGCTCGCACAAAGGCATGCGAGCGTCGAGCGCAGCTAAGGCGCCACGCGGGCCGTTTTGTGCGCTCGTTCTCGCGGTTCAGCCGGCAGTTGCCGTATCGCATCGGTCCCGCGTGAGCGCGCGAGCACGCTGCCTCTCGGGCGTGTAGGCGGGTAGCTCGCGTAGCACGGATACCTCACATGGCTCACGCAGCTCACGTAGCTCACGTAGCTCACGTAGCTCACGTAGCTCACGTAGCCCCGTTGGCTGCGTCGACTACGTTGACCTACGAATGAATCGCCGTCCTCAAATCAGCTCGGGTGCCGGCACCGGCGACGTCTTGAAGTTCGGGATCAAGCCTCACCCGCTCGCCGACCTCTACCTTTTCCTACTCACCTCGCCGTGGTGGCTGCTCTTCGCGCTCATCCTCGCCGTGTACCTCGCCTCGAACGCCGTCTTCGCGCTGGTGTACGTCTTCGACGGCGGCATCGAGAACGCCCGACCCGGGAGCTACCGCGACGCGTACTTCTTCAGCGTGCAGACCATGGCCACCATCGGCTACGGCAAGATGGTCCCGGAGTCGACGCTGTCGAACGTCGCGGTCACCCTCGAGGCGCTCTTCGGGCTGGTCATGCTGGCGTTCGCGACGGGGCTCATGTTCGCCAAGTTCTCGCAGCCGCGAGCGCGCGTCATCTTCAGCCGATACGCCGTCGTGGCGATGCGCGACGGCGTTCGCTCGCTGATGCTACGGCTGGCGAACGAGCGCAAGACGGGCCTCGTCGAGGCGCAGCTCCGGCTGGTCCTCTTGCGCGACGAGACCACGCTCGAGGGCGAGACCATCCGCCGCTTTCACACGCTGCCGCTGGCGCGCTCGACGACCTCGGTCTTCGCGCTCTCGTGGACGGCGATTCACCCGATCGACGAGTCGAGCCCACTCTTCGGCGTGACGCCCGAGTCGTTGGTCGCTCACGGCGCGCTCCTCGTGGCGTCGCTCGTCGGCCTCGAGGAAGCGACCGGACAGACCGTTCACGCCCGCCACACGTGGACGTCAGAGCAAGTCCTCGTCGATCACCGCTTCAAAGACATCTTCTCGACCGGTACCAACGGCCAGCGCGCCGTCGATTACGCGCTCTTCCACGACGTCGAGGCCATCACCCACGCGGTCCCTCAGAAATAGTTGATCGAGAACGCGACGCTGTTGAGATCGATGAGCACGAGGCCCTGGTCGGCCCCGTCGACCACGGCGAGTTGCCCGAGCGCGTTGATGAAGAGCATCGACTGCGGGCTCACTTGCGCGCCCGTCGTTCCCGCGAGCGAGACGGTGAGCGGCGAGAACCCGCCCACGATCGAGAATCTCCACGACAGGTCACGCGCCGACAGCGTGTGGTCTCCGCTCATCGGCATTCCGCCGCACCCGGCCCAGGTGACGTAAGAGAACATCGGGTTGCGCATCGCCAGCAGGTTGTTGCGATCGATGACCGGTCGCGAGGTCGCGACGCACTGGGGCGAGGTCGCCCAGGGTACGTCGAACGAGCGCGCATTCAGGAGCTTGTTCTGCGGGTCGCACGAGAGGGCGCATCGCCCGCCGGCGGGGTCGGGGACGAGGCCGCCGTCGGGTCCGGGGATCGGGGGCGGCGCCAGCGGGACCACGTGATGAAGGAGGCCGATGCCCTGCTGGCCAACGGCGACCCATTCGCCGCCGGTGCGGACCTTGAAGGCGGCCTGTTTGTGGAAACAGCACGTCAGGAGCTTCAGGAACGCCGGATTGTTCGGGCCACCGGGGTCGACGGTGCGGTTCTCGGTCCGTTCGAGCTGGCTCGTGGTGTGGCCGAAGCGACCCACCTTGAGGTGGTCTTTGTAAGCCTCGAGGATCGGCGCGTCGCGGTTGATGTTGAAGTCCGGGTTCGTGCCGGGCGCGCCGAACGTGCTCTGGCAGAGGTTGTAGCGCTCGTTCGTCGCGAGCCTCGAGCTGCCGCCGTCGCCGCTCACGCCGGGGATGTCCCAGCAGTCGTCGCCGGGGGCGGCGTCGCTGTTCGGGAGGCCCCAGTAAGGGTCGTCCGACGGCAAAATGTCGTCGGTGATGACCACGTAGTCCGACGTCCACTCCGGCAGGGTCATCGTTGTCTTCGTCACCAGCGAAGGCGCGCCAGACGGGGTCAGCGCCGACATGGCCGCCAGTGCCGCCTTTGCGCGACCCTGCCCGATGGCCCAGTCCTCGATCCCGAGCCCGCAAAGATCCGCGCCTTGCGTCGAGAGCGTGAGCGTCGTGTAGTCGGGGGTGGTGGGCTCGATCGTGGCCACGATTCCCGGAGAGCTGGGGAGCACCCCCTCGTAAGTGACCGTCCAGTCCTGGCCCTGCTGCACCGTCGGATCGTCGAACGAGAGCCTCACGCCCGACGGCGGCGAGTCCTGCGGGTTGGGCGTGGTGGCGCCGCCGCCATCGGGTGTGCCCGGGATGACGGTTCGCGCCAAGGGGTTCGGCTCCGTCGGATTCTGGAAGATGGTGGGATCGATGAACCCGGGCTCGAGCCCGGACGGCAAGAGCAGCGGCTCGGCGACGCCCGCCTTGCCCGACGTGGGCACGGGGTTGCCGTTGACGTCGCTCAGCTGCGGCGGCTGCACGAGCGCGGGAACGTGGTTGCCGCTCGTCGGGTCGTTGCGAAGCAAGACGCTCGAACGCACCCGATTGGGCGCCGAGACCGGGAAGAACGGCTCGAGGGTGACCGCCGGGCTCTCCTTGAGCTGGTTCAGGCCCTGGTAGGCGAGCGGCGCGTGGTACGGGTCGAGGTCTCCATCGACGGGGGGCGGCTCGGGCACGTCGAGGGAGCCGGTCATGTTGCCCGGGCTCATCGGATCCGGGCGGCGGCACGGCGCGTCCCAGTCGTCGACGTCGATGGTGACGACGGTTCCGTTGGTCAGGGTCGCGAACGCGAAGATGCCGCGCAGGCGGCTGGGGAAGTTCTCGGCGGTCGCGTTGGGCTGGCTGGGCTGGATAACACTGGCGCCGGCCTGGTCGACCCGGTAGTAGGCCCCGAGGTCGACGAAGGCGTTGGTCTTGGCCGGGTGCGCGTTCGGGTTCGGGTTGCAGAGCAGCCCCGAGTAGGCGGTCGACCCGCTGGGGTTCGGGGTGGTGCTCTGCAAGACCAGCGGCCAGTCGTGCTGGGCGAACGCGACGGCCGCGACGGGGGCCGCGAACGTGATGCGGTCGGCGGGCACGAGCGGATTGAGCTCCGAGTGCGGCCGCAGGAGCGGCACGCGCGGCGACGACTGGCCGGTCGCGTCGCTCACGTCGAAGACCATCAGGCTGCCTGCGGTCGTGTCGACCGCATAGAGGTAGCGCTTGTAGTCGCGGGTCGGCGGGCTGAGCGCCAGCGAACCCACGCGCACCTGGCGCGTCGGCTGCGACATGCTCGTGGCGAGGAGCGACTCCGGGCGCTCGAACGGCCGGGTGGGGTCGGTCAGGTCGATGACATGGATCACGGGCACCGCCGAGTCGGCGACGTAGAGCACCGGCGCGTCGTCGCGGAGGACCATCGACACGGGGCTCGGAGAAGAGAGCGGCTCGACAGTGAGCGCAAAACCCGCGTCGCCTCCCGCCAGCGTCGAGGGCGGCGCTCCGCCGTCGGGCGCGCTGTTCGCAGGACCGGCGCCCGCGTCGTCGTCGGTCGTGGCGTCGGCGCCGGCCCCGTCGGCCGCGGCGTCGGGGC
>CALFNG010000350.1 GCA_937902985.1 uncultured Myxococcales bacterium
GCGCGGCCGTCTCGCCGAGGTAATACACGCGAATGGCCGCGCGGATGTCGCTGGGGCACGCGATCATCGGCTTGACCGCCAGCGACGCGGCGCGCGACACCTCGTCGATCGCGAGGTCGTTGGTCGGGTCGTCCATCGCGACGTACAACGTTTCGCCCTGTTTTCGCACCCGTCGCACGAAGATGGGCACGAGGCAGTATTTCTCGGCTGCCTCGCGCGCCACGAGGTTGAGGAGCGAGCGCGAAAAATCGACGTGATAGAGCGACACCCAGGGGATCGCGAGCTGCCTCGACAGGGTCTGCGTCAGGTGGATTTCGCTCACAAGGCCCAGCTCGATGAGCAACTGGCCGAGCTTGCGGCCGTCTTTTCGCTGGGCAAAGAGCGCCTGCTCGAGCTGCGACTGAGACAGGACGCCGGCCTCGACAAGTAGCTCGCCGATGCGCTTCGCCACGATGGGCCCATGGTACGTCAGGGGCGCCGCGCAACGCGAAATCTCCACCGAAGTCCCTCGCCTCCGGCCGCGGACGGGCTCGAGTGGCCCCTCGACCGGCGCCCCAAGACCGGCGCCACGAGACCGGCCCCGCGGCGCTCGAGCTACCGCACGCGCACGTGAGCGCCATGGGAACGACGCCGCGCACCTTTCTCTCCGCTCGCGCGTACCTCGGAGGTGGTATTGCGAGTGGCCCCTGCTCGTCCCAATCGCGTGGTAGCCTGAAGGCGACCCGCGCCGTCTTGCCATGCGGTCTTGCCCCCAGTGCGCTAGCTCCTGCGACGACGCCCACCGGTTCTGCCCTTCGTGCGGGTTCCCGATTGGCAAGGCCGCAGCCAGTACCGACGATCCGCTGATCGGGCGCACGCTTCCGGGCGGCTACCTGATACTCGAACTCGTGGGCGTCGGCGGCATGGGCCGAGTCTATCGGGCCGAGCAGACCACGCTCGGGCGCACCGTTGCGGTGAAGATCATCCACCCGCACCTCGTCGGGGAAGAGAACACGGCCGCGCGGTTCATCACCGAGGCCCGGGCGGCCAGCCGTCTCAATCACCCGAACTCGGTCGGCATCATCGATTTCGGCAAGACGCCCGACGGACAGCTCTACCTGGTCATGGAGTTCCTGCGCGGGCGCGACCTGGCGCGGGTCACGCACGAAGACGGGGCGCTCCCGTTCCGGCGCATCGTCGACGTGCTCCGCCAGACCCTCGCGGCCCTCGCCGAGGCGCACAGCGAGAACATCATCCACCGGGACCTCAAGCCCGAGAACATCATCCTCGAGCCGGTCCGGTCCGGAGGCGATTTCGTCAAGGTCGTCGACTTCGGCCTCGCCAAGATGCGCGCCGAGACGCAGCAGCCCGGGATCACGAGCCCTGGCATCGTCTGCGGAACGCCCGAATACATGAGCCCCGAGCAGGCTCGCGGCGATCCGCTCGACGCGCGGAGCGATCTCTATTCGGTGGGGGTCATCCTCTACCAGCTCGTGTCGGGCCGGTTGCCGTTCGAGGCCGACTCGCCGACGCAAGTCGTGCTCATGCACCTGACGGACACGCCCCGCGACCCGCGGGAGGTCGCGCCCGACCGCCAGATCCCCAAGCCGCTCGTCGACGTGACGCTCAAGGCGCTGGCGAAGGATCCCAAAGACCGCTTCCAGGACGCCGACGGGTTCGCGTCCGAGCTCGCGCGCGCGCTCGTGCAGGCCGAAGACCGGCCGAGCGGCGGGGCGCCCACGTCGCGCGCCGCCCGCTGCCCCTCGTGCGGCGCGCTGAACCCCGCGACGCAGAAGTACTGCGGCGAGTGCGGCGCGACCACGACCGGCACGCACATGACGTCGATCCCGCCGCGGCCGTTGCTCCCTCCGACAGCGGGAACGACCGGCCCGGCGCCCGGCGCCCGGCCTTCGCGCCGTTCGCTCGACGAGCGCTCGAGCATTCCCTGGCCGCTTCCCCTGATTGCGCGCGAAGACGACCTCGCGTGGCTCGAGGCCCGCCGCGCCGAATCGCGCTCGCTGACCGCCGCGCGCATCGTGGGCGACGTCGGCATCGGCAAGACGCGGCTCGTCCGCGAATTCCTCGATCGCGCCGCCCTGGCGGGCGACGTGGTGGTCCAGACGGGTCCCGACCCGGCCTGGGCGGAGGTCGGCTGCTGGGCCCTGCGGCGCGCCATCGTGCATCTCGCGGCGCTCCCCGAGACGGGCGGGTCTGCGCGCGACTGGGTGGCGGCGACCCCGGAGGCCCGCCACGGGCTCGCCGACGTGTTCGACTCGATGAGCGCGGAGCGCGGCGGCGGTCTCTCGCCCGACGAGCGCCGGTTCGCCGCCGCCGAGGCGCTCCGCTGGGCGGTGGTGCGAGCGAGCGAGCGCGCGCGCGGGCGGCGCGTAGTTCTCGCGGTCGATGACCTCCAGTCGGTCGACGGCGCTAGCCGGAACGCTTTCGCCGATGCCCTGAGCGATCCGCCCCTCGTGGGCGCGATGCTGGTCGCCACGAGCTCGCCGGGGTTCGATCCCGGGTGGCCCGCCGATGTGTCCGTCGCGCGGGCCCTGGCTCCACTCCCCACCAGCGAAGTGCTGAAGGCCCTGGCCAACACGGTGAGACCGAGCTCGTCGCTCCTCAGCAGCCCGCGGACCATCAACCCGCTCTACGTCGAGCAGCTGCTCCGCTTCCTCCGCGAAGAGTCCGGCGCGGTGCCCCCGACGCTCGCGGACATCATCGCCGCGCGGCTCGAGCGCCTGCCCGCCGGGGCTCGCCGCGTCCTCCAGGCCGCGGCCGTGTGGGGCGACGACGCCGACGACGCGATCCTGTCACGGATGCTCGTCGACGAAGAGGTCGACCTGATCGAAGCGCTGGGCTTTCTCGGGCGCGCCGGAATGGTCCACGTCGGCGACCAGGGAATTCGCACGTCGCACCCGCTGCTCCGCGAAGTCGCCCTGGCCACGATCCCGGCGGCGGTGAAGCGCGAGCTCCACGCCGCCGCGGGCTCGGTCTGCGACGAGCGCGACATGCCGATCGAGGTGCGAGCGCTGCACGAGTCGGCCGGCGGCGCGGCGTTCCAGGCCCTCATGCTCCTCGAGCGAGTGAGCGTCACCGCGGCCGCCCGTGGCGATCACCAGGGGGCGATCATGGCCCTGCGCCGCGCCCTCGAGCTCGCGCGCCGCGAGCTTTTCCGTGGCGAGCTCGACGACCCGATGCGCGCGGTGCTCATCTTCAGTCGCAAGCTCGGCGAGGCTCTCGCCCGGAGCGGGCAGCTGAGCGACGCCGACGGGGTCCTGCGCGAAGCGCTCGACGTGGCCGGAGCGAGCGGGCCCGATCGGGCCGCCGTGCTGGGCGCGCTCGCGCACGTCGCCCACGGCCGCGACCGGCGGCAGGACGCGCGCCACTACCTTGTCGAGGCCCTCGAGCTGGCCTCCGTCTCGGGGTCCCACGAGCTAGTCGCCTCGCTCGAGACGCTGCGCCGCTCGATCGCATCGTGAAGAGCGCGTCTGTGGTAACGAGTCGTAAATCGGTTTGGCCACGCATATCGCCCGCTGGGATCTCGACAAGACGTACCTGCGCACCGAGTTCGACTCGTTTCGCGATCTGGTGAAGACCGCCCTCGAGCGCCCCGACCAGAAGCGAACGAACCCCGGCGCGTCGACGCTCTTGCGCGAGATGGTGCGCGCCGGCATCCGGGTTCACATCCTCTCGGGCTCGCCCGAACAGATGCGAAAGAACCTCGAAGACAAGCTCCGCCTCGACGGCATCACCTGGGACAGCTTCACTCTCAAGCCCAACCTGAAGAACCTGCTGCGCCTGCGGTTCCGGGCGATGCGCGACCAGCTCGGATACAAGCTGCCCGCCCTGCTCCGCGCCCGGGCCGCGGTGACCGGCGACGACAGCGGCGAGGTCTGGCACGAGACGCTCTTCGGTGACGACGCCGAGGCCGACGCGTACGTCTACTCGCTCTACGCCGACCTGCTCGCCGGCCGGGTCGACGAAGAAGTGATCACCGAGGTCCTGAAGCGAGGCCGCATCTACGAAGACGTCGTCGAAGAGACGCTCGACGCGATCCGCTCGATCGAGCACGGCGAGATCGTCGAGCGCATCTTGATTCACCTGGAGGGGCAGACGCCGCCCGACGATTTTCACGCCTACGGGCCGCGGGTCGTGCCGTTCTACAACTACCTCCAGGCGGCGTTCGTCCTCCAGGAAGACGGGCGCCTCGGGGCCGACGGAGTGCTGCGCGTCGCCGTGGAGCTCGTGACCGAGCACCGGTTCGACGGCGATTCCCTCGCGCGGAGCTACTACGATCTCGCCCGCCGCGGTCACCTGAAGGGCACCGGGATCGCCGCCGTGTCCGCCGCGCTCGACGGGTGGTTCGCGCTCGGCCACGTGCCGGCGGCCGAAGAGCTACGCGTCTTGACCACGAGCCTGCCCGCCATGGCCGAGAGCGCTCGCGCGGCGGGTCACGCGGCGTCGGCGGACGCGACCCTGGCGACCGACAAGGTGCGTCCCCCCATCCTACCCGACTACGTGAAGCTCGTCGAGGCCCACAATCCGCGCGGCCGCGCGGGTCGAGCCCAGCGGAGCGAGAAGCGGCGGTGACCCATGCGTAGCCATCGCCGCCGCTCGTTCGCGCGCACACTCGACGTGTGCCGGCCGCGATGACGACGGGAGCGGGATTGGTGCGGCGCCGCGCGCCCCTCGTCGTCGCGCTGAGCCTCGGCCTCGCCTCGGCGATCGGCGGCGCCGGGGTGGTGCTCGCGAGGTGCGGCGCCGACGTCCCGGCCGCGCCGCTCTCGAACGACGCGGGCGCCTCGGCTCCCCCCTCACCGCGACCGGCCGCGACGAGGCCTCTCGCGCCTCTCGGCTTGCCGCACGCGCCCCCCGTGATCCCGTCGTCGAGCCCGTCGCGCTGAACTCAGCGGGTCACGTCCAGTGGCCAGCGCGAAGAGCGGCGGTGTCGATCGTCTTGACCTTCGGGCCCAGGGCCTCACGAAACGAGTCTTCGTCTTCGTCGTCCATGATGGCGTCGCCGAAGCCCGCGGCGATCTCCATGGCCGTCGAGAGGATTCGCAGGAACTGGGCGAAGCTCGATGCGGCGAGCGTCGGGTTCCAGCGGTCCTGGCCGCTCATGGCGGTGTAAACCGGGCAGTCCCCCTCGGCGTCGGGTTTGCTCACGTCGAGGAAGTACGGGTCGCCGAGAAGGGAGCTCTCGCCGATGACGATCCACGACGCTTTCCAGTCGAGCGGCACGGAGCCGCTCTCGCCGGGCGTCTGGATGGCCGCCTGCGCCTTGACGAGCTCCCCCGCGGGGATCAGCCGAACGCGCTCGACGGGGGTCACCGTCTCGACCTTCTCGGGGTTCGCCGAGAGGAGGAAGTTTCGATAGCGCGCAGGCACACGGAGCTGCTTCTTCAGCTCGTCTACCGTGGCAGGCGGTGTCTTGCCGAAGGAGCAGGGAAGCTTTCGCTTCGCAAAGATCGCCTTCAGATTCTCCACTGCGTCCGCGAGATCGCTATCCACGTGGTCGCCTCTCACGAAAAGTCGGCGCAAACCCCTCGAGCAAGCAGCGCTCGACGCCGATCCGGCCTGCAAACAAGCGCCCCTCACGGTAGCACCGGAGCCCCCCGATGGGTGGAGTTTCGGCGTCCGACCCTCAGCGCGACGGTGCGAGCGTGCAGGTCACTTCGAGCCCGACCGCTGCCGCGCTGGCCTCGCCGCCGAGGCCTCGCAAGAGCTCGAAGAGCGTGCTCACATCGCTCGAAATGACGGCGACCGCGGGCGGCGCGAGAGCCCGAGCGCCGGGGCCGCGGGCGTCGACCTCGATGTGGAGGCGTGAGATGTCTTCGTCGGGGAATGTCGCCGACACGGAAATACGGATGGGCAGGGCTTCCCCGCAGGTCGCGTCGCCGGGTGCGTCTCGCGTTTCTCTCGCATCGCTCGCGGTCGCGCGCGCCTTCGCGCTGGCGGCGCGCAGATCGCGCACATCTCCGGCGAACACGCCCGGGCGCTGAGCGAGGGGCTGGCAGAGCCACGGGGAGCCGCGCCCGCCATCGATGCCGAGCGCCAGCGCCGCCCACGCGCCCACGTCGACCCGCGTGCCCGAGCGGCCTCCGCTCGTGACCACCGGCCGGCAGGAGCTTCCTTCGTTCAACGTCCCTGCCGGGCACGCCGGGCCGCCTACGCAGACGCCTGCGCCTGCGCCTGCGTCCGCGCTCGCATCTGCGCTCGCATCTGCGCGAAACCTCGTACCGCGGGGGCAGGTCGCGTCCAGGGGCACGCAGGCGGACCGCCCGTCTTCGACGATCGGCATCGTCGCGCCCTCGCACGCGATCGCGCCGCCGCGCGGCAGCGACGCTCTCGGCACGCACGCGCCCGTGACTGCGTCGAGGAGCTCGGTCGCGCTGCACGAGCGGAACGCGCATCCGGCTCCGCTGCCCCCCGCGTGCGCGGCCGGCCCGCAAAAGGCCTCGGCGACGGCCGGCGGAACGCAGGCGCCGACCACGAGCACGTCGCCGTCGGCGCACGCGCATCGCCCCGTCGAGTCGACCGCGGCTTCACGAGGGCACGCGGCCGCGGCTTCACGAGGGCACAGCGCGTCTGTCGCGGCGCCCGCGCCCGCGCCGTCGCACGAGCGTGCATGCGCGCATCCCACCGGCGCGGAAGGGGCGAACGCGCCGAGCGAACCGACCGCTGCCGCCATGGCCAACCTTGCACCGAGGCCGTCGCGCCGCATCGACCGCGATGCTACAGAGTGCGCGTCATGCTCGCGACGTTCGTGGAGGGTACGGCCGATTTCGAGAAGGCGCTCGCGCGTCTCGAGTTCCGCGGCGAGAGCGACTTCGCGCGCGTCGAGCCCGCGGTCCGGGAGATCCTCGCCGCCGTGCGCGCCGAGGGCGACGCCGCCGTCCAGCGCTATAACGAGCGCTTCGGCCGCCGCGCGCCGCAGCTCGTCGCCCGGGAATACCCCGGCGCCGCGGCCCTCGACCGGCTCCCGGCCGACGTGCGGAGCGCCATGGAGCTCGCGGCCTCGCGGGTCCGCGCGTTCCACATGCACGAGCGCGACGCGGGGTTCCGCTACGAAGAAGCGGGCATCTCGCTGGGCGTGCGCGTCCGGCCCGTCGCTCGCGCCGGAGTCTACGCGCCGGGCGGCAAGGCCCGGTACCCGTCGAGCGTCATCATGTCGGCCGTCCCCGCGCAAGTGGCCGGGGTCACCGAGATCGTCCTGGCGACGCCTCTCTCCGGCGACGCGAGCGACGACCCGATCTACGCGGCCGCCCACCTCTCGGGCGTCGCGGCCATCGTCGACGCGGGCGGCGCCCAGGCCATCGCGGGGCTCGCGTACGGCACGGAGAGCATCCCGCGCGTCGCCAAGATCGTCGGCCCCGGCAACCTTTACGTCGCGTGCGCCAAGCGGCTCGTCTTCGGCGTCGTCGACATCGACGGCATCGCCGGTCCGAGCGAGATCATCGTGGTCGCCGACGACGAGGCCGATCCCCGCCTCATCGCGGCCGACCTCCTGTCGCAGGCCGAGCACGACGAAGCCGCCTATCCGCTCCTCGTTTGCTCCTCCGACCTCATGGCCGGCGCCGTGCGTCGCGAGCTCGAGCTGCAGCTCGAGACCCTCCCGAAGGCCGCCATCGCCCGCGCCGCGCTGGCCAACGGCGCCGCGTTCGTCACGTACTCGCGCGAGCTCATGGCGGCCGTAGCCGATCGCCTGGCGGGCGAGCACCTGGCGCTCCACGTCGCCGATCCCGAGGCGATGCTGGGCAACATCCACCACGCGGGCGCGGCCTTCCTCGGCTCGATGACGCCCGAGGCCATGGGCGACTACCTCGCCGGCCCCTCGCACGTCCTTCCTACCGGCGGGGCAGTGCGTTTCGGCTCGCCGCTGGGAGTGTACGATTTCGTTACGCGTACCTCGCTGATCCGCTACTCCGCCGAGGCCCTGGCCCGGCACGAACACGCCGTGTGCGCCTTCGCGCGGGTCGAAGGGCTCGAGGCCCACGCCCGCGCCGTCGAGGCTCGTTTGCCCCGCGCGACCCGCTCGTCGCGGGCCTGAGCGCCCCACCGGGCGCCGACCGATCGGCGCGAAGCCGGCGCGGTTTGCCCCCGACGCCGGGGGAAGTGCTCGAGACGAGGCTGACGCGCGGGGGGGCGACGCGGTACCGTTCTCGTCGGCGACGCCCCCCATCGGGGTCGGCGCCGACATCGGAGGGCGCTCACCCCGCGGTGGGCGCTCGCTATTTCGAGGAGGACGGGATGCGTTCGAGGGTCTCTGGCTTCGCTTGCTCTCGCGCATCCGCGCGCATGCGCCGTCGATGGAGCCCGGGGAGGGCCCTCGGGCTCGCGGCGCTGGCGTGCCTCGTCTTCGCCGTCGCGGCGGGCTGCGCGCAGCAGCGCGACCCGATCAACCGCGTGCAGGCGCTGGCGCTGTCGAAGCACTTCTTCGTGGGCCCGAACCTGAGCGACACCGCCGACGACCCCGAATTCTACATGGGCAACCGGATCATCGACGAGCCCTACGGCATCGGCCTCAACGGCTGGCTCGAACAGTCGCTCGGCTCGCTCAACCGGATCAAGTGGGAGATCCAGGAGAACGTGCTCATCGCGCGCCTCACTTACGAGCGCATCCAGAACAGCGATCACCACGGCTCGCAGACCACGAACGACGGCCAGGTGGTCGCCGAGTTCAACATCACCAGCCAGTTCGACATCGTGCGCGACTACAACCCGCAGACCGGCGAACAGCTGAACCTCATCGTCGAGAACACGACCGACCGGCCCTGGTACGAGCGCGAGTACTTTCGCGTCGACTGGTCGAAGAACCTCGTGACCGACGCCTACGACTTCGACCTCTTCGCGCAAGGGGCCGGGCTCGGGGGCATCACCTACGACCCGCTCTCGTACACCTACGAAGACCCGAGCGACCCGAACGCGCCCGTCTACAGCGAGGCCGACGGCTACCTCGACGTCACGACGAAGGTCTTCGCGACGCCGCAGACGATCATGACGCCCTTCGGCAACTTCCCGCTCTGCATCTTCTACGAATACCAGGGGGATCCCTCGACGACGTGCAACCCCGCCGAGGTCACCGTTCGGCTCGCGTTCAAGAAGATCGTCGACGACGACTTCGAGCCCGAAGACTGGAACGGGAACAAGATGGACGCGTTCGGTTATTTCACGGCCGATCGCTACGGCTACGACAGGAACTACGGCATCGTCGACCAAGCCTGGCACCGCTTCGCCACCAAGTACAACATCTGGCAGAAGAGCCACGTCGACGGCACGCAGTGCGCGGTCGACGCCTGGCGCGACGCGCAGGGGAACGTGCAGAACTACCGGGTCGACGGCGCGGGCAACTACGCCGTAGACGCTCACGGCCTGCCCATTCCCGATCCCGCGGGGCAGCCTTACACCAAGAGCGCGCCGGGGCAGGACGTCCACCGCGACGCCGACAAGGACGGCACCGAAGACGAGTGCCAGTTCACCGACGCCGCCGGCAACGTGGTCAACCCGGGGTCGCGCTGCGACGAGTTCAAGAACAAGTGCGACATTCCGCTCTACGACCGGACCACGAAGACGACGCCGCTCTACTTCGGGCCCAAGTCGGCGCCGGATCTCTTCGACACCACCGCGCAGGCGCTCAACCAGTGGAACCTCGCGATCAAGCGCGCCGTCCAGCTGGGCAAGCAAGTCGAGGCGAACCGCGTCAACATCGAAGTCGGTCCAGCCGCCTTCTTGACCACCGAACAGGACCTGATCAAAGACCAGCAGGGCGCAAAGAGCGTCCCGGACCTCCTGGTCCTCTGCCACAACCCCGTCGTCGCGGGCGACAGCCCGGCGTGCGGGGCACCTGGCCTCGCCGTTCGGCTGGGTGACCTCCGCTACAGCGTCGTGAACATCATCCCCGGCGCGCAGGAGCCATCGCCCTGGGGCATCATGACCGATTTCGACGATCCGCTCACCGGCGAGAAGATCCAGGCGAGCATCAACGAGTGGGAGTGGGCTCTCGACTACGCCTCGCAGAACACCGAAGATCTCCTCCGCTGGATCAACGGCGAGATCGACAACTCGCAGATCGCGAACGGCCAGTACATGCAGCAGTGGCTGCAAGCGAGCAAGCTCGGGAGCGCGCAGTACACGCCCGCGGTGCTCTCGACCAAGGAGATCCAGTCGAGGCTCGCGTCGATCGATCGCTCGTCGGCGAAGCTGAACGGGCTCTCGGCGGGCTCGACGTTGCCGACGTGGGTCACCCGGCAGACCGCCGCGCAGAATCTGTCGGCGTCGCTCGGGCCCGCCCTCGACGCCAATTTCCAGGCGTCGACGCAGGCGACGCTGGGCTCGAAGTGGGAAGCGCAGCTCGTCACGCCGAACGTCCTCCAGATGGCGGGCATGAACCCGCAGCAGCCGTTCGCCGGGGATCCCACCACCCTCGGCCTCGCGTCCCCGCTACGAGGCCTCGACCCGCGGCTCATGAAGTGGAGCCGCGGCGTCAAGACCTCGGCGCAGATCTACAAGGACATGTGCGTCCTGAACGATCTGCCCGAGCCCGACGCGCTCGTCGGGCTGGCGCGTCAGGCGGCCAAGCTCTTCCCGCTTCCCAAGACGTCGGACCCGAACTACCCGGCGGAGCTGTTCCAGCGCGACCAGGCGCTCCACGAGTGGATTCGCCAGCAGTATCACCTGTCGGTCATCGCCCACGAGATGGGGCACTCGATGGGGCTGCGACACAACTTCACAGGCAGCTACGACGCGCTCAACTACCACACCGAGTACTGGCAGCTCCGCACGCGAAACGGGGCCGAGCGCTACTGCGGCTACCCGGCCGCGCAGGTCGACGCGACCACGTCGCACACCAACGGAGCCGACTGCGTCGGGCCGCGCTGGGTCGATCCCGTCACCGACCAGGAGACCGACGGCGCGATCTGGAAGTGGGGCTCGACGACCGTCATGGACTACCCCGGCGATCCCACGCAAGACACGAACGACATCGGCCCTTACGACAAGGCCGCGATGCGCTTCGGATACGCGAACATCGTCGACGTCGAAAAGAACATGAAATACGCGGCCCAGTCCGACGGGAGCACCGCGGGCTCGGGCGCCGACTACCTTCGCGTCCTCGACGGCTTCGGCGGGATCCTCGGCCGCCAGGTCGGCGGTCACCACTACAGCATGTACAACGATCTCTACGGTGTTCTCGGGAGCTGCACGGCGCGCCCGGGGTGGACGGGCGATCCGAACGATCCGCTCGCCATGCAGTGCAGCGGGCCGAACCTCGCCTACGCGGCCGAGCGCGACATGCGCACGGTCAACCAGTTCAACGCCGCGATCGCCCAGGCCAGCGCGCAGACGGTCGCCAACTTCGCGGTCGATCCGCAGAACCGGGTGCGTCACCCGTACATGTTCGGGAGCGACGAGTTCGCCGACACCGGCAACGTCCCGGCCTTTCGCTTCGATGCCGGCGCCGACTCGTACGAGCAGATGCAGTTTCTCATCTCCACCTACGAGAACCGGTACATCTTCAACAATTTCCGGCGCAATAGCGTGCTCTTCAAGACGGAGAACGTGGTCGAGCGCGTTCGCGAGCGCTATTGGGACAAGATCCAGGGCATCAGCAAGAGCCTCGCGCTCGGCATCGAGCTCGAGACGCGACCCGGCGTGGATCCGACCAACGACCCTGGGGACCTCATGCCCATGGCGCTCGGCTCCGCCGATGCGTTCGCGATGTTCGCGCGCGCGCTCACGAGGCCCGGGCCGGGAACGTACATCGTGACGCCCCCGTCCACCGGCGGCGCTCCGAACCCGTGGGGTCGCATCTGGACGCTCGGCGACCCCGCCTCGCCGAACTCGCCGCCGGCGAGCCTCATCAACGTGGCGCTGGGGAGCGGGCAAGGCCGCTACAGCTTCAACGACTACGACTACTCGCGGGGGTACTGGTGGTCCCAATACCAGACCCAGGTCGGGAGCTATTACGAGAAGCTCGACGCCTTCGAGTACCTCTTGCAGGCGTACAACGACTTCGTCTCGAACTCGCCCGAGGACTACATCGACGGGCGCTACAAGAACCTCAACTACGCGTCGCTCTACCCGGAGCAGGTCAGGCGCCTGCTCTCGAACGCGATGGTCGCCCAGAGCCCGGTCGGCGTTCTCGACCTGGGAACCACGGCGCAGATCTTCACCGTCGCTCCCTACGCCATGCCGGGCACCGCGAGCCTGGGGAACGCCAACCCGCTGACCGACGTGCAGTACCTGCCCTGGGACAAGTTCGACCCCGCGGATCCGGCGACGACGTCGCTCGCGTACCCGCCGGGCGCCGTCCTCCTCGATCCGCAGCTCGGCTGGGAGGAGCAGTACTGGGGGCTCGTGCTCCAGTTCTTTTACGGGCGCACCACGCTCTCGATGGACCTCATCGATCAGCTCCGTATCTTCTCGCCCGGCGATTCGGCGACGCTCTCCATCGATCCGGCGCAAGAGGTCGCGTACCGGGACCCGTCGACGGGCATCGAGTACGTGGCGAAGAACTACGGCACGGAGACGATCAACGGCATCACCACGGCCAAGTCGGTCGGCTCGCGCATGATCCAGTACGCGAACTCGCTCGCGCAGAAGGCGTACACGGTGGCGAGCGTCGCCCCGAACGGCGAGCTCGTATACACCGCCGACGCCGCGGGTAACCCGGTCCCGATCGCGGGCCAGGCGGCGCAAGACACCGCGACCATGCTCAAGAGCTTCACCACGAACATCGACGTCGTCCGCCAGCTGACTCTGTTCTACGGCTACGGCCCTCTCTGAGGGCGTTTCGTCTAAGTCGTTCGGGCCCGTCTCGACGCTCGCCGTGCTCGGCGTACGGACGTACGCCTGCGCGCGGCGCCCGCCGATCCGGTCCCGATCGACTTAGACGAAACGCCCTCAGACTTACGCCCGCAACGAACAAGAAAACCTCTCTCTCGAGAGCGAGCGAGAACGAGTTACTCGACGCGGAGGTAGGTCGTCTTGATCAGCTTGAGGAGGATCTCGGCGGTCTCGAGGTCGGTCGCCAGGCTCTTGTTGAGGACCGTCTCGAAGGCGCCGTAGTTGTGCGCGAGCTGCAGGACGTCGAGCTCTTCGGGCTTGAGGTCTCGAAGCGGCGGGATGAGCGGCGCGCTCACCGCGATGCGCGCGGCGAGGTCGGGCAGGTCGTGTCGGATGCGGTTGAACTCGTCGAGTTGCCGCATGCCCTCCATCAGGATTTCCTGGACGCCCGCGTTCATCTCGGTCGGGAACTCGCGCTCCTCGGGCGGCTCGAGATCGAAGAGCCCCTTCTGCCAGGTGAGCATCCGGTAAAGGCCCTTGAGGGGCTGCACGTCGTCGAGGTCGTTGATGATCGCGTACGCGATCGCGCCCTTCTTCAGGTAGATGCGGCCGACGTCGTCTTCCGTGCGAATGACGAGGACGCCGCTCTTCTTCGACGTGCCGAAGAGCTGCAAGAGATCGGGCAGAGGCACCTCTTCGATGCTGCCGCTCATCGTGCGCTGCTGGCTGTTGCGCCGGGCGTGCGCCACGTTCTCGAGCTCGCGCTTGGCGTCCATGCCCTCGCGCGGCCCGTCGCCGGCGATGACCTTGAGGATGCTCGTGCCAATGAGGACGCGATCGCCCTCCTTCAGCCGTGCCCGCTTGATCTTTTCGCCGTTAACGAACGTACCGTTCGTCGAGCCGAGGTCCTCGATCCAGATCTGGTCGGCCTGCATCGCGATGCGCGCGTGCTTGCGCGAGACCATGTCTTCGACGAGCACCATGTCGAGGTCGCTGGAGCGGCCGACGATGATCTGCTTGTCGGTGGCGATGGGAAACTCGCCGCCCTGATACTTGCCGCTGATGAAGCGCAAGACGTACGAGCGCCCATCGGTACGCGGAGCGATTGGCGTGGGCGCCTTGGGTGACGGGTCTTGCATCTCTCGTCCGACAGAAGCGTCGCGTGTCACGGGCTGATAGGGGCGATCGAGGGGAGCCGGGCGCGGTCTACGTGGTCTAGGGGAAGCGCCCGGGGAAACGAAGGAAAGGAAAAGGCCGTCGCGAGAGCCTATGACACAAACCCGCGGCGTGCCTCACGAGCATCCTGCGGCTACAGCGCTGAAATCCGAGCAGAAAAAGGTTAATGGTTGCGAAGCTGAACGGTCAAGTCGAGGTTCCAGCCGATGAGCCCGCGAGCGCTGCCTCCCGAACGGGTCGTTGTTTCCGAGGGCGACGCCTTCGGGGCGCACCGGAGCGTCGTGCCAGCGGGGGCCCTTCCCCAGCAAGCGTGGCGACTCGATAACGATTTCACCCGCCTCTTCCAGGGAGAAACGCTCGTCTCCGTCGAGACCCTCAACATCGACGCCGCCAGTTTTGCTCAGGTGGAACAGGCTTCGGTCGAGTCCGGTGCCTCGGGCGACGACGTCGATCGCGAAGTTGCACACATCGTCTTACGAACCGTAGCCGATCGCGGCAAGCAGCATAATCCGGTCACCGGTTCCGGGGGCATGTTGCTCGGGAGCGTCGTTCAGGTGGGGGCGGGCCGGCGCGACGGGCTTCGCCGAGGGGACCGGATCGCGACGCTCGTGTCTCTTTCGTTGACCCCCCTGCGCGTCGACGCGGTCCGCGCGGTACGAAGAACGAGCGCGCAGATCGACGTCGAAGGCGAAGCCATCGTCTTCGAGAGCGGCGCGTGCGCCGTGTTGCCCGCCGATCTGCCGGAGCGCGTGGCGCTCGCGGCGCTCGACGTCGCGGGGGCCGCGCCCCAGGTCGCGCGCCTGGTGAACGAGGGCGGCGTCGTGGTCGTTCTCGGCGCCGGCGGCAAGAGTGGCCTCCTCTGCGTCGCCGAAGCTCGGAGGCGCGGCGGCCCGCGCGCGTGCGTCGTTGGGATCGAGGCGAACGAAGTCGCCGCGGCCGACTTGCGCGCGCTGGGGCTCTGCGATGCCGTCGTCGCCGCCGACGCGCGCGACGCGCTCGCCGTGCGCCGCGCGGTGCTCGACGCCACCGGGGGCCGCGAGGCCGACGTGACCTTCTCGTGCGTCAGCGTCGCCGACGCAGAGATGGCCGCCGTGCTCTCCACGCGCGACCGGGGCGTCGTTTACTTCTTCGCGATGTCGACCAGCTTCACCCGCGCCGCCCTGGGCGCCGAGGGCGTGGGCAAAGACGTCGACCTCTTCATAGGCAACGGCTTCGCCCACGGCCACGCCGACCACACCCTCGCGATGCTCCGCGACATGCCCGCCCTCCGCGCCCTCTTCGAACGCCGCTACGCCTAGCCACCCGTCCGGGAGAGAGAGAATGAACAGGAAGGCGGGGAAACGGCCGCCTTCCCGTCTTCCTGTTCATTTCTCTCCTCTCCTACGGACGTGAGGAGAGGATGGCTTCGGTGGGGACGGGGGTGACGATGGAGTCGCCGGCGGAGGGCAGCACGATGGTGAACGTCGTGCCGGCGCCGGGCTGGGAGTGGACTTCGATCATGCCGCCGGCGTTTCGCACGATGCTCTGGCTGATCGCGAGGCCCAGGCCGGTGCCCTGACTCTTGGTGGTGAAGAACGGGATGAAGAGGTTACGGAGCACCTTGGGCGCGATGCCGGGGCCGGTGTCCCGCACCCCGACCTCGACGAGCTCCGCGGGCTTCGCCCAGCCCGCGCCGGCACCGACGGGAGGCCCGTCTTCGTCGGAGAGCGACCGGCGCGCCGCCGGGGCGCCGTCGAACGAGGGCATTCGCGCGCGGGGTGAGCGACGGACCGCGGTCGACACGGTGATCTTGCCGCGCCCGTCCATCGCCTGGATCGCGTTCTGCATCAGGTTCATCAAGACCTGCCTGAACTTCTCCGGGTCGATCCTCGTTCGCGGGATCGGCTCGCTCAGCGCGAGCTGGACGTCGATGGCCCCGTCGGTGATCTGGCTCGAGAGGATCTGCACCGTGCGGCGGACGGCGGCGTTCATGTCGACCGGGATCGGGTTGCCCGCGTGCGGGCGCGCATAGTCGAGGAAGCTCCCGACCACGCGGTCGAGTCGGTTCACTTCTTCGAGGATGATCCCGACGAACTCGCGCGCGGCCGGGTCGTCGGGCGGCGACGAGCCGACCTCTTCGAGGAGCTGCGCCGCGCCCTTGATGGCGCCGAGCGGATTCTTCACCTCGTGCGCGAGGCCCGCCGCCATCGAGCCCAGTGCGGCGAGGCGGTCGCGCTCCTTCATGCGCGAGTAGAGCCGGCTGTTGGCGACGACGACGGCGATCTGCGACGCGACGGTCTCGAGGAGCGCGATCTCTTCGGGCGTGAACGCGTCGCGCACGCGGTCGTCGGACACGAAGATGAGGCCGACGGTCCCCTCGTGCTCTCCGCGTACGGCGAGGACGACGGAGCTCTGGAGCGTTCCGAGGCCCTCGGCCGCGGCGCGAACGGTGCGGTCCGATTCGTTGGCCTCGCGCGCCAGCTCTTCGAGCGAGACCGAGGGCTCCCGATCGAGCCGCTCGAGCAGGGGTCTCGTGCTCAGACTCTCGACCCGCTTGGGGACCGCCGTGCCGATCGACCCGAGGAGGTCGAACCCGTCGCCGTCTTGATCGCGCAGGTAGAGCGCCGCCGTCGTCACCCGCCGGGAGCGCTCGAGGCCGGTCATCAGCGTGCTGACCATCTCGTCGACCTCGAGCACGTGCGCGAGCACCTTGCGGAGCTCGGCCACGCTCGTCTCGAGGTCGTACCGCTCGCGGAAGAAGAACTGGTGAATCCGCCGCTCCGCCTCGGTCTGCAGCGGCTCGAAGAGCACCAGGAACACGATCGCGGCGAGCACGGCGTTCAGGTACATCGTCTCGAAGCCGCCGATGACCATGACGAACAGGTAGAAGATCGCGGCCAGCGAGAAGGCGAGCCCCGTCGAGACCAGCAGGCGGCCCGCGAGCTCGTAGATATCGGCCAGGCGCGCGCGCGTCACCGACTCGGCGAGCACGAAGAGAAAGACGATCGCGAGCACCGCGCCGATCGGCGGCAGATGCACGCCGAGATAGGAGAGAAAGTCGGCGAGCGAGAACGTGGTCGCGGCGGCGCCGACGACGACGAGGAACCGCACGCGATCGCGCACGGCCCGCGACGGGTTGCGCTGCCCTTGCCGCGCCAGCGTGATGAGGGCCGCGGCGAGCAGCCCGAAGACGTAGGTGTAGACGGTGCCGAGCGCGAAGGCGCGGTCGTGATAGGGCGAGACCGTCACGACGAGCACGGGTACGGAGACGATCGCGGCGAAGCGAGCGAGCGGGGTCGAGCGCGCTCCGGCCTCGCGCGGAACGACGTTCTGAAACAAGTGGATCGCGAACTGCGGCAGGAGCACCGTCAGGACGCCGGTGACCCGCTCCCAGAGGTCGGGCCGGAAGAATCCGGAGAACGACTGGCTCGCGTACCAGAGCGCGATGTCGGCCGCGAAGGCCGCGAAGAGCCAGTGCACGGCGCGCCGCCCACGCAAGAGAACGCTGAGCGCGATGGCCAGCGCGAGCACGGCGCAGAAAAGAATGGTCTTCGGGCGCAGGTCCTCCATGGGGTCCGCGGCGGAGTCTAGCCCGTCGTCGCGATCAGGCGGCGAGTTCGTTGCCCTCGCGGCGGCGTTCGTTGCTCCGCTGGCAAGCCGAATCCCTTCTTGGCGAAGCGCAATTGCGGTCCATAACGATCCCTAATTCTCGAACGGAGTCGCTGGCAGATATGAAGAAGGCGGCCCTGCGCATCGACATGTCGAGTGCGAGCGCCAGCTTCAAGGGTCTGCAGATCATTCCGTCGACACCACCGATCCTCCTCGCGGCCGACTTCCACAACGCGAAGATCGACGCCTTCGATGCGAACTACGCGCCCATCACCGCCGATGCGGGGGCGCTCACCTGGGGCCCGAACACGCCGCAAGCGGCCGACGCCGGCACCTTGCCGACTCAGCTGTTCTTCACATCGGGACCGAACGGCGAAGACAACGGCCTCTACGGGTACCTCACCGCGCCCTAGCGAGCGATCGCGCGATCGCATCGAAGGTTTCCCCCGGCGCGTCACCAATGGCGCGCGCCAGGGGAAGCTGCGCCTCCGCCGCTGCCAGATAGAGGGAGACGGCCTGGGGGAGCTTCGCGCGAAGCGTGGCGAGGTGCTTCTCGAGGCCCGCCACGTCGCCCCGGCGAACCGGACCGGTCAGCGCCTCGGGGAGCCCGAGGCGCTCGACGTTCTCGGCCACGCTGCGAAGGAGCGGCCCGAGCATCTTCGGCGCGACGGCGGGCGCGACGCCCGCCTTCATGAGGAGCTCCGCCCCCACCGCGGCGAGCGCCGCGGCTCCGTTCGCGACGAGACCGGCGGCCGCGTGGTAGGCGATCGGATCGAGCCCGGCGATCGTCCGCGGGGTCATGCCCAGAATGCGCGCCAGGCGGCGCGCGCGAGAGACCGCCCGAGGGTCGCCCTGCACGTGCACGTTGCCGCGCGAGAGGTCGGGCGCCGCCCGCGACGCGTCGGACGCGAAAGATATCATCGGGTGCATCTGCGCCACGCCGGCGCACGACCCACGCAGAGCCGCGAGCGGCTCGGGTCCGAGCGCGCCGGCCACGTGGACGACCACGGCCTGCTTCGGCACGAGGCCCGCGTCGCGCAGGCGAACGGCCAGCGGCTCGAGATCGCGATCGCGCACGGCAAGGACCACGACGTCCGCGTCGATCGCGCGAGGCAAGCCGCTTCGCGCGGCTCGCAGCTGCGTATCGATGCCCGCCGCGCGAAGCGCGCGCGCGAGCGAGGCTCCGGCCTTGCCCGCGCCGAACACGAAGACCCGGAGGCCGACGTCAGTCCGGCGCGCCATAGAGGCCTCGGGCGCGCGCGTGGGCGACCACCGCGCGAGGAACGACCTTCTCGACCTCGCTCCAGGCGCCCCGAGCGATCGCGGCGCGCACCTGCGTGCTCGAGACGTCGGGCAGGAGCGCGGGAGCGGTGGCCTGATCGCCGGCGCCCGGATCGCGGAAGCCGGCGCGGCCGAGGACGATCGGCGGCGCGAGCTTCACGATCGTCTCGAAGCCGAACCAGCGCGGGGCTTCGGTCAAGATGTCGGCGCCGATGACGAGCCGGAGCTGCCAGTCGGGGTGAACCCGGGCCAGGGTCTCGAGCGTGCGAAGGGTGCGGCTCTCGCCGCCGAGCTCCTCTTCGAGGCGCGAGACCTCGACCCCCGGGATCCACGCCATCGCGAGCTCGCACATCGTCACGCGATCGTCGAAGGGCGCGAGCGGCTTGGCGAAGGGGTGTTTGAACGTGGGGACGACCAGCAAGCGGTCGACGTCCTCGATCGAGCGCACCAGCGCGCACGCGAGCACGTGCGCGACGTGCGGCGGGTTGAAGCTGCCGCCGAAGACGGCGACGCGGTTCACGACTTCACGCTCACCCTGGACCGACGCGACGCAGAGAGCTTCTCCCTGCGAACCGCGCGCCCGTCGGGATCGTAGAACGTGGCGACGACCTCGTCGGCGGCGTCGTCGAGCACCACGGCTCCGCCGCTCCCCGGTCCGATCGGCCCGGGCGTGAGAAACCACCGGGGACCGATCTTCTTCACGAGCGGCCCGTCGCTCTTGCCGTAGACGAGGAACGTCGCGGCGAAGATGTCTTCTTCGTCGAGGACCGCCTTGTCGTGCACCAGGATCGCGACCCGATCGCCGAACATCTCGACGCTCCGGAGCTCGCGCTGGGGCAGGCTCTCGAGCGACTTCAACCGCATGCGCGCGCGCTCGCTCCTCAGGAACGTCCCGATCTGCTCGGGCGAGCCCTCGGCGGCGATCGCGAAGGCCCGGTCCCACAGCCCCTTGTCGCTCGCGTCGGACCCCACGAGCGACTCTGCCCAGAGCGCCACGGTGTCTTCGAGGGCGTCGTCGGCGCCGAGGTAGATGGCCCGGGTGACCTTTGCGCCGTTCAAGAGGAGCTCCGCCGTGCGCGCCAGCGCGGCCAGATCTCCCTCTGCCGGACCGAGAAGGCCGAGTCTCACGCCGCCTACCTTATATCGATCGGAACCCGCGCATCGACTGGCATCGCGCGCGCCAGCCGAACCGCGGCAGCGCCCGGCGCAAGCGAACCCCTCGGAAAGGCTCGGCTCGACCGGTGCCCCTTCGGTGCTTACCCTGGAACCCGTGCCGACTGTCGCGCACACTGCGCCGCCGACTTTCATGGACCCCGCGAAGGCGGGAGAGACCCTCCGCGCGCAGGTCGACGGCCGCTCGCCCATGACCGTCGCCGACGCGGCCGCAAAGACGGGCCTGGCGCTGCGCGACGCCGAGAGCGGGTTGAAGTGGCTCTCCACCGAGTATCGAGGGCAGCTGAGGGTCACCGCCGAGGGTCAGCTCGTTCACCTCTTCCCGAGCGGTTTCACCAAGCCGTGGGAGGGGCGCGACGCGCGCCGGCGCGTGATGAAGGCGTTCGGACGCGGCCTGATGGGCGTCTTGCGCTTCGTCGTGCGCGCCTGGGTGGCCATCGTGCTCGTCGGCTACGCGGCGATCTTCGTCGCGCTCATCCTGGCCATGACCTTCGCGCGCCAGGGAAACGACTCGCGTCGCAGCGACGGTCTCCCCGGCGGGGTGCTCGCGTACGCGTTCTTCCGGGTGCTCGGCGACGCGCTCTTCTGGACGTTCCACCCCTGGTCGCCCTTCTCCGTCTACTCGGCGTCCGGCTGGGGCGGGGGGGGATACGAGGCGCGCCGCTTCGCGCCCCGGCGCGCCGAGGGCCCCCGCGTTCCCTTGTACGAGCGCGTCAACCGCTTCTTTTTCGGGCCGCCGGCCCCTCCCGACGATCCTCTCGAGACACCGCGTCGGGTCCTCGCCGCCATTCGCGCCGGCAAGGGCCGCATCGGCCTGGCCGACGTGATGCGCGCCACCGGGCTGCCGCGCGAAGAGGCCGATCCGATGATGGCGCGCCTCATGCTCGACTACGACGGCGAGGTCGGCGTCAGCGAAGACGGGGGCATCTTCTACAGCTTTCCGGCCTTGCGAAAGACGGCGGAAGGTACGGACGCGTCGCGAGCCAGCGTCCCTGCGCCGCCTCCGGCCGCCTGGGACCGAGGGCCGAAGCCGCTCCCGCCGCTCACGGGCAACTCGGCGGGCGCCAACGTCGGCATCGCCGCGCTCAATGCGTTCAACCTGTTCATGGGCTTCTGGGCGATCGGCAACGGGCTGACGCTCGAGCGGGTCACGCACCTCTTCGACCGCGTGCCGCAGCCCGTGTTCGACACCGGCGTTCCCATCGCGCTCGGCGTCGTGCCGCTCGTGTTCTCGGCGCTGCTCTTCGTCGTGCCCATCGGCCGCGCGGTCGCGCGACCGTTCAGGCGCCGCGAAGAGGCCGAAGAGCGCGGGAGGCTCGCGGTCCTGCGCGCGGTGCTCGAGCGGGTGCGCTCGAAGCAGCCGATGACCGACGGCGTCGCGGCCTCGGCGTGGCAGGGGGCCACGGGCAAGCCGGCCGAGCCCAAGCGACTCGACCGCGAGCTCATCGCTCTCGGCGGCGATATCGCCATCGAGCCGACGGGAGAGACTCGCTGGCGATTTGCGGATCTGGAGACCGAGGCCGCCGCGGTCGCCGCAGAGCGCGACGCCGCCGCGGAAGAAGAGGCCCGCCTCGGCGAGGTCGTGTACGCGACCGACGAGCGCTGAGCGAACGAGCCGGGAATCGGCCGGGAATCGGCGGGCGCCCTCCCGTGTTGCAGCGGAGTCATGACACTGCGAAACATCATTCCTCTCACTGCTCTCATCCTGGCGGCTGGAAGCGGCTGCCAACACCCCGCAGCGGCTGCGCAGCCCGACTCCGTGGCTCAGACGCCCGCTCCTTTCGCGACACCACCCGTTCTCCCCGGAACGCCGGACATCGCCACCCTGGCCGCCAGGGTGCGCCCCGCCGTCGTCAACATCACGACGGTCCACGAGGTGCATCAGGCTCGAGGCGAGTTCGGGTTCCCCGGCTTCGGCGATCTCACACCGTTCTTCCACCAGCAGGGGCCGCAAGGTCGATCTCCTCGCGGCGGCAACGACGGCGACGGTGACGCCGTCACCAAGCAGCAGGCTCTGGGCTCAGGGTTCCTCATCGACAAGGAGGGTCACGTCGTGACCAACGCGCACGTCATCGACGGCGCCGATCTCGTGAAGGTGCGCCTCGCCGACGACCGCGACTACCGCGCGAAGGTGGTCGGCAAGGACGTACGCCTCGACGTCGCGGTCCTCAAGCTCGAGAACCCGCCGAGCGATCTGCCCACGACGTCGCTCGGATCGAGCGAAGCGCTGAGGGTCGGCGAGTACGTCGTCGCCATCGGCAATCCGTTCGGGCTCGGCAACACGGTGACCATGGGCATCGTCAGCGCCAAGGGCCGCACGATCGGCGCCGGCCCCTACGACGACTTCATCCAGACCGACGCGAGCATCAACCCCGGCAACAGCGGCGGTCCGCTCTTCAACCTGCGCGGCCAGGTCGTCGGGATCAACACAGCGATCAACCCGCAAGGCAAGGGCATCGGCTTCGCGATCCCGATCGATGCGGTCCGCGACGTCGTTCCGCAGCTCCTCGCCACGGGCCATGTGTCGCGAGGGCGCATCGGCGTCGTCATTCAGGGAATGGACGACGACCTTGCCAGAGCCGTGGGCCTCGACCACTCCCACGGCGCGCTCGTCGAGGACGTCGAACCAGGCAGCCCCGGCGACAAGGCGGGTATCAAGTCGGGCGACGTGATCGTCGCGGTCGACGGGCAAGACGTTCCCCACACCGAAGATCTGCCGCGGCTCGTGGCGCGCCACGCTCCAGGCACGCAGGTGAAGCTCGCGGTCTTCCACGAGCGCCAGAAGCGCGACGTCGACGTGACGCTCTCCGCCCTCAAAGACGATGGCGAGCACGCCGACTCGTCGCCGCAAGAGTCGAGCGACGGCGCCGCCGATCGCGCCACGGCCCTCGGGATCGCGGTCGCCGAAGACGACGGACACGTCGTCGTGTCGCGCGTGGCTTCCGACGGTCCGTCCGACGGAAAGCTCCGCCCGGGCGACGTCATCGAAGAGGTCGCCGGCCAGCGCGTCGTGAGCGCGAGCGACCTCACGGCGAAGGTGCGGGTCGCGACCAGCGCGTCGGGTCACGCACCGATTCTGCTGCGAGTGAAACGCGGCGATCAGATGCAGTACGTCGCGATCGACGCCCGGAACGGCAGCGGCGGCAGCGGGAAAAACTGATCTGACGAAGAAGGGATGCTACCAGGGGATCATCCAGCGATGGTCCCCTTTCCCGTCACCGTGAGCTTTCCAGTTCATTGGGCCGAAATGGACGCGATGGGGCACGTGAACCATGCGCGCTATTTCACCTGGTTCGAGTCGGCCCGTATCGCGCTCTTCGCCCGCATCGGCGTTCACGCCGACAGACCGCGCGACGTCGGGCCCATCTTGGCGATGGCGAGCTGCGACTTCATCCGCCCTGTCGTCTACCCTGCGACGATCGTCGTCGGGTCGCGCATCTTGAGGGTCGGGCGAACGAGCATCACGATGGAATACGCAGCCTGGCTCCTCGACGCTCCCGAGCGGCCCTGCGCACGCGGAGCGTCGGTTGCGGTGCTCGTCGACTACAACACGATGCAGAAGGTCGAGGTCCCTCCCGAGGTGCGCGCGGGGATCGCCGCTCTGGCGGAAGAGCCGCCGAAATAGACTGCCTGCGTCCGCGCGCGCCGGCGTCCGCGCTCGCGCCCGCGCCTGCGCTCGCGGCTGTGCTCCGATCCTGACGGGCGCGACCGCGGATCGAAAGCTACAATAGACGTGTCCCTTCACACGTCAGGTCGTCCCGGTGATGCTCCGCTTCACTCTCGCCGGTCTCGTTTCACTCGTGGTTCTCGGTGGGTGCGCCGCGCGGCCCAAGGTCGAGGCCCAGTCTCCGCAGTTCACCACCGAGGAGCAGAAGCTCCTCGCGTGCCTGGACCTGCAGGACCACATCGTCGACCTCTACACGAGCGAGTACGTCGAGCACGAAGGCATCGAGCTGAGCTCGAACGAGCGGGTCGCGTTCCGTGACGGGTGGGCCGAGGAGCTGGCGAAGCGGGGTACCTTCGAACGCTTCGAGCAATCGTGCGTGTACGGCCTGACGCCCGGAAAGTACGAGTGCGGCATGCAATCGCGAACGACCGACGGCCTCTCAGCCTGCATGAAGCTCACGATGCGCTGATCCCCGCCGCCTGACGGGGCTGACGGGCTGACGGGACACTGGTGAAGACCAGCGGGCACTGCGAGCCGTGCCCAATTGGGCTATTTTCCGCGACCTCCGCCAGCGAAGGCTAGGCCGAGACCGCGAATTGAACGCCGCCCTCATGTGCAATTGACACTCATCCGGTAGATCGCTAACGTCGCTTCGATTCCGCGTCTGATACACCGAGGCGCACGATCGTGAAGGCGACCCGAACCCCCTCGAAACCGCTGAACCGACGGGGGAGTCCCGAGGCGATCGAAAAGCGGCGCGTGGCGCGACTGTTCAACGACATCCTCGGCGGCAGAGGCAACGGTGCGCACAAACAAGACGGGCGAACGGAGAAGCGCCGGCAGCGCCTCATGCGCGAGCTCGAATCGGGCAAGGTCCGCGGCGCCCGTGAGCTCAAGCCTCTCGACGTGCTCGTGCGGGTCCATGAGCTACTCGAGCTCGGCGAGCCGCTCCGGTCGATTCGCAAGGTCGCCAAGCTGCGCAAGGCGCTCGTCCCCCCCGACGCCATGGTCGAGATCGTGAGCCGGCTGCACAAGGCGTATGGCTTTCGCTCCGAGTGCTATCGGTTCGTCGGCGTCGACGACGAGGTGCTCCGCGTCGCCGGGGTTCTCAACGTCGGGCCTCGAGCGTCCGTAGCCGCGGCGCGCCCTCGCCGTCGAGCCGCGGGGTCGTAGGCCGTGCTCCGCGGGCTCGTCGCCGGCGCCGGTCTCGCGGTGGCCGCGGTGCTCGTCCACGACAGCAGCCGCGCAGACGACGCCGGCGCCAGGACGGCGAACGGCGCGCAGACGTCCCTGCCGTCGCAGCGCGACGCCGTCGTGGCGGCCGTCGGCGTGCCCCCCATGTCCCGCTCGATCGCCGCGAGCGAGCTCGAAGAGCGCATCGCGTCGATGCCGGGCTTCCAGCGGGCGTCGTTCGGGTCCACGGCCGATGCGATCCGCCATCGCGTCCTCGACGAGGTGCTCGTTCGCGACGCGCTCCTCTCGCTCGCGGCCGAGACGTCGAAGCTCGCAACCGAGCCCGTGGTCGCACACGCCATCGAGCGCGCCGAGTCGGGGGCGACGGTCCGCGCGCTCCGAAACAGCCTGGGTCCCGTGGCCGACGTGCCCGTGGCCGACGTGCGCGCCTACTACGAGCGCAATCGCGCGCGGTACGATGCCCCCGAGCGTTACCGGATCTGGCGCATCCTCTGCAAGACGCGCGACGAGGCGCAAGACGTCCTGAACGCGGCCCTCGCCGACGGCACGCCGAAGACGTTCGCGCAGCTCGCGCGCGATCACAGCCAGGACAAGGCGACCGCGCTGCGATCGGGCAACCTCGGCTTCTTGAACGCCGAGGGCGAATCGACCGAGCCCGGTCTCCGGGTCGACGCTGCGGTCGTCCGGGCGGCCCAGAGCGTCCACGACGGCGACGTCGTCCGCGCGCCGGTGGCCGAAGGCGACTTCTTCTCCGTGGTCTGGCGCCGCGGCACGCTGGCGCCACAGAAGCGCTCCGTCGAAGAGGTCGCGCCCCAGATTCGCGAGATCCTCTGGCGACAGCGCGTCAAAGACGAGACCGACAAGCTCGTCGCCAATCTGAGGGCCGCGAAGGTCCGCGACCTGCACGAAGAGCTCCTCGACAGCCTCGAGCTCCCCGCCGACGTCGACGGCGGGCGCTAGAAGCTTTGGCGGGTGGGCGCGGTTGCTCCGGCACGAGGTCTACGGTCCACGTACGCGCCGCGAGGGCCGAACCCGAATCTCTGCTCTGCGTCCTCTGCGCCTCTGCGGCCAATCGCGCTCTTCCCGAGCGCAAGCGTTTCAGTTCTCTGGTTCGCACTCTCCGGCCAGGTGGGGAAAGCGCTGGGTCGGCGCCTCCTCGTGATCGAGGGCCGCGGTCGCTGCGGCGCGCTCGGCGAGGCGCTTGCTCCGGCCCTCGCCGCGCGCGGCGACCGCTTCGCCGATGACGACGTCGACGACGAAGATCTGCTCGTGGGGCGCGCCGCGCACCTCGGCGACGCGGTACGTGGGCGGCGGCAGGCCCCGGCTCTGCACGCTCTCTTGCAGGGCGCTCTTGGGGTCGCGCACGCCGAGCGACGCGGAGCGATCGAGGAGCTCGCCGACGATTTCGCGCACGAGCGCTCGCGCCCCCGCGATGCCTCGCGCCTCGTAGACCGCGGCGACCAGCGCTTCGGCCGTGTCGGCGAGGACGTTGGTCTGCTCGCGCTCCGACCCGAGCGTCGCGCCGCGCCCGAGCGCCACGCAGGGCCCGAGCGCGACCCGCCGCGCCCACGCCGCGAGGGCGTCGGCGTTCACGAGCGCGCTGCGCATGCGGGTCAGCATTCCCTCGTCGGCCTCGGCGTGGGCCTCGCCGAGCAGCTCGCTCACGCACAGACCGAGCACCGCGTCGCCCAGGAACTCGAGGCGCTGGTTGTTCGGCACGCCCGTCTCGTTCGCGAAGCTCGCGTGCGTGAGCGCCTCGTCGAAGCGCTCGATGGGACCGGGCCCGACCACGGCCTCGATGCGCCCCCGCAGCTCGTCGCGCGCCGTGGTCAGCCGTTCGTGCTCGTTCATCGGGCGGTCATCCCCCGCGCTCGCTCGACGGTCATGGGGCGCGCGCGTCGCTGGCTTCGGCCGCGTCGAGGTCGAGCTGGCTCACTCCGGCCGCGTCGTGGGTCGACCAGCGGAGCCGCGCGCGGCCCCATCCGAGCTCGACGTCGGGGTGGTGATCGCGTCGCTCGGCCAGGCAACCGATGCGGACCACGAACGCCAGAGCCGCCGCGAAGTCTGGGAACGTGTAGCTCCTCCCGATCCCGGCGCTCGCGCCTTCTCCGGCGCGGCTCCATTCCGGGTGCGCGCTGAGCCAGGCGTCGACGGTCGCGTCTTCGAGTTTCGTGGGTCGGGGCATCGGCGGTTCTTAGCTTAAGGCACCCCAGCGGGGCGGGTGCGCCGAAACGGCTGCTATGCTTTGTCGAATGTCGCTGCTGGCCTGCCCCTTCTGCCGCGAGATGTTCCAGCGGGACGAGCAGACGAAATGCCCCGTCTGCGGGGTCGCGCTGGTCGCCTTCGAGAAGCTGCCGGCGTCGGCTGACGCGGTCAGCGACGATCTCCCGATCGAGCCCGAAGACGAGCTCTTGCCCCGCGGGTATCTGGGTCGCGGACGCGGCCTCCTCGTCGCCCTCGGCGTCGCCGGGCTCGCCGCGTTCTTTCTGCCCTGGATCGAAGTCACCCTCCCCGACGTGGTGTCGCTCTCCGGGTTCTCGCTCGCGCGCCGGCTGGGGTGGGCCTGGGGCGCCGGCGTGGCGTGGTCCGTCCTCGTGCCCACCGTCTTCAGCCGCCGCACCATCCGGCAGATGCGCGGCGCCCGGGTGGCGGCAGCTTTCCTCGTAGCGGTCCCGGCGGCGACGGTCGCCGTTCTCCTGGCCCGTCCGCCTCATGGGGGCCACGGCGTCCCCCTGCGGTTCACGTTTGCGCCCGCCCTCTACGCCACGCTCGGGCTCTCGCTGGTCGCGTTGGTCGTTGCCGCCCTCCTCGGGGGCCGGGCCGACGACATCCGCGTGCGGCGCGGCTCTTCCGCCGGGCACCTCGTGCACTGAGCGCCGACCCGTGTCACACTTCCGGCCGAGCGCGCCCAGCCGTGTGAGCAGACGTGGCAGGCGCCAGCGCGCCGGGGGCGACGGAGGCGTCCGATGAAAGTCGCACTGAACCGATCGAAGGCGCCCGCCGACTCGAACGCGGAATTGCAGGCGCAGCGCGACGAGCTGGCGGACTCCGAGGTCCCCGCGGCGGTCTTGTGCGCCTTCTGCGGCGACGCCGACTGCGCCGGTTGCCGCAACGAGCAGACGCGCTCGGGCGTGGTCGCCATCGTCCCCTGGGAGCGGCCCGGCGCGCCCGCGTTGACGCGCCTCTGGGCGACCGCGAGGGCCACAACGTTCGACGCCGAACGCTTCTTCGAGGCGCTGCCCGACGGGCCCATCACGCCCGCGCTCCGCTTCGCGTTCGCGAGCGAGATGCTCGCCTCGGCGTCGATGGCGCTCCTCGCGCTGGTCCCGCTGTCGCTCGTCGCGCCGGCCTGGGTCGAGCACGTGTTTCTCGACGAGCGACTGGCGGCGACCCGGCTCGTCGCGGCGGGCGTTCCAGCGCTGGCCACGATCCTCGTCGCGGCGCACGTCGCGCATGGCTGGGCGCTCGACCGCGGCGCACGTCGCGCCGGCGTTCGCGGCGCCACCGCGCGGGCCGTCCGCTTCGGCCTCTACGCGGCGGGGTGGGACGTGGTCGTCGGTCCCCTCGGGGCCCTCGTCGTCGCCGCGAAAGAGGGGCTCGGCAAGGCGTTCTCGATCGCCGGCATCGGGATCGGGCTGCCGGGCCGGAGCGCCCGCGCGTTCCTGCGCGGTTGCTACCGCCTCGAAGGCGCGGCGGCCGAGCCGGCGCTCCGGGCGTCGTACGTGGCTGCAGCCGTTGCGACCGGCGTCGGCGCGGTGGCCGTCATCGCGGCGCTCGCGGCGGCGCTGCTGCTCTGAGTCGCCGGCGGCGTCCGGAACACGAAGTCGTGCGGGGCTTCGTGGTGGCACGTCGCGCACGCGGTCGTGCGCGCGTCGGTGAGGACCTGCCCGTCGGGCTCGACGGCGCTGAACCGCCACGCGCTGCCCCGCTTCTCCATCGCGAGCAGCCCGGCGACCCCGCCGTCGCCCGTGGCGCGATCGATCGCCTCTTCGACGAACACGGCGCCTTCGGCGAAGTCGGCGCCACCGTCAGCGCGGAGGTCCCCGGTCCACGAGGCCCGGGCGGCCTCGTTGGCCCAGACGACGCCGTCGAAGCGCTCGGCGTGCCCGAGCGACAGGAAGCGATCGCTGAGGCGGGTGACGAGACCGTACCGCACGCGAAAGTCGCCGGTCCCGGCGGAGGCGTCGTCGCTCGACCGGGGGCCGCGCTCGGTGGCGCGCGGCGGCGAGATTCCCACGGGCGACGCTTCCTGGGCGCCGCATGCCGCGCCCGCGACGGCCAGGACCGCGCTCACGCCCAGGCCGAGACCTAGAAGGAGACGCCGGCTTCGAGCGACGTCGTCCACTGCCTGCTCCCGTTGACGCCGATGACGCCGTTCTCCGCGCCCGGGTCGGTCATGTCGATGGCGAACTGCGCCGCGAGGTAGAGGATCTCGAACCGGTAGTTCAGCCCCAGCATGCCGCGCCAGCGGTGGATGCGCGCCTTGCGGAACGTGGTGTCGTTGTTGAAGTCGCTCACGTTGCCCGTCTTGCAGACGGGCGTCCCGTCGTTCGGCAGCTGGCCGGAACCGAGGTTGCCGGGCGCATTCTTGTTGCCGGGTAGGTTGGGCCCGAGGTACCCGCACTGGTTGAGCGGGTCGGTGGTCGGCGTCAGGTCGACGACCGACGAGTCAGCGAAGATGATGATGCGCTGAACCCCGAGGTACGGCGTGAGCACGGCGCTGTCGGCGACGGCGAAGGGCTTCGAGACCTGCGCATCGAGGCCGACCGTCGTGAGGAAGAACTTCGGCGAGCCGCCGATCGTTCGCACGCCCGCGCCGATGGAGACGTCGGGGAGGTAGCCGAGCGCGCCCGTGCGGTAGCCCTCGAGAATGGCCCAGCGAAGGTCGGCCCCCCCGACCCAGAGCGACGTGTTGGCGAGGTAGCCGAGATCGCCGGCGATCTCGAACCCGTAGGCCAGGCCCTTGCGCGCCTTCAGGCTGTAGACGCCGAGGATCGAGTCCGGGGTGGTGTTCTCGATCGAGAAGGCGTGGCTGTTCGGGTCGACCGGTCCCTCGGTGCCCTTGTGCCAGTACTGCACGCCGCCGGCCGTCGCGTCCGCGTTGATGTGCGTGAAGCTGGTCTCGAGGCTGAGCGCGAAGCCGCCCAGCCCCGTGGTCCGGGCGGCGTGGAACGCGGTCGGCGCGATCGCCATCCCGAGCTCGCTCATCATGTTGGCCCAGGCCACGTTGTTGGGAACGCACGCGGTGGTCGCGCAGCTGGCGAGGCGCTCGGGCGCCGGATCCATGTCACCCGCCCAGGCGGAGCCACCCGTCGCGGCAAGCGCGAACGTGGCCAACGTGGCAAACGTGGCAAACGTGGCAAACGTGGCAAACGTGGCAAACGTGGCAAACGTCGCGACTGAGCACGCGGTGGCGACGGGGACCTTCGGATTGCGGGGCAAGAGGGCTCCGAGTAGCGTGTGCGACTCCAACTCGCGAGGCTACGGTTTGCCCGCGCCGAGCGTCAAGCGATGGTCTAGTTCGCTCCCAAGATTGCTCCGAGATTGCCGAAGAGTTCCTCGTCTACAGCGCGGCTTCGAGCCCGCCCGCTCCCTTGCCCGTTTCACGTGGTGCTCGTCGAGCCGGAAATCCCGCCCAACACCGGCAATGTGGCCCGCATGTGCGCGGCCACGGCGTCGCCGCTGCATCTCGTCGGGGCGCTGGGCTTCCGGATCGACGACCACAGCGTTCGCCGCGCGGGGGTCGACTACTGGCACCTCGTCGACGTGCGGACCCACGTCGACTTCGAGCATTTCCTGCACGCGTGGTCGAAGGAATCGCCCCGCGGCAAGCTGCACCTGTTCAGTGCGCTCGCCGCCCGGAGCTACCTCGCCGGCCCGTATGCCGCCGGCGATGCGCTCGTCTTCGGCAAAGAGAGCGTCGGCCTCTCCGAAGACCTGCTCGCGCGCTTCCCCGACCGCGTCGCCGGCATCCCCACCCTGGGCGCCGTCCGCTCGCTCAACCTCGCCAACGCCGTGGGCATCGTCCTCTACGAGGGGCTTCGCCAGGTAGGCGCCCTCGCCGACACCTACACCGGCTAGGCCCTCCGAAGACGAGAGAGAGATCTGGCGCAGAGGGCGCAGAGGGGAGCGCCCTCTGCGCCTCTGCGGCCAATCTCCCTCTCGTTCGCGCTACTCGAAGGCAGCGATGCCGGTGATGTCCTGCCCGAGGATGAGGGTGTGAATGTCGTGGGTGCCCTCGTACGTGAAGACCGTCTCGAGATTGCACATGTGGCGCATGATCGGGTACTCGAGCGTGATCCCGTTGCCGCCGAGGATTTCGCGGCAAGCGCGCGCGATCTGGAGCGCGGCGTGCACGTTGTGGCGCTTGATCATGCTCACGTGCTGCGGCCGCAGCTTCTTCTCGGCCTTCATGCGCGAGGCCTCGAGGGCCTGGAGCTGCATGTTCGTGATCTGCGTCAGCGCCTCGGCCAGCTTGGCCTGCACGAGCTGGTGCGAGGCGATCGGCTTGCCGGCGAACTGCACCCGGTGCTTCGCGTAGTCGACGGCGCAGTCGAAGCAGGCCATGGCCGCGCCGATGACGCCCCAGGCGATGCCGAAGCGTGCCGACGTGAGCGTCGAGAGGGGCCCCTTCATCCCGCGGACGCCGGGGAGGATCGCGTCTTTCTTCACGCGCACGTCTTCGAGAATGAGCTCGCTCGTGACGCTGGCCCGCAAGCTGACCTTGTGGTGGATCTCGCGCGCTTCGAAGCCGCGCGTGTCGGTCGGGACGATGAACCCGCGCACCTCGCCCTTGGGACCGCCGACCTTCGCCCAGACGAGCGCGATCTGCGCGAGGTTGCCGTTGGTGATCCAGCGCTTCGTGCCGTTGAGCACGTAGCTGTCGCCGTCGTCGACCGCCAACGTGAGCATGCCGTTCGGGTTCGAGCCGAAGTCGGGCTCCGTCAGCCCGAAGCAGCCGATGATCTCGCCCTTCGCCATCTTGGGCAGGAGCTTGGTCTTCTGCTCGTCGGACCCGTACGAGTGAATCGGGTACATGACGAGCGAGCCCTGAACGCTCGCGAACGAGCGGAGCCCCGAGTCGCCCCGTTCGAGCTCTTGCATCGCGAGGCCGTAGCCCGTGTCGCTGAGGCCCGCGCAGCCATAGCCCTGGAGGTTACAGCCGAGGAGGCCGAGCTCGGCGATCTCGGGAATGAGCTCGGTAGGGAACGTTCCGCGCTCCCAGTGCTCGCCGATCGTCGGAAGGATGCGCGCATCGACGAACTTGCGGACGCTCTCGCGGATCGAGCGTTCTTCGGACGTGAAGTGGCGGGAGAGGTCGAAGAAATCGGGCATGGCGGCCACCATCGCGTAGCACAGGCGCGGCGAATCGGCGTGCGTTGGATTCGCGTCCTCCTCCGCGGCGCGCGCCCGCTCCGCGTCAGCGCGGCTGGGTTCGAATCGAAGGCGTGGCCCCGGTGAAGTCTGCGCGAAGAGTCACGCGCTCTCCGCCGCGGAGCGTCAACGACTCGCCCCTGGATTCGCCCGTTGGCGGAAACGTGAACACGACGGCGTGGGCGCCGGGCTCGAGTGCGATCGAGCGCGGGCAGGCGCCGCGGGCCACACCGTCGACCGAGACGAACGTGCCGTCGCCGAGAAGGATCAGCTGCCCCGGTTGCACGCCTTGCCCGCCTTGTGCCGCTTGCGTTCGCGCGGTCGCGGTCGCGGTCGCGGACGCAAGCGCGGACGCGGACGCAGACGCAGGCGCAGGCGCAGGCGCGGACGCGGTCGCCGTCGCGGCCACGACCG
>CALFNG010000351.1 GCA_937902985.1 uncultured Myxococcales bacterium
GTCAAGTGAAGGCATCACATGGCATCCTCCAGGTCGAAGCTTGCTTGGCGCACCAGAGCAGAGACCAGGGTCGAAGTCTCGACACCGGCGACGGGGCGGCTGCGAGCGAGTCTTCGCCCCTCACCTCTGCGGCTCTGCGGCTTATCTCGTCTCGTCTCGTCCGCGCGCTGCAGGTGACGTCATCGGACCATGTCGTTGATGTCGGAGGCCAGCGCGAAGGGCCATAGAAAGATGTAGAGGACGAGCGATCGCGGCGGCTGCTGCACGCCGAGGACCTGCTTGGCCCTGGCCACCTCGGCGGGGATGATCATCCAGGCCCAGTACATGCTGTAGAAGGGGATGAGGATCGGCCACCACTGCAGATTGGCGTTCTGCGTGACCGACTTGAGCTCGTTGACCATCGGGATGGTCAAGAGAACGAACCACACGCCCCCTCCGAGCGAGATCAGCGAGCCGAGGATGCTCAACGACGGGACGATCATCGCCAGGATCGTGCCGAGGATGCTCCCGCCGAAAATGACCCCGAACGGCATCAACAGGGTCATGAGGGCATTGCGCCGCGTCGGCCCCTTCGTTCCGGCCGACGAGAGCGTTCCGACGATGGCGCCGGGTTGACCGTAACCAGACGCGCCCTGCTGGGGGCCGGCCTGCTGCATCGCTTGCCCGTAGCCGCCGGGCGGCGCGCCATAGCCCTGCTGGCTGGCCTGTTGCCCGTAACCCTGAGGCGGACCGTACGCGGGAGGAGGACCGCCGTAACCTGCCTGCTGCCCGTAGCCCGGCGGAGGGCCGAACCCCGGCTGGGGCGGCGGAGGCCCGTACCCCTGCGCTGGAGGCCCGTACCCCTGCGGGGGCTGCTGCGGCGGTCCACCGTAAGGCGACTGGCCGCCGGGAGGTGCTCCACCACCGAACGCGTTCGGTGGAGGCGCGCCGTAAGCGGGCTGCGCCGCCGCGCCCTGCTGGCCCTGCGGCTGCCCGTATCCCGGAGGCGGACCGCCGAACGAGCCGGTGGCGGGCACGGCCGCCGTGGGCGCGTAGCCCTGCCCGTGGCCGCCCCCGGGCGGTGCCCCGTAAGGCTGCTGAGCCTGCGGAGGCGGCGCGTAGCCGCCCCCACCCCCCCCAGGCCTGGGACCGAACGCCGAAGCGAACGAGCCCGCGTCGGCAGCCACTGTGCCGCCCAGCGGGTTGACCCCGGGCTGCGGAACGGGCGGCGAGAACGCCGAGTTCAGTTCAGGGCCGGCCGCAGGAGGTGGCGGAGTTCGCGGGACCCCCATCGGAGGCGCGCCCATCGGCGGGGCCCCCATCGGCGGCGCGCCCATGCTCATCGGGGGAGCTCCCAGGCCGCCCGCCATCGGAGCGACGCCGACCATCGTGCCTTTCAGCTTGCTGGGCACCGGGGACGCGCCCGGAGGAGCGCCCAATGCGGCGGCAGGGCGGGGCAGGCCCCCCGGTCCGGCAGGTGAGCCGGCCGGCGCTCCGACGGGAGGAGGCGGCGCGCCTGGAGCGCCTGTGGGGACGACCGGCTGATTCATCATCAGCATGGTTCCCTTGAACTTCGGGGCCGCGGCACCCTTTAGGTGAAAGCTGCACTTGGAGCAGGTTTGCGCCGTATCGGGGTTCTGCGTGCCACAGTTCGGACAGAACACTAGTGCACCTCCGTCGGGGCGTGATCGAGCGCGCGCAAAGGGGGAGGCCTTGCCGCACCGAACGTCTGCAAGCGCGCAGAATCGCGCGCTGGGGGAGCATAGCGGTTCGCGATCGCACCTCTCAAGGGATTCTTGGTCGAGGACACCACGCGGCGCGACTTTGTGCCTCCCGGCGCTCATACGGCGACCGGCGCCGCCACCGCTTGACACCTGTGCACGGTCCCAACTAGGTTTGCGCCGGTTTTTCGGCTGTTTTTTTGCGTTTTCCGCGCGCGCTCGGTGCGGGCTCCAGCCGAGGAGCAAGCGCGGTCCACAGCGGCCTGCTTCCTCTCTCTTCCTCCCTCGTCCTCCTTTCGCTCTCACGTCCGCCCGACCCCAGAAGGATTGCCCCACGCGATGCCCTTCGCTCTCAGCCCCGAACGCGAGCGCAAGCTTCAGGAGATCCTCGAGCGGTACCCGACCAAGATGGCGGCGACGCTCCCGCTTTTGCACCTTTGCCAGGAGCAAGCCGGATTCGTGGGCGACGACGTCGTCGAATACGTCGCGCACCGGCTCGACCTCTCGCCGGCCCACGTGAAGGGCGTCGTCACCTTTTACACGCTCTACAACCAGGAGCCGGTCGGCAAGCACCAGGTCTGGGTGTGCCGCACGCTCCCCTGCGCGCTCCGCGGCGCGTACCAGGTCATCGAGCACTGCGAGAAGCGCCTCGGCATCCACTGCGGCGAGACCACGCCCGACGGCAAGGTCACGCTCCGCACCGCCGAGTGCCTCGCGAGCTGCGGCACCGCGCCCATGATGCAGGTCGATCGCGACTACCACGAGAACCTCACTCGCGAGGGCGTCGACCAGATCCTCAACCGGCTACTCGAGAGCTGATCCCCAACCAATGATCAAGCGCACGGACTACCTGACCCGCACGTACGGGAAGCCCGAGGGCTGGAGCCTCCGGGCCTACGAGGCGAACGAGGCGAACGAGGCGAACGAGGGAGGCCTGGGCGGCTACCAGGTCGCCCGGCGGGTCCTGACCGGGATGACCCGCGAGCAAGTCGTCGACGAGGCGAAGAAGGCGAACATCCGCGGCCGGGGCGGCGCCGGCTTCCCCATGGGGGTGAAGTGGAGCTTCATGCCCAAGACGGTCGGCGCGAAGCCGCACTACCTAGTCGTGAACGCCGACGAGGGGGAGCCCGGGACCCACAAGGACCGGACGCTCATGGAGCTCAACCCCCACGCTTGCGTCGAGGGGTGCATCATCGCCTGCTACGGGATCGGCGCTCACATCGCGTACATTTACGTGCGCGACGAGCTCCACCTCTCGAAGGCGCGCCTCGAAGCCGCGATCCTCGAAGCGCGCGCCAAGGGCTACCTCGGCGACACGCCCTTCGGCAAAGACTGGCCCATCGAGGTCCACGTGCACTCGGGCGCGGGCGCGTACATCTGCGGCGAAGAGACCTCGATGCTCAACTCGATCGAGGGTCGTCGCGGCGAGCCGCGAATGAAGCCCCCCTTCCCCGCCAACGCCGGCGTCTTCGGCTGTCCGACCACGGTCAACAACCTCGAGACGATCGCGGCGGTGCCCACGGCGTTCGGCATGGGCGCCGAGGCCTTCAGCAAGCTGTCGATCTTGCACGGCATCGGCGACGGTGGCGTGCGCCTTTACGGCGTCAACGGCCACGTGAAGAAGGGCGTCGTCGTCGAGCTCGCGGTCGGCCCGACCCTCAACGAGCTGATCTACGACATCGGCGGCGGGGTCCAGGGCGACCGGGGCGTCCTCTGCGTCATCCCCGGCGGGTCGTCGACCCCGGTCCTTCGCCCCGAAGAGACGGTGAACGCGCCCGACGAGCGCCTCCCCCTTCACCCGTGGCACGGCAAGAGCGTGTTCGACGTGCCGCTCGGGGTCGACACGATGCGCGGGGTCGGCACGATGCTCGGCACCTGCTGCGTGACGGTCATCGCGCAAGGCACCGACCCGGTGTGGTGCATGCAGAACCTGATGCAGTTTTACCGCCACGAGTCCTGCGGCCAGTGCACGCCGTGCCGCGAGGGCAGCGCGTGGCTCGAACGCACGACGAGCAAGGTGCTCGACGGAAAGGCCTCGATCGGCGAGCTTCACGACCTGCACGACATCGCGAACGGCATCATGGGCAACACCATCTGCGCCTTCGGCGAGGGCACGGCGATGCCGGCGCTCGCCTTCATCCAGAAGTTTCGCGCCGAGTTCGAGCAGTACGTACGCGGCGAGCGCAAGCGCGCCGACGCGACGCTGACCGTGGAGCCCTGGAGCTGACGATGACCCTCGTGACCGTCTACTCCTACGCGTGCGCGGCGTTCGCCCTCGCCGGGGCGCTGTCCGTCGTCATAGCCAAGAACCCGATTCGCTCCGCGATGGGGCTCTTGCTGCTCATCCTGAGCATCGCGGGCCTCTTCCTCGCGCTCGACGCGCAGTTCCTGGCGACGATCCAGCTCATCGTCTACGCCGGCGCGATCGTCATCTTGTTCCTCTTCGTCATCATGCTGCTCGGCCCGCACGACGAGACGCCAACGGATCGGAAGGGCCTCGTGGCGCGCGTCTTCGGCGGGGGCCTCTTCGCGCTCGCCGGGCTCGGCGTCCTCTCGGCCGTCGCCCGCGTGAGCGCATCGGCGCGCCCGATGCCGGTTCCCTCGGTTCCGGCCACGTTCGGCGGCGTCGACGCCTTCGGGAGCGTGCTCTTCTCGAGCGCGCTCGTTCCCTTCGAGCTCTCGAGCGCGCTGCTCATGGTGGCCGTCGTCGGCGCCATTGCGGTCGCGCGAGGCCGGCAGGGGGCGCGCACGCTGTCGCGCGGCGAGCGCGAGGTGTTGGCGAGCCCGTTCGTTCCCGACGTGGAGACGCACCACTCGGGCGTCTTCAGCCACGAGATCCAACTGGGCGAGGGCCACGCCGCGTCGCCGGCGAAGGTCGCCGCCTCCACGGGGAAAGGCGGCGCCTGATGCCGATCGAACAATACGCCGCTCTGAGCGGGCTGCTCTTCATCATCGGGGGCGTCGGCTTCATCGTCCGCCGCAACGTCCTCGTTCAGCTGATGAGCATCGAGCTCATGTTGAACGCGGCGAACCTCGCGCTCATCGCCTTCAACCGGTCGCACGTCAGACCCCTCGCGGGCAGCGCGGGCGCCGCCTCGGCGTTGCCCAGTCACACGGGCCAAGTGTTCGCGTTCTTCCTCATCGCCGCCGAGGCCGCAGAGGTCGCGGTCGGCCTCGCGATCGTCCTCGCCCTTTACCGCCTGCGGCGGACCATCCGGTCCGACGAGGCGGACCTCCTGAAGAACTGAAGAGAACGGGACCCTTCGACATGCTCTCGCTCTTTCCCGCGAACGACTACGCGCTCATCGCGGTCATCCTCGGGATGCCGCTCCTCGGCGCCTTCGTGAACGGAATCTGGGGCAAGCGCCTCGGCGACTCCGCGGTGAAGCTCATGACGCTCACCGCGGTCGGCGTCAGCTTCGCGGCCGCGGTCGTCGCGTTCATCGCTCTCGCGCAAGGCGTCAGCGAGCAGAACGACGCCCACGTGAGGCTCACGTGGAACGCCTGGGAGTGGATGCACACCACCGGCGGCCGCGACGGTCAGAACATCCCCATCGACGTGAAGTTCAGCATCGATCAGCTGAACGGAATCATGATGCTCGTCGTCACGGGCGTCGGCTTCCTCATTCACCTCTACGCGACGACGTACATGGCCGGCGACAAAGGCTACGCGCGTTTCTTCGCGTACCTGAACCTCTTCATCTTCTCGATGCTGGTGCTCATCCTCGCCGACAACCTCCCGCTACTCTTCGTCGGGTGGGAGGGGGTCGGGCTCTGCTCGTACCTGCTCATCGGCTTCTGGTACGAGAGCGCGCCCAACGCCGCGGCGGGCAAGAAGGCGTTCCTCGCGAACCGCGTCGGCGACTTCGGTCTGCTCTGCGCGATGTTCCTGCTCGCGCACTACACCGGCGCGCTCGACTGGAACGGGATCGCCAACGGCGCGAGCAGCCTCGTTCACCCCGGCGAGCCCTGGCGCGTGCATGTGTGGCCGATCGGCGGCGGGCAGTACACCGGCGTCCTGCACTTCCTGCAGCCGCTCAAGCCCTTCACGGTCAGCGCGGCTACGGCGGTCGGCCTCGCGCTCCTGCTCGGTTGCACCGGCAAGAGCGCGCAGATCCCCCTCTACATCTGGCTCCCCGATGCGATGGCCGGCCCCACGCCGGTCTCGGCGCTCATCCACGCGGCGACCATGGTCACCGCCGGCGTCTACCTCATCTGCCGGCTCTCGTTCGTGTTCGTGCTCTCGCCGTTCACGATGATGGTCATCGCGATCGTCGGCGCGTCGACCGCGCTGCTCGCGGCCACGATCGCCCTCGTTCAGAACGACATCAAGAAGGTCCTCGCGTACTCGACCGTGAGCCAGCTCGGGTTCATGTTCCTGGGCGTCGGCGTCGGGGCGTTCGCCGCCGGCTTCTTCCACGTGTTCACCCACGCGTTCTTCAAGGCCTGCCTCTTCTTGTGCGCGGGCTCCGTCATTCACTCGATGCACGCGCGCATCCACGACGACGACAAGGCCCAGGACATCCGGCGCATGGGCGGCCTGCGAAAGTGGCTGCCGCTGACGCACGGGACGTTCGCCGTCGCCACCGCGGCGATCATCGGGTTCCCCTTCACCAGCGGGTTCTTCTCGAAGGACGAGATCCTCTACCGGGCCTACGTCGATCGCACGATCAACCCGATGGCGAGCAGCCCGCTCTTCAAGCACTTCAAGCTCTACGAGCCGCCGACGTGGATCGGCCCCGTGCTCTATACGGCCGCCGTGCTCGCGGCGGCGATGACGGCCTTCTACATGTGCCGCCTCTATTTCCTCACCTTCTGGGGGGATTTCAAGGGCTGGACGATCGGGCGCCCGTCGCTAATCGCGAAGCAGGAGCTCGGGGACGAGCACGGTCACGACGACCATCACCACGAAGACCTCACGTCGCCGGGGTACCCTCCCCACGAGTCGCCCTGGCAGATGACGGTGCCGCTCATCGTCCTCGCGGCCTTCTCGCTCTTCGCCGGCGTCCTGAACCCGGGCTTCGGCATACTCAAGGAGAAGCCGCTCGACCACTGGCTCGAGCCGGTCTTCAAGGCGGCGACCGAAGGCGCCGTGGTCTTCGGGCACGGCAACGACGCCGAGTGGGCCGAGCACCTCGAGTGGACCCTCGCCCTCGGCGGCATCGGTGCCTTCTTGTTCGGGACCGGTCTCGCCTACTGGATGTACGTGGCCCAGAAGGGCAAGCCGGCGGCGCGCCTCGCGGCGGAGTTCCCCGGCGCGCACCAGCTCTTGCTCGACAAGTGGCGGATCGACGAGCTCTACGACGCGACCATCATCTCGATGGTCGACTCGCTGGCCGACACCAGCGCCGCCCTCGACAAGACGGTCATCGACGGCATCCTCGCGCGCCTCACGGCGCTCATCGTGGCCGCCTCGGGCACCATCCTCCGGGCGTTCCAGAACGGCGTCGTCCACATGTACGCGGCGATGATGGTCGTCGGCATCGCGGGGATGGCCTGGTTCTTCGCGGTTCCGCACGCGAACGCCACGGTCGTCGACGCCGGCAACGACGATTACGTCGTGAGCGCGGCGCCCGGCGTCGGCTACGGCTACCGCTGGGACGCCGACGGCGACGGACTCCCCGACCAGCCAGACTTCGCGGAGGCGTCGTCGGTGAAGCTCCACCTCGAGCCCGGCAAGGGGCCGATCACTGTCGGCCTCGAAGTGCGAAACGCGTTCGGGCTCGTGAAACGAAAGTCGATCAGCGTCGCTCGGCCTCAGGCGCCGATCTCGTCGCTCTGAGGGGTTACGGGCAGACAGATGCAGAGCGCCGAACATTCGAGCCACGCCAAGCACGACGCGCCGTTGACGATCGGACCGTCGCAGCTCGGCGCGGTCGTCGCCGCGGCGGTCGCGATCGCCATCGCCGCGCGCTTCTTCGACAGCGGGGTCCCGGTGGTGGCCGCGGTCATCATCGCGGCCCTCGTGCCCAAGGCGCACGGGTGGGACGTCCGGGGTCCGATCGCCGCGATGGCCGGGCTCCTCGCGCTCTTCATCGTACGCATGTGGCCGGGCGCCGAAGCGGCCGCTCCGGCGACGACCGCGAACGCGGCGAACGCAGCCGTCGGCGGCCACACGCTGACGTGGATCGTGGCCGTGCCCCTGGCCGGCGCGCTCGGGATCCTCTTCATGCCGCGGCAGGCTCACGCGACGCTGCGGGCGGCGACGATGACCCTAATGTTCGCTGCGCTCGTCCTCGCGCTGCCGCTCCTCCACGTCTCGATGGGCCGCGGCTACCACTTCAACGAAGACGTGATGTGGATGCCCCGCTTCGGCATCCACTATCACGTGGCCATCGACGGGATCTCCCTCTGGCTCGTGCTGTTGACGGTCTTCATCATGCCGGTCGCGACCTACGCGTCGTTCGGCACGATCCACACGCGCTTGAAAGACTGGTGCTTCGCCCTCCTGCTCCTCGAAGCGGGCATGCTCGGCGCGTTCTTCGCGCTCGACCTGTTCCTCTTCTACGTGTTCTGGGAGCTGATGCTCATCCCCATGTACATCATGATCGGTGTCTGGGGCGGATCGGGGCGCATCTACAGCGCGGTCAAGTTCTTCCTCTACACCTTCTTCGGCTCGGTCCTGATGCTCGGGGCCATCCTTTACATCGCTTACGCGTACGCCCGGGTGAACGGCGGCCAGCCGAGCTTCGACTACTTCGAGCTCGAGCGCCTGATGCTGCCGCGGCACGTGCAGATCTGGCTCTGGGCGGCGTTCACGCTGGCCTTCGTCATCAAGGTGCCGATGTTCCCGGTGCACACCTGGCTGCCCGACGCGCACACCGAAGCGCCCACGGCCGGCTCCGTGCTCCTGGCGGCCGTGATGCTCAAGATGGGCACCTACGGTTATCTGCGATTTTCGATGGGCCTCTTTCCCGAGGCGAGCGCGGAGTTCGGCGCCAACCTCGCGGGCGTCGCCGTGCTCGGGGGCATCGTCTACGGCGCGCTCTGCGCCTGGAAGCAAACCGACGTGAAGCGATTGATCGCTTACTCGTCCGTCGCGCACCTCGGGTACGTCATGCTCGGCCTCTTCGCGCTGTCGCAGGCGTCGCTCGAAGGCAGCATCTTGCAGATGGTGAACCACGGCGTGTCGACGGGGATGCTCTTCCTCCTCTTCGGCGTCGTTTACGACCGCCGTCACACGCGTCAGATCGACGAGTTCGGCGGCCTCGCCAAGCCGATGCCGGTCTACGCGGTGCTCTTCGTCGTGGCCACGCTGGCGAGCATCGGCTTGCCGGGCACGAACGGGTTCATCGGCGAGTTCATGGTCATCACCGGCACCTTCGCCTCCCACAACCTCGGGCACTTCAACGGCGTCCAGGCGGTGGGTGCTGCGGTCGGCGTCATCCTCGGGGCCATCTACATGCTGATGGTCGTGCAGAAGATGTTCTTCGGGCCCATCACGAGGAAAGAGAACGCGGTCCTGCAAGACATCAACGCCCGCGAGCTGGTCGCGGTCGCGCCGCTGGCGATGATGATCTTCGTCATCGGCCTCTTTCCGAACATCTTCCTTTCGCAGATCAAAGACGCTGCCGCCCGCGTTCAGAACGACTTCGACGGCCGAATCATGATGAACCCCGCCCCGAGGTACTACGAGGGGCCGATCAGGCTCACGTCGCCGCGCATGGAGCAGCCGCGCGCGCCCACGGTCGAGCCCACGGTCGAGCCCAGCGCCGAGCGCAGCGTCGAAGCACAGGCGCAGGCGCAAGCCGCGGTGCCCGCCGGCGAGGGTCACTGACATGAACATCGCTCTCGCTCTCTCGCCGCTCCTCGTGGTCGGTATCGGCGCGCTCCTCTTGATGCTCGCCGAAGCGTTCTCCACCAACCCTTCGCGCGACCTCGCGGGCACCGGCGGAACAGGCGGCCTGGCGCTCGGCGCGACCACGGTGCTCTTCACCTCCGCGGCCTTCGCGTGCACGGTGTGGATGGTCGGCGTCGAGAACGTCGGCGACGTCTCGGCGGTCGCGCCCTGGCTCATCCTCGATCGGTTCACGCTCTTCTTCGACATCACGCTCTGCCTCGGCGGCGGCCTCGCGTCGCTCCTCGCAGGCGGGTACCTGCTCGAGCACCGCATCGATCGCGGCGAGTTCTACGCGCTCATTCTGTTCGCGACGTTCGGCGCGATGATGCTCGCGGCCGCCGGCGACGCGCTGACGCTCTTCCTCGGGCTCGAGACGATGAGCATCGGGGCCTACGCGATGACCGCCTTCCGCCGCGCGAGCGCCCGATCCGCCGAAGGGGCGCTGAAGTACTTCTTGCTCGGGTCGTTCGCGGCGGCCCTGCTCATCTACGGGTTCGCGCTCATCTACGGGGCGACCGGTCACACGGACCTCGCGGGCATCGGCGCCTCGGCGCGCAGCGCGGGCGGCCGGAGCCCGATGTTCATCGTCGGTGCGCTCCTCGTGCTCGTCGGCATGGTGTTCAAGGTCAGCGCCGTCCCCTTTCACGCCTGGGCCCCCGACGCGTACGAGGGCGCTCCCACCCCGGCGACGGCGTTCATGGCGGTCGCGGTCAAGGCCGGCGCCTTCGCCATGCTGCTGCGGGTGCTCGTGCTCGCGCTCGGCGACGCGGGGTGGACGTCGTGGGCCAGCGGCTGGCCTCCCGTGGTGGCGACGCTCTGCGTCCTGACGATGACCGTGGCGAACGTCATCGCCGGGCGCCAGGAGTCGGTGAAGCGCATGCTCGCGTACTCGAGCATCGCGCACGCCGGGTATCTGCTCCTGGGCGTGACGGCGATGATGCAGAACCCGGCGCAGGGCATCGCGTCGGTGCTCTTCTACCTGCTCGCGTACACGGCCTCGACCGCCGGCGCGTTCGGCGCGCTGATCCTCTGCGGCAGCTTCGAGCGCGAGGCCGTGAGCTACGAAGACCTCGCCGGGATCGGCAAGCGGCACCCCGCCCCGGCCCTCGCCTTCTCGCTCTTCCTCGTGTCGCTGGCGGGGATCCCGCCGACCGCGGGCTTCTTCGCCAAGTGGTTCATCTTCAAGGCGGCGATCGAGGGCGGCCTTTACTGGCTCGCGATCATCGGCTTCGTGAACAGCGTCATCGGCGCCTACTACTACCTGCGCGTCCTCGTTTTCATGTACATGCGCGAGCCGGCGGCGGGCGCGGAGTTCGCCCGCCCGATGCGGTCGGGGTACGTGACGGCCGCGCTTCTCGTGAGCGCGATCCTCGTGCTCGCGCTCGGCCTCACGCCGACGCGGTACCTGGATCTCGCGATCGGGGCGGCCACGTTCGGCAACGGGTAGAGCCGGACCGAGAGAGAGATTGGCCGCAGAGGCGCGGAGGGCGCAGAGGATCTGGGGTGGTTTTCTCCCGAATGGTGGCGCCTTCCGATGCGATGGGGCCGCCGCACCAGGCCCCACGTCGCTCGGCCGCGCCCGTCCCGCTCGTCGATGACCGCGTCAAGCTGACCGACTCACCCCTCCGCGAGATGCATCGCCCAGTCGACGCGAAGGCCCTGCCCATCGCGTTCATTCGCGCGACATTCCCCCTTCATCTCTGCGCCCTCTGCGCTCTCTGCGGCCCCTCTCTCGCTCTTCGTCGGCCGAGACCGCCGCACGCGACGTCAGAACGCGGCGCCGCCGCTCTTCTTGGCGGCGTCGCCCTCGTGCATGTCGGGGCCGGCGAACGCCGTGAGCGTGGCGCGGGCCCGGGTCGCCGCGTCGGTGTCGCCGGTGCGGGTCGCGACCTGAAGGGCGATCGCGGCGAGCAGCGGATCGGTCGGATCGATGGTCATCAACGCGCGCGCGGCGCTGGTGTCGAGCGGCGCGCCGGTGCCGATCTGGACGAGCGCGCCGGCAGCCGCCACGACGGGATCCGTCGTCGCGACGCTCGCGAGGCGGTCGGCGAGCTCCTTCGCGCCCGCACCCTTCGGGTCGGCCAGCGCGAGCGCCAGGTACTCGTGGCGCGCGTCGAGCGCGCGCACGTCGGGGACCGCCGGTCCCTCCGCGGCCCCCGACCCGCGCAGGACCGCGAGCTCGACGAGGCCGTCGGGAGGCAGGGCCTCGGTGGCGAGGACCCCGCGGGACACCAGCTCGACCGCCGCGCGGACGACCCGGTCGTCTCCCGGTACGACGGGCGCGCGCGGAATCGCCGCGAGCACCGCGCGGGCGTCACCGGGCGATGCGCCCCGCGCGATCGCCCTCCCGAAGGCGACGACCGCGGCAGCGGAGGCCACCCCGCCCGCGCGTCGCGCGTCAGCCGCGGCGAGCGCGAGATCTCGCCCGTCGCAGAGCGCGAGCACGAGCTTCGCGCCCGATGCGCCCGGGTCGGCTCGCGTGACCGGCGCGACGAGCTCGCGAGCGAGGTCGTGCCGTCCGGCGAGCCACGCCCGGGCGCCGGCCTCTTCCAGGCCCACGCGCGCGCGTGTGGCCCGGGATCGAACCACGTCCGCGTCCCCGCCCGCGATCGCGTCGTCGACCGCGAGCCTGGCCGCAAGGGTGCGCCGTTCGTCGGAGGGCGGACCGTCGCCGGCCTCGAGCGCCGCAGTCGCGACCGCTCGCGCGGCCCCCATCTGCCCGGACCCCGCGAGCTCTTCGGACGCGGCGGCCACGGCGTCTCGGTGCGACGGAGCGAGCCTCGCGAGCGTCTCGAGCGCGAGCGACCAGAGCGCGACGTCTCCACGCGACGCCGCCCACGAGGCCAGCGCGTTCCACGCGGCGACGCGGTCGCGAGCCGTGGCCGTCAGCGCGACCAGCGCGTCGCGGGTCGTGGCGTCGCGCACCGACCTGCTGGCGCGGGCGAGCAGCGCGTTCGCCCCGTCGGCCGACGGATCGAGCGCGGCCGCCCGGCGGGCCGCGTCCTGCGTCGCGGCCTCGTCTCTCCGGACGGATGCGCATCGGGCCTTCGCCGACCAGGCGCCCGCGTACGACGGATCGAGC
>CALFNG010000352.1 GCA_937902985.1 uncultured Myxococcales bacterium
AGTGACTGGATTTCAGACGTGTGCTCTTCCGATCTGGCCCCGTTCAGGAACGCCGCGTACGCCTCGGGCTCGACCGGGTGACCTTCGACGATACGGCCGTCGTATGCGCGCGCCACGAGCGGCGCGCCGCCACACGCGGAGAGCGTCACGCAAAGCGACACCGACAACGCGCGAGACAGCGACGCACTCCGCCGCGCGCACGTCGTAGCGGAGCGCGCGCGCACGCCCCCGCGGCTCATCGCCGCGTCCTGGCGCTGCCGCCCTCGATACCCTCGCCGATCCCGGAGTCGTCGAGCACCTCGGGGGGCTCGTGGAACCCGTGGGCCTCGGCCTCGCGGAGCTTCTCGGCCATCTCGATGATTCGTCGCTCCACGCGGCCGAAGACGCTCGAGGCGGGGAAACGTCCGCCGGCGTCGCGCTGACCCGCGGGGAGGCCGGTCAAGATCTCGATCCCCTGCGAGGCGCGTTCGACCGCGTACACGTTGAACTGCCCCTGGGCGATGGCTTCGGCGACGTCGTCGCGGAGCACGAGGTGCGGCAGGTTCGCGCGCGGCACGAGCACGCCCTGCGCCCCGCCGAGGCCGCGCGCCTTGCAGAGATCGTAGAAGCCCTCGATCTTCGCGCAGACGCCGCCGATCGCCTGCATCTCGCCGAGCTGGTTCACGCTCCCCGTGACGGCGATCCCTTGATCGATCCCGACGTCGGCGAGCGCGCTCAATACGGCGAAGAGCTCGCTCGAGCTCGCGCTGTCGCCGTCGATCTCGCCGTAGCTCTGCTCGAACGCGAGCTGGGCGCGCAAGCTGAGCGGCCGCTCCTGGCCGAACATGCGCGCGAGGTAGCCGCGCAAGATCGCGACCCCCTTGGTGTGAATGCTGCCGCCGAGCTGCGCTTCGCGCTCGACGTCGATGATGCCCTCGCGCCCAATCCCGACGACCGCGGTGATCCGCATCGGCTGCCCGAACTCGACATCGCCCGCGCTGAAGACGCTGAGGCCGTTGACCACGCCCACGCGCGACCCCGCCGTCTCGAGGGCCAGCTCGCCGCGGAGCATGATCTCCCGGATGTGACGCTCGGCGCTGCCGGACCGGTCGCGCCGCTCGAGCCAGGCGCCCTGGATGTCGCCCCGCGTCACCATGCTGATCGACGGCGGCATGATCGATGCGCGAAAGGGGCGCGGGGGCGGCTCGCCCGGCCGGTCGCCGAGGCCCGAGGGGCCTCGTTCGTCGGGCTCTTCGCCCGTTGCGCGTGCCGCCGCGAGCGCGCTCGCGAACGCCATTGTCTCTTCGAGCGGCGACAAAATGAGCGCGAGCTTCTCGCGATCGGTCGACAGGTGGGTCGCCAGGTCGAGCAGCTGCGCTCTCGCCTCGCGGTCGAACTGCCCCCACGCGCGTTCGCGGGCCATCGCCATCAGGTACGCATCGAGCCCGACGAGGGAGCGCGGTGTTCGCGGGATGATGGGATCGACTTCGACCTTGACCCGGAAGAGCGAGGCGAAGTCGGGGTCGGCGCCGAGGAGCGACGCGTAGAGATCGGGCGACCCGACGAGCACGACGCGCACGCGGAGAGGCACCGGCTTGGGCCGGAGTGACGTCGCGTAGAGGCCGAGCGGCCCGAGCGGATCTTCGGCGCCGATGCGCTGCTCGCGGAGCACGCGCTTCATGCGCTCCCAGATGATCGGATCGGTCAGGAGATCCGCCGCGCGGACGACGAGCACGCCCCCGCTCGCCTTGTGGAGCGAGCCCGCGCGGATGCGCGTGAAGTCCGTGAGCAGGGCGCCGTAGCGGGCGCGCCGCTCGAGGTACCCGAAGAGGCTCGGATACGTGGGGTTCGTGTCGTAGACGACGGGCGCCGCCGCGCACGGTTCGTGCGACACGAGGAGGTTCACACGGAAGCGATTGAGCCGCGTGGCGAGCTCGGGGTCGTCCTTGTCGTCCCGGGAGCGCTCTTGCTCGTGGTCGTCGTCCATCTCGACGAGGTCGTTCCAGTCTTCGACCATCGCGAGGCGAACGCGCTCGAGCCACTCGCGAACGTCGGGGCTGACGGGCCCGAACGAGCGACCGAGCTCGGCGATCCCGGCGTCGATGATCGCCGCGGCGGCCTTCGAGAACGCCGCTTCGCGCGCCGCTTCGTACCCGGCGCTCTGCTTTCGAACGAGGTTCGCGGCCTTGTCGACCTCGCGCGTGAGCTTCGCTTCGGCCTCCGTGAGCGCGCGCTTCGTCGAGGCGTCGAGCACGTCGAACTGCTCGGCGCTCACCGGCTTGCCGTGCAGGATCGGAAAGGTGTGCACGCCGCCCTGCACCGTTCGGACGCCGAAGCCGACGGTCTTCGCGAGCGACTCGAGCTGGTGGATGACCGCTCGATTCTTGGCCTCGAACTCGCTCGCCAGCTGCGACTGCGCGCGCTTGAACGCGTCGCCCTCGACGACGGTCGGGATCTCGTCTTTCAGTCGCTCGATGAGCCCCTCGAACGCGTGCACGAGCGCGGGTCCGACACCCGCCGGCAGCGTGAGGGGCCGGGGCGCCTCGGGCTGATCGAAGTCGTGGACGTAGACGATGTCCTGCGCCGTGGGTCGCGTCTTCGCGAACTGGAGGGCGTGGCGGACGATGTCGTTCTCGATCATCACCTCCGGGTCGGCGGCGACGAACACGTGAAAGCTCGGCTCGCGGGCGCTCAGCCCGAGCTCGAGCGCACGACGCGCGACGCTGGACACGAGCTCGAGGAGCCCGCCGCTCTCGCGCGGCACCTCGGTGAGCATCTCCGGGTCGGTGCGAATGACGACGTCTTCCGCGACCACGCGGTGCTGCGCTCGGGCCAGCGTCGCGTCGTGCTCCGCCAGGCGGGGCCGCTCGGCGTGCTCGGACCGCGGGCCGTCGCTGCCGACGGTCCGCGCCGGGCGCGCGCGCATGCCGGGGGTCGAGGCCAGCGGGGGCGTCGAGCCCGGCGAGCCGATCGGAGGCCTGCGACTTCCGCGAGGCCTGGCGGTCGCGGGGTCGGTCTTGCTGCGGCCTCTGGGTCGTCGGATGGGCATCGTCTCGAGCGGGCTGCCGGCGGTGGCCGGCGGGAGCAGGCGTGAGCAGGCGAGAGCAGGCGAGAGCAGGCGAGAGCAGGCGAGAAGGGGGCCGGATGAAAACCGCCACGGTCGCCCGCGCAGATGGAGGTCTAGCATTTGTCTTCCCCTCCCGGTCGGTTGCGCCTCTCTTGCGCCTCTTTGGAGCGAAAGGCCGGCAGCAACGTCGCCGGCGCAAGCGCGGGAGCCGGCGAGCGCGGGCGGCGCCTGCGGCCCTGTTTTGCGCCCTGTCCTGCGCCAACGGAGCGCGCTACTATCGTGCCTCCTCATGGCCAAGCTCCTCCTGTCGACCGCGGAAGGACAGCAGGCGATCGACCTCAGGGCGGTCAACAGCCTCGGGCGGCACCCGAACAACACGATCCAGCTCCTCGACAAGATCGTCTCGAAGGAGCACTGCATCGTCGAGGTCCGCGACGGGCGGTTCGTTCTGCGCGACCTCGGCAGCCTGAACGGCACGTACGTCAACGGCGAGCGCGTTCGCGGCGAGATGCCCCTCAAACACGGCGACGAGATCGCGCTCGGCTCGACGCGCGCTCGCTTCGACGACGGGTCCGGCGTCGCGCTCCCGCTCCCGCCCGTCGGCCCGGGCGCCGTCCAGAACCCTATCGCCTCGTGGCCCGCGACCAACGCCACGGCTCCGCACTCGCCGCAGGCGCTGGCCGGCCAGCAAGTGCTCCAGGCGCCCCCGCCGATGCGGCCGCAGTCGTACTCCGCGCCCGTCGTGCCGACGGCGGTTCCGCTGCCCCCCCAGGTCACCAAGGGTTATCCCGCCGTCGCATCGCAGGCTCCGCCGGGGAATCCGGTGAACGCGCGTCCGCCTCCCTTCGCCGCGCCGCCCCCGTCTCCTTACGCCTCGCCGGGCCCCCCGCCGGGCATGCCACAGCGAAACCTCGGCGGCACGCGGGTCGACGTGCTCGACGCGGCGCGCGCCATCGGCACCCAGATCGCCGCGCAGACGAAGGGGTTCCTCCCGTTCGAGGCGATCGCGAACGACCCCAAGCAGCTGAAGCTCGACTACGAGCGCCTTCGCATCACTTGGGAGCTGACCCGCGATATCGGCCTCGAGCGCGAGCTCGACGTCTTGCTCGACAAGATCCTCCTCGCGCTCTTCAAGTTCACCAAGGCCGATCGCGGCGTCATCATGCTGCGCGAGAACGACGGCACGCTGAGCGCGAGGGCCGCCCGGCGGCGCGACGGGTCGACCACCGCCATCCAGGTCAGCTCGACGATCTTGAACCACGCGATCGCCGAGCGCATGGGCGTCATCACCCACGACGCATCGATGGACTTCGCCGCGTCGAAGGGCAAATCGATGATCCTGAACCGGATCTCGAGCGCGATGGTCGTGCCCCTCCTCCACGAGAACGAGAAAGAAGTGCTCGGCGTCGTCTGGCTCGACTCCGAGTCGCTCGCGCAGTTCCAGCCCAAGGACCTCGAGCTCATCACGTCGGTCGCGGGTCAGGCCGCGATGTTCATCGAGAACACGATCCTCGCGAAGAAGATCGAGCAAGAGATCATCGTTCGCGACCGCTTCCAGCGCCTCGTCGCGCCGAACGTCGCGGAGCAGATGATCTCGGGGAAGCTCGAGGTGAAGAAGGGCGGGCAGCTGATCCAGGAGCTGACCATCTACAACAGCGACATTCGCGGCTTCACCGCGATGAGCGAGGGCACCTCGGCCGAGACGCTGGTCGAGATGCTCAACGAGTACTTCGAGCTCATGGTCGAGACGCTCTTCAAGTACGAGGGCACGCTCGACAAGTTCATGGGCGACGGGATCATGGCGTTCTGGGGCGCCCCCGTGGTCCACCGGGACGACGCCGTACGCAGCGTGCAGTGCGCGCTCGAGCAGATGGAGGTCCTCGGGCGGTTCAATCGCGAACGCATCGGGATCGGCAAGCCTGCCCTCGCGGTAGGCCTCGGGATCCACACGGGGCCGGGCGTCGTCGGGTATGTCGGCAGCTCGAAGGCGCTCTCGTACACCACCATCGGCGACACCGCGAACACGAGCGCGCGGCTCTGCTCGAGCGCGGCGTCGGGGCAGATCGTCATCAGCGAGGCCACGCTGTCGAAGCTGGGCCCGCGCTTCGAGTTCGAAGAGATCGAGCCGCGATCGCTCAAGGGAAAAGAGAAGCCAATGCGGCGGTTCAACATCCTGCGCGAGAAGCTCAGCGCCGTCGCCAAGGTCAGCTGACGGCCCGTCTCCCCATGTCCGATCGCCACGCGCCTCACACGTCGCATCCGCCGCACGGCCTCCACGTTCTCCCGTTCGAGAAGCCTATCGTCGAGCTTCTCGCCCGGGTTCGTGAGATGCGCGAGCTGGCGCGTGGCGACCGCGGCCTCGAGCCCGAGCTGCGCAAACTCGAAGATCGGACCGCGAAGCTCGCTCGCCAGGTCTTCTCCGAGCTCTCGCCGTGGCAAAAGGTGCAGCTCTCACGGCACCCCAACCGGCCGTATACGCTCGACTACATCTCGCGCATCTTCGAGGGCTTCTGCGAGCTCCACGGCGACCGTACCTTCGGTGACGACCCGTCGATCGTCGCCGGCTTCGCCCGCCTTCGGGGCCGTTCGGTCATGGTCGTGGGTCACCAGAAGGGGCGCGGCGCCAAGGAGCGGGTGAAGCGTAACTTCGGGATGCCCCACCCCGAGGGGTACCGCAAGGCCCGGCGGGTCTACGAGCTCGCGAGTCGCTTCGGCCTTCCCATCGTGACCCTGGTCGACACGCCGGGCGCGTTCCCCGGGATCGGCGCCGAAGAGCGCGGGCAAAGCGAAGCGATCGGGGCGTGCCTGGCCGCGATGTCGCGCGCCCCGGTTCCCGTCGTGGCCACGATCATCGGCGAAGGCGGGAGCGGCGGCGCCCTCGCGCTCGCCGTGGCGAACCGCGTGCTGGTCCTCGAGTACGGGACCTACAGCGTCATCACCCCAGAGGGTTGTGCATCGATCCTCTGGAAGGATGGCTCGAAGGCCGACGAGGCAGCGGCCCGAATGAAGATGACCGCGCCCGATCTCCTGCGGCTCGGGGTGGTCGATCGGGTCATCGAGGAGCCGGCGGGGGGCGCCCATCAGAATCACGAGGAGGCCGCTCGGCTCGTCGGCGCCGCGATCGTCGAGGCGCTCGGAGAGATCGACGGGAGCAGCACGAGCCCTGCGAGCCTCATCGAGCACCGCTACCAGCGCTTCCGGGCCATGGGCGCGATCACTGGTTAACTGGTTAGAGGAGCGTCGAGGCGCGTTGATTCGCCTCGAGGCGCGCTGACGCCTCTTGACGCGGTACAGCATTACAGGAATCCTGGAAAGCGGACGCCCGGGTCAACAGCCGCCCGGAGGTGTGGTACTTCTCCTTCATGGGCGTACAGATCGGGCTCGACGGAAAGGTGGCCATCGTCACCGGGGGTAGCCGTGGCATCGGTGAGGCCATCGCCCGCACTTTCGTTGCCCATGGCGCGCGCGTCGTGATTGCCTCGCGCAAGCTTGATGGCGTCGCCGAAGTTGCCTCTTCGATCGCGAGCGAGCACGGCGCCGACCGCATCCGCCCGATGGCGGCCCACACCGGCAAGGAAGACGATTGCGTCCGCCTCGTCGAGCAAACGGTCGCAGCCTTCGGAAGGGTCGACGTCCTGGTGAACAACGCGGGCACGAACCCCTACTTCGGGCCGTTTATCAACGCCGACGACGGGGCGTGGAACAAGACGTTCGACGTCAACCTCAAGGGATATTTCTGGTGCGCGCGCGAGGTCGCCCGGCACCTGGTGGCCGCGCCCGGCTTCGGCGATGGCCGCAACACCGGGACCGGGTCGATCATCAATGTGGCCAGCATCGCCGGTCTCGTCGCCTCTCCGATGCAGGGCGTATATTCGATGACCAAGGCGGCCGTTATCTCGATGACCAAGACGCTCGCGCTCGAGCTCGGCCCTTCGAAGATCCGAGTGAACGCCATCGCGCCTGGCTTCGTCGACACGCGGCTCGCGAGCGCTATCTTGAAGAACGACGAGCTGGTCAAGTCAGTCGTGGCCCGAACGCCCCTCGGGCGCTACGGCATGCCCGACGAGATCGCCGGCGGCGCGCTCTACCTCGCGAGCGACGCCGCGAGCTTCTTGACTGGACATACTCTGGTAATCGACGGAGGTTTGACACTTGGTTAGTACGGGCAGCGGCGCCTAGGAGGGCGAGCTCGCTCGAACGGGCGGGGAAGCAGCGATGGAGACTGGTCAGACGATCGCGGGCAAATATCGCCTGAACCGCTTGCTCGGAACGGGCGGGATGGCATCCGTGTGGTCTGCGACCAACGTCTTCACCGAGCGCGAGTTCGCGGTGAAGTTCATGCTGCCGCAGGTGGCGCGCACGCCCGAGGCGGCCCGGCGCTTCCTGCTCGAGGCGAAGGTCAGCGCGCGCATCAACCACCCGAACATCATCGAGGTGATCGACGTCGGGCAGGCCGAAGACAACGCGCTCTTCCTGGTGATGGAGCTCTTGACCGGATCGTCGCTCGACGTCGCCGTCCGCCGCCGGCGCCCGACGATGCTCGTTCACGACTTCATGCGCTTCATGCGCGACGTGGCCGAGGCGCTCGCCGCCGCGCATCGCAGCGGGGTGATCCACCGCGATCTCAAGCCGACGAACATCTTCCTCCATACCGATCGCGACGGTCGCACGGTGCCGAAGATCCTCGACTTCGGAGTCAGCAAGATCATCGAAGAAGAGAACAACACGGCGCTCACCGTCGTCGGCACGGTGCTCGGCTCGCCGCTCTACATGAGCCCCGAGCAGGCGATGGGCGCCGAGGGGATCGACGGGCGCACCGACGTGTTCGCCTTCGGATCGATCCTCTTCGAGGCACTCTCGGGACAGCGCGCGTTCGACGGGCCGAACTTCAACGCCCTCATCGTGACGATCGCGACCACCGAGCCGAAGCGCATCGACGACGTCGTGCCCGACTTGCCCGAGCCGCTTCGCGCGCTCGTGCGCCAGTGTCTCGTGACGAACAAGGCGAACCGCCTCGAGTCGTTCGACAAGATCGTCGAGCAGCTCGACGCCATGATGCCGGACCTCGCCAGGCTCGACATCGCGCTCGCCCAGCCGAACCGCGCGGACTCGCACGCCGACCTCGACGACGACTCGCACTCCGACGCCGATGCGACCAAGGCGATCGGCCACCCGAGCGACCGTCCCCCGCCCTTCAACGGACACTCGCACCATCCCAGTCACTCCGGGTCGGCGCCTCCCTCGCCGCTCTCGCTCCCGATGTCGAACTCGGGCATCGCGACGCCGACCTTCGGGCCGGCCGTGCCGTCCCGACGCACCGTCGCCATCACCGCCACTATGCTGGCCGTGGCCGGGCTCGTCCTCGTGCTGGCGGCGGCGTTCGCGCGGGGAGGGGGAGACCACGAGCCTCACGGAGCCGCCGCTCCGCAGGGCACGGTCGTCTCCGCGATCTCGGGCGGCGCCGTGGCGCCGAAGATCACGGCCGCGCCCGCCGCGGCCACGGGCTCGAGCGACGTCCCCGTCATCTCGGTCGATTCGCTGCCCGTCGCCCAGAAGAACGCCCCGAAGGCCAACGGCAACGGGCGGCTCGCGATCGTCGCGAGCCCAGGGTCATGCGCGGTGTCGGTCGACGGGGTGTCGCGCGGGTCGACGCCGCTTCCGGGCATCGAGCTCGCCGCCGGTCCCCATCGGATCGAGTGTTCGCCGGCCAGCGGCAAGGCGAAGACCGTGAGCGTGACGGTGAGCGAGGGCGCCTCCGCCCGCTACAAGTTCTCGCTCGACGACTGAGCGCGGGGCCCCTCTCGGTGACGGCCGACCCTCTCGAACGCGCGATCGCCGACGCCTGCCTCGGACGCCAAACCGACGAGGCCCTGGCCGCCGGTCTGCGCGGCTTCCTCGAAGCGCGCGGGGTCGCGGCCGACGACGTCGACGCCATCCTGCAGGCCCCTCCCCGGCTGGCGGTCTACCGGACGCTCGTACGCAACGGGCTCGCGCGCGTCGTCGTGCGGATGCTCCCGCGGACACGCGCCCGCATGAACGCAGCCTGCGGCAACCGCTTTGACGCGGACCTCGCCCGCTTCCTCGACGAGGTCGGCCCGCGCACGCACTACCTGCGCGACGTGCCTCGCGAGCTCTTCGCATGGGCCGAGCGGGCGTGGCGAAAGGACGCGAGCGTTCCGGCCTATCTGCCGGACCTCGCCGCTCACGAGCTCGAGGGCTTCGCGGTGGCGGCGGCCGAAGACGGCGACGACATGGGGCCGATCGGCGACATCGCGCTCGATCGGTCCGTCGCGATGAGCGCGTCGGCGCGCCCGGTCCGCTATGCGTGGGCGGTGCACGATCTCGACGCACGCGAGGACGCAACGGACGAACCGTCGCGACGCGACGTACGTCTGCTCGCCTATCGGGACGCCGAGCACGCGGTGCGGTGGCTCGAGCTCACTCCGCTGGCGGCGTCGATCGTCGACCGCCTGCTCGCGGGGCAGGCGCTTGGCGGGGCCATCGCCGACGCTTGCGCCGAAAACGGAACGGCGCCCCCGGCGGTCGCGACCGACGTGGCCAGGCTGCTCGCGGAGCTGGGCGAACGTGGCGTGCTGCTCGGCGGACGACCGCCCTAAATCTCCCGTCCTCCTAGCGCGACGTCGGCAAAGGCGCGGATCCGGGCGACTTCCTCGAGCAACACATCGAGCGGAGGGACGTTCTCGTCGCGCTCGAGGACGATCGGCACCGGGCCGGTACGCGCGAGCACGCGCGCCAGGAGCGACAGCACTGGGTCCGGCACCGGAGCGCCGTGCGTGTCGATGATCATGGCGCCCGGCGTCTCCGGGGCGACCGCCTCGCCCAGCCCTGTCGCGCCGGCCTCGAACCACTCGTGGCCCGCGACGTGGAGCTGCACCACGCGGTCGAGGGGGGCAGCGCGCAGCCAGGCGTCGGGGTCGACGCCGAAGTTCTGGCAGTTCACGTAGGCGTTGTTCACGTCGAGCATCAGGCCGCAGTCGGCCGCCGAGCACACCGCGGAGAGAAACTCGGCCTCGCTCAGATCGGCCCGGCCGGGATGCCAGTAGTAGCTCACGTTCTCGATCGCCAGGGGCACTCCGAGGGCGTCGCGCGCGCGACGGATGCGGTCGGCGATTCGCTCGACGGCCGCTCGCTTGAACGAGACGGGCAAGAGATCATGGAGCGCCCGGCCCCCGACGGCGCCGACGCACAGATGGTCGGAGTGCCTCGGCGACCGGAGCGCAAGCAGCGTCTCCTTGAGGTCGCGCAAATAGCGCTCGTCGAGCGGGTCCCACCCGCCGAGCGACATCGTCAACCCGTGCGTGACGATGGGATATCGAGCGGCGAGCCAGGCCAGCGCCGCGGGCTCTCGACCGCCGCGGCGCATGTAGTTCTCGGGCGAGACCTCGAAGAAGTCGACCGCCACGCGTTCGTCGCCGGAAGCGGTGGTGCGCTCGACGACGTCGTCGAGGAACTCCCACCGCAAGCCCAATCCCACGCCGCGGACGGCCGCGAGCGTCACAAGATCTTCTTGGCGTTGCCCGCGCACGTGCCCGCGCCGCAGCTGGCCTCGCCGCTGGGCGCGGCCTTTGCGGCGGGCTTCTTCTTGGCGACAGGCTTGGGCGTCGCGCTGGCGGCGCTGGCGGACGCTGCCGATGGGGGCGACGCGGCCGACGCCGGGGCGTCTGCGGCCGTCGGCGCGGTCGCCGGCGTCGTCATGGCGGCTGCGCTCGTGTCGGGGCTGGTCGCGGCCGGAGCCGGTGCGGCCGCAGCGTTGCCCGTCTTGCTCGCGCCGCACGCGGCTGCCGAACACGACGCGTGCCCCGATGCGGCGGACGCCGCCGGCGCCACCTCGTTTGCCTGAACGGGCTGCGGCTGGCTGCCGCCGCACGCGACAGCCGTGCTGACGCCCAGGGCGCCCATGAGGGCTGCGAAGTGATCGAAAGAGAGATTGGGTCGCATGAAACGCTTCTCCTGGAGGGTCTGGCTTCGTTCGCGTTCGCTGTCTTCGTTCGTTACTGCGCCGCGGTCGTGGGCGCGGGCGTCGCCGCGAGATCGACGGTCACGTCGGCCGTCTCGGCCACCTTGGAGATCAACTTGGTGGTCCAGTCGAGGAGCTGTCCGGCCGGGTCGCGGGGGCGCACGTCGAGCTCCTTCAGGACCACGTGCATCGGCTCCTTCGACTCGATCTGGATCCTGGCCGGACGCGAGGTCGCGGCGGCCCCGGAAGGGTACCGGAAGGTCACGTCGACGACCCCATCCTTCTCGATCTTGTGGCCATGGATCAGCACGTCGCCGTGAACGGTCATGGCGACTTTGCGTACATCCTCGCCGCCGTCTCGGGTCGCCTCGACTTTCGTGAGGTCGGGCGCGCTCGGCGTGATCGAGCGGATCGCGAGGTCGGCCCAGCGCATGTCTTCGCTCACCTTGTCGCCGACGCTCACTTGGAGCCACGTGAGGGCGTGCGTGGTCTGGGTCGCGTCGTCGGCGTTGCCGAAGGTGTGGGTCGCGAAGGTGGAGAGATCGATGCGAACGAGCCCGCGCGACTGCGCGAGATCGGTGGCCGCGATGTCGAGGGCTCCCGTCGCCGCCGTGGTGTCCCCCTTGATGTGCTCCTTGACGCCGGGCATATCGACGTGGGTGGCGCTCCTGGGATCGATCACGTAGTGCCACGCCGCCGACGGCGAGTCCGGCTTCGACACGGCGAGCGCGCTGGCGGCGGGCGCGAGGGCCGACGCGTCGTCTTTCTTGCTGCACGACGCGGCGAGCAAGATGAACGTCGAGGCAATTGCGCGAGCGGGACGGTGCATGGGCGAATGGGGTTTCTTTCCGCTTTCCTGAGCTGCACAGGGAACCTCCGAGGATACGCGCGCTCCAATCAGGGGTTACGCGAGATGCGGGGAATATGCGCTCCCGGCGTGCGTGGCTGTCGCACCCTGGCCATCACGATTCCCGTTCAAGAGCGAAACGAGCAGCATTGGCTCCTCGAGCGCGCTGGCGCGCTGGGTCGAGTCGGTCGAAGCGATCGGTCATTCTGGTCTGGATCCTCGCGGGCTCGGCGAGGTCGTCAAGCTCGCCGCAAGCTGGTAAGCGATCCACGTGGAGCTGAAGCCTCCCCGCAGCGCCTGCGAGAGCGCCTCGAACGTGCTCGTCCGGTGCGACGCCGTGGACCTCGGCGTCCACGTGCCCCCTCGCTCGGCGCAGCTCGCGTACCTCGACCCGCCCTTCGGCGTGGGCGGTGCCTTCGGCGCCCGGCTGCCCGGGGGCGAGGGCTGGCGCGCGCGGGGCGCCGTCGCCTACATCGACCGCTGGCCCTCGATCGAGGCGTATCTCGCGTGGCTCGAGCCGCGCGTCGCCGCGGTTCGCGAGTGCCTCTCGAGCGACGGCACGATGTGGCTACACCTCGATCACCGCGCGGTTCACGAAGCCAAGGGCGTTTGCGATCGCGTCTTCGGGCGCGCCGCCTTCCTGGGCGAGGTCATCTGGGCCACGGGAAACGGCGCCCGCGGTGCGCGGCGCGGCCCGGCGATGACCCACCAGACACTGTTGCTCTACGCCGCGGGCCGCGAGTTCGTGTGGAACGCACGGGACCCGAACCTTCGCGAACCGTTCGCGTCGACGAGCCTCGCCATGCACTTCAAGCAGAAAGACGGCGACGGCCGCTGGTACCGCGAGCGCACCCTCGCCGGGCGCACGTACCGCTACTACGCCGACGAGGGCCGCGCCATCGGGAGCGTTTGGTCCGATTGCCCCGCGATGAGCGCGAACACGCCGCTGACGCGAGAGGCGACCGGCTACCCTACGCAGAAGCCGATGCGGCTCCTCGAGCGAATCGTTCGAGCCTCGAGCCGGGCCGGCGCCCGGGTCGTCGATCCGTTCTGCGGCTCCGCCACCACCCTCGTGGCTGCGGCGCGGCTCGGGCGGTCGTTCTCGGGGTGCGACGTCGGCATGATCGCCGTCGAGACGGCGGCGCGACGCCTGGAGGCCGAGGGCGTCCCCTTCGAACTTCGGCTACCTTCGAACGAATGCCCGGCGTCGACGCCAGCCTCTTCCCCGTCTTTCTGAAGCTCGCCGGGCGCGACGTCGTCGTTGTGGGGGCCGGCGCCATCGCCGAGCGCAAGGTCGAGGCGCTCGTCGGGGCGGGCGCGCGCGTTCGCCTCGTGGCCCCGGAGGCGACGGCCGAACTCCAGCGCCTCGCGCGCGAAGGCTTCATCGAGTGGACGGGCCGGCGCTTCGAAGAGGCCGACCTCGACGGCGCGTGGATGGTCGTCTCCTCGACCGGCGACGCCGAGACACAGCGACGCGTGACGGCCGCAGCCGAGACTCGGCGAGTCTTCGTGCTGGCCGTGGACGATCCCCCGAACGCGACCGCGTACTCCGGCGCGGTCATTCGACGCCTTCCCTTCCTGATCGCGATCTCGTCGTCGGGCGCGACGCCGGCGCTCACCCGCGTCGTGCGCGAGATCATCGAGCAGGTCCTGCCGGGGCCCGATTGGGTCGAGCACGCGAAGGCCCTACGCCGGCGATGGATCGCCGATGGAACGCCCATGGGCGAGCGCTTCGGGTCCCTCGTGCGCGACCTGAAGGACCGGTCTCGCCCGAACGAGTGAGGCCTCCTCGGCCCCCGCCGAGTCAGCGAGCGTCGTTTTCGCCGTACGCGGCGATGCGGAGGTGCCCGTTCTGACGCTTGAGGATCATGACGACGACGTCGCCGAAGACTCTCTCGCCCCCGACGCGCGTGACTTCGAGAGGCGCGCGAACGAAGACGTCGCCGGGACGCATCGAAGCCGGGCGCGCCGGGGTTTGCGACATGCCCAGCTCGTCCCATTCCCAGCGTTCGATCCGTTCAGGGCGCACGAGATCGGCCCCGTCGAGCCGCCCGTAGTCGTGCGCGCGAAGGCGCTGACGCCAGCTGTCGACGAGGGCCGCGTGGCCGTGATCCGCGCCCTCGAGCAGGCCGGCGTCGGGCGCCACCAGGGCCATCAGGGCGTCGAGCGATTCGTGCTGCCACCCTTCGAGAAAGGACTGGAGCAACTCGACTACGGCGTCTTCCCCGGTGGGCTCCCGTAGCGCGAGGACGCCGCGGGCGCTCCCGCGTGCGACCGGCGGGGGGGACAGCGGCAACGGATCGAGGACCACCCCGTCCGGCGCTCGCGGCCGCTGGCGGGCGCCCGCCGCGCCGGACGATTGCGCCGAGGCGGCGGCCTCGATCGGCGCACGGCCTGCGCACGCGATGAAGCCCGACGCCGCAAGCCCGAGGACGAACGCGCTGCGAACGAGAGAACTGGAGCAAGCGCCGGCGTCGTGGAACAAAGCCGCCGCTCGCTTCAGAGTGCCTCGATGCGCGCGTCCTCATCGGCCGACATCGTCAGGATCGCACCGTCCGGGACCGCTTTCCAGCGGCCATTGGGAACGGGATCGTCGAAGTCGCTCGCCGCGATCGTGAAGTGCATGCGACCGAGCTCGGGTATCCTTCGCCGCAGCTGCGGGTCGTCGCCGATGATCGCCTCGGCGTCGGGCTTGCCGCTGAACGTCCTGAGCGCCATCGGCGTGTCGCTCCGGTGGACCGCGACGACATGCCCGCCGTTCGAGACCATGAGATTGAGGCGACCGGGCTTCGTGCCTACCTCGGCCGTGATGCCGTCGACCACGGCCAGGCTCGACCGGAGCGCCTCGCGCACCAGCGATGCCTCGACGGACGTGGAATTCAGGAGCCCCGCGTCGTGCAGAAACGAAAGGAAGACGTGGAACACGACCTCCGCGTCCGTCTCGCCGCGGATGCCTCCGCGCAGGAACTCGGGCACGCTCCCCACCAGGCGCTCGCGTACTTGCTCGAAATCCGAAACCGTACCCGTCTGGGCGAAGAGCCACTGCCGGTAGCGGAATGGATGCGTGTTCTCGGTGCGCAGGGCGCCCACCGTGGCATGGCGTACGTGTCCGATCAGTAGATCGGCGCGCACATCAGCGGCGAGCGTCGACACGTCGAGCTCGGACCGCTCGTCGATCGGTCGGCGTCTGATAAGAACCTCGCCGCCCTGATAAAAGCCGAGTCCCCACCCCATGGGCACTCCCGTGGAACGCGCGCGCAGCGCGTCGGCCTCGAATGCCAGCACGTGAGCCATGAGGTCTGGGCGATTTCCGATGATTCCGAACAGTCGTGCCATCGATGTTCACCCCGAGAGCTCGGGACCCTTCTTGTTAGACGTACGGACGACGCAGTCTGCACGGCGAACTTTGTGCAAAATAATGTGCGACACGCACGCTGACGGTCGCCTTATCTCGGATTGCCTCGCTTCGGCCCGCTCTCGACGCCGGGCGTGTCACGTCAGCGACGTGGCCGGCAGGCGGGCGGCAGGCTCTGTACCAATGAAAATGTTAAGGCCCGGCGCGTTTCGATCAAGTCCCTTCGACGTCATCATCGCGCTGGATCGTCTGTCGCAAGTCGTTCGCGTTCTGCCACCGCCTCTTCTCGTCGCTCTCGTGGCTGGCGCGTGACGGTCGCGGTCGCCCGCACGAGAACGGCTTGCGTCGTCCGCCGTAGCTTCGATTCGAGCGCGGCTTGAAGAACAGCGACGCAAAAGGGCGCGGCGACCCCCGCCGTGAGGGCGACGAGCCAGAGCGGGGCGTGCACCACGTCGAACAAGCGTCTCTTGCCTATGCCACAGCTTGGCCGCTCGCGCCTTGCCGATTCTGGCGGAGGCGGGTGTCGCTTGCGCTGGCTTGCGGGCCCTTGCCGGGGCTAGTACCGACCAGCCCGTGAGACCGCGCGTACTTTGCAATATGGCGCCCAGCCTCGACGGTAAAATCGCTCCGGCGCACAAGCGCGCGCCCTTCGCGATGTCTCGCGGTCCCGAGGACCCGAAGCGCATGCGCGCTCTCCGTGCCCGGGCCGACGCGCTCATCATCGGGGCGACGAACCTCGAAGCCGACGACCCGGACCTCATGCCGAGCGCTCTTCGCGTGGTCGTCACGCGAGCCGGCGAGCGGGTGAACGCGGGGGCCAAGATGTTCGACCCCGCGCTCGGAGGCGAGGCCATTGTCGCGCACGCGTCCACGATGCCCCAGGCGCGGCGCGCCGCCCTGGGGCCCCGCGCCACGCTCGTCGAACTCGGCACGTCCGAGGTCGATGTCGTTCACCTGCTGGAATGGCTCGGCCGCGAGCGGGGCTGCAAGGTCGTTCTCTGCGAAGGCGGCGGCGTTGTGAACGCCAGCCTGCTGGCGGCCAGGGCCATCGACGAGCTCTTTTTGACGATCGTCCCCCGCGTGCTCGGCGGCTCCAGCGCGCCGACCATCGTCGAAGGCAACGGGTTCGCTCCCGATGCCCTTCCGGACGCGCGCCTCACGCACGTCGAGCAAGTCGGCGACGAGCTTTTTCTCGTCTACGCCTTCGACTGGACCTAGAGCGAGCGGCGGCGTCGTGGAACGGGCCCGTCTCGACCGCTCGCTCTAGTTCTCCATGGCTTGGGGCGCCCACGCCTGGGTCCGGTCCCAGATGGAGCCAACCCCCGATGGCCGCACTCCCGGATGGGGAAGCTCGAGGCGAACCTCCCAGATGGAGCCAACCCCCGATGGGCGCACTCCCGGATGGGGAGCTCGAGGGGAGCCTCCGGCTCCCCTCGACCTCGATCAGTGGTCGTCTCGCTGCGTCTTGCTCTCGGGCGGAACGATGAAGGGCACAACGTGCTCGCGCTCCTCGAAGCTCGCCCGGTAGATGGCCGCCGCGTGCTGCGACCCGAAGGGGCCGACCCGGACACGAAACCAGGTGCCGCGGTTCGGCACGTGCGCCTCGACGACATAGGCCTTGTGCCCGCGCGCGCGAAGCTGATCGGCGAACGCCTGCGCCTCGCCCTGGGTGTGGAAGCTCGAGACCTGCAGCTGGTAGCCGCCTTCGTGCCCCGCGGGCGAGGTGTCGCTCGTGGTCGCTGCGCCGTTGATCTGCCCGACGTCGCTTGCCGCCCGTGTGAGCGCGTCGCGCGGCCGCGTCACGATAGGCGTCGCCTCGAGCACGGACTGCGCCGGGAGCGGCATGACGGGCAGCCGGTCGGTAGCGGGCGGTGGCTGTGTCGGCGCGGGGGCGGGGCCTGTGGGCATCGCCGCCGTCGCCCCGGCCGCGTGCACCGCGGCCAGCGCGGTCGAAGGGCGGTCGTCGTCGCTCAGCATCTGCGGGAACGTGACGTCCTTGGGGACCAGATCGACGGTCACCCGCGCGCTCGACGCGGCCGCCGGGAGCCCGCTCCGACGCAAGACGAGATCCCCGAGGGGATCGCCTTTGCTCGGCGGCGGCACGCTCGATCGGCCGCCCAGAGCGAACGCCGCGAAGACGATGCACGCTCCGCCGAGCGCGACCAGCGTCAGCGTCACGCCGTGAGGCATGCGCCTTTCTTCGTCGTCCTCCAGGAGGTTCTCGAGGTTTCGAATGCCGCCGGGATCGGTCATGCGCGCTCCAACTGGCGTATCGCGACGCCGCCGGAAGTGCCAACTTTGTCGGACGAGCGCGCCTTCGCCGCTAGGCGTCGCTCTCCGCGCCGGTGTCTTCGGCCCCTTCCGGCGACTCCTCCGCGGGCCGGTCCATGCGCTCGGGGCCGCTGATGCCGACGAGGGCGAGCGCCTGCGCATAGGTCAGTCGGATCGCCTCGATCCACGCGAGTCGTGCATGTGTTTTGTCGAGATCCCACGTCGCCTCCCAGCCGGGCACGGCCCGTGCGCTGTCGCGCGGCAAGATCGGATCGCCGGCCCCTTTGAGGCGCGTGAAATAACTCTGGAAATCACGCGCAAGCTCCTGAATGTAAAAAACAATTCGATGCGGCTCTCGGAGCTTGGCCGCCTCTGCGACGAGCTCGGGAAAATCGGCGAGCTTGTGAGCGATCGCGAGCTCGTCCGGGTGTACGAGCTTCGCGAGATCGGTCCCGGATAGCCCAGCGCGCGCGGGCGCGACGAGGCCAATGGTGCGCGCCTTGCGGTGGATCGAGCACAGACGCGCGTAACCGTATTGAACATAGAAAACCGGGTTATCGAGCGACTTCTTCTTGGCGAGCTCGATGTCGAACTCGACGTTCGAGTTCGCGCTCCGCGAGAGAAAGAAGAAGCGAAGCGCATCGGCCCCGGCGCCCTTGCGGCCGGCGGCTTCGTCGATCTCGTCCATCACTTCGTCTATCGTGACGAAGTTTCCGGCGCGCTTGCTGCTCTTGACCGCTTCGCCGCCCTTCGTGATGAAGACGAGCTGGTAAAGGAGGGCCTCGAAGCGGTCGGGCGGCAATCCCAGCGCCGAGAGCGCGTTCCGCACCCGCGCCACGTAGCCGTGATGGTCGGCTCCGAGCACGGCGATGAGTCGATCGTATCCGCGTGCGATCTTGTCGGCGAAGTACGCGACGTCTGAAGCGAAATACGCCCAGGTCCCGTCGCTCTTTCGAACGACCCGGTCTTTGTCTTCAACGGACCCCTCGGGTGCCTGGAAGAAGAGTGCGCCGTCTTTCCTGAGCAGATGGCCGCCTTGTTCGAGCTGCCGCATGACCGCAGGGACGGCGCCCCAGCGATAGAGGGACTCTTCGCTGAACCAGACGTCGAAGTGCACCCGGAGGTCGGCGAGGCTGGGGCGAATTCCCGGCAGCGTGCGCGACCCGGGCACGCCCCGGAGCATCCAGGTGACGCACGCTCGACCGAGGGCGTCGACGTCGTCCCCATCGAGAAGGGCGGGCTCCGCGCCACGTAGCCACCCGGCGAGCTCGATGACGTACGCGCCCTTGTAGCCGTCTTCCGGGGGGGCTTTGCCGGTCGCCGCCGCGCGCACGCTCTCGGCGAACTTGCGGACCTGATTGCCGCGGTCGTTGATGTAGTACTCGCGCGTCACGCGATGACCGGTTGCTTCGAGCAGGCGACCCACGGCGTCGCCCAGGACCGCGTTGCGACCGCTGGCGACGGTTACCGGGCCGGTCGGGTTGGCGCTCACGAACTCGAGGTCGATGCGTTCGCCCGTCGCCGCCGGCGCCCGACCCCACCCCGCACCGGCGCGCAGCACCTCCTGGATCTCGTCCTGGAAGACGCGGGGGTGCAGCCGCAGATTCACGAATCCCGGCCCCGCGACCTCGGCCGCGGCAATGACGTCGCTCTCGGCAAGCGCGCGCGCGAGCTTCTCGGCGATGGCGCGCGGAGGCTGGCCGGCCCGCTTCGCGAGCGCCATGGCGACGTTGGTTGCGAGGTCGCCGTGCTCCGGGCGCTTCGGCCGCTCGAGGACCCAGGTGCTCCCTTCCACCGCGTCAGCGGCGAGGTCACCGGCGCGGACCATCGCGTCGAGAGCAGCGGTGATGGCGCTTCGAACCCTAACGGCGAGGCTCATGGGGTCGCGCTTGCTTTAGCATGCGCAACCCGCACGACGCGCCGGGGATGACGACCGTATCTTCGAGAGGAGCCTCGGCCGCCGCACCGGGCCAGACCACGCAGCGCTCGAGCGACCCGCGCCCCACGACCGTTGCGCCGTCGCCGACCACAGAGCCAGCGAGCGTCACTCCGGGCGCGACGGTAGCTCCAAGGCCGGTCCACGATACAAGGCCGCGGCGGACGAGCCACGCGAGGTTGGCGGCCTGGTACGCCTCGATGCTCCCGATGTCGTAGAACGGCGCGTTCCATCGAAACGACGCGAGCCGTGCGCCGCGCATCAAGGCAGGAATGTAAACGTCGCCCACGAGGCATCCGCGGCCGGGCAGCGTGCCTCGAAGCCCCTCGCCGAGCACGTGAACCCCGACGAACTCGCCCCCGCTGGCCTCGGCCGACGCGGCGCCGCGCGCGCGCTCGCCGCGTAGCCGAACGACCCACCCGTCATGATCGAGGCCGACGCTTCCCTGCCCCCGCTCCCGGGGCTGCACGACCAGCGTGGCCTCGCGCGGCCGGCTCGCGGCGTGCGCCGCGACGAGCGAGGCGATGTCGATGCCAGCGAGGATGTCGGCGTTCCACACGAGCACCGGGCCGCGTCCGAGCGCCACGGCGGCACGGGCCACGCCCCCCGCGGTGCCGAGGAGCTCGGACTCGTGAGACACCGTGCACCCCGCGCGCCCGGCGACGAAGGCGGTGAGAGCCTCGGCCCCGTAATGCGCGTTGACGACGATCCGCGCGACCCCCCCCAGCGCGAGGTGATCGAGAACGTGCGCCAGGACGGGGCGATCGCCCACCGGAACGAGCGGCTTCGGCGTCGCCGTGGTCAGCGGGCGAAGGCGCGAGCCCAGGCCCGCCGCGAGGACCATCGCAGGCATCACCTGCGCGAGCGTAGCGGCCAGCAGCCCCCGTACGCACCTTTTTGAGCGCCGTCGCGCCGACCGCTTCCAATTCGGCGCGGGCAAGCGCGGGCAAGCGCAGGCGGGGCGAACCGCCGGCCGACGATCGGCAAAGTTGGTCGGGGGCGCCGCACGTAGTAACCACCGGGTCCGATGGGAGTCCGCCAGGGATCCGCTCTCGCGCTGCTGCTCGCGGGAGCCGCCTTGGCGATCGGGTGCGGAACGGGCGCGGTCGACGTCGACGGGTGCCGCCAGATCGAGGAGGCCCGCTGCCAACAGGCCCCCGCGTGCGGCGTGACGCTCGCGGTCCCGACCTTCACGAGCGGCACCGACGTCGACGCGTGCATTCGCTTCTACGACGACGCCTGTTTGCACGGGCTCGTCGCGGCCGATCCGGGGCCCACTGCCGTCGCCGCCTGCGTTGCGGCGGTTCAGAACTCGGCTGCGAAGAATCACTGCAGCATCGTCAATTCGCCCCAGACCGACGCGGTGGCTTGCGGGTGGCTCGTTCCGCCGGCATCGGCCGCGGCCGATGCGTCCGACGCGCCGCAAGCCGTTCACGCAACCTCCGCGGCGGACGCGAGCTCGGAGTGAGCGCTGGCCCTGGCGTGCGCCGAGGCCAGCGGACAGGGCGACGTCCCCCCGAGCTCCAGCGGCGGATGGGAACGAACAGGCCTCGAATGGCGCGCAGGGATGGCCACGTGGAGAGACGGTCGTCGAGTATCGGTCGGGGGCCTCGAGGATCCAGTGTCCGGCCGCTCCCCCGTTTCTGATCGCGACCGCGCGGGGCGACGCTTTTTCCCCGCCCCCGCGGCGGGTCACCCCGGAGGGGGTTCGGTGCCCGGGTCGTTCTCTTGCTCCACCGCCTCGACGGGGATACGCACGCGGGCCACGTGCACGCGCGCGTCGAGCTCGACTTTCCAGAACGAGGGCGCGTCGCCGCTCTTGCACCCCAGGGTGAGGGAGGGCGCAGCGAGCAGCTCGAAGTCGTGGCCCGCCGGCGATCGGCGCTCGCTGATGTGCCGGTGACCGTGCATGACGAGGGTGGCGCCGACCGCCGCCAGGGTCTCTGCGAACTCGCGCGCGTCGTCGAGCCGCATCCCGATCTCGGTCGGCGCGCGTTTGCCTACCCCGTGGGGGAGCGGCACGACGTGGTGGTGAAAGAGCACGATCCGGTGGCGGGCATCTCGCCACGGCCGCGTCTCGGCGAGCGCTCGCAGCCACACGAGCTGGGCGGGTCCAATGGCGCCGTTCTGCCGAAAAAACGCTCGCTGCCGGCGCGCGCACGAGTTCAGCCCGGCGATGGCGACGCCGTGCTCCTCGAAGACGCGCTTCCACGCCCCGCAGGGCTCGAGCTCGAGACCCGCCCCCGCCGCGAACGCGTGCCACCGTGCGAGCTTGCCGGCCTCTGTGGGCCTCGGGCGAGCGCTGCTCGCGATCGGAAACCGATAAAGGTCGTGATTGCCGGGAATGACGAGGAGCCTCCCCCGCTCGTGCCACGATCGGAAGGCGCCCTCGATGAGCTCCCAGCCGTCTCCGTCGTCGGTGCAGTCGCCGGTCATGACCACCGCGTCGACCGCGTGCTCGGCGACCACGCGTGCGGCCCGCAGGCATCGGAGGTTTGCGTTGTGCGGCGTCGTCTCGAGCATCGATGCGAGGGCCCCCTCGCGCGGCGTCGCGGCGGCCAGCGTCCGCGCGCGCCGCGCCTCGAGGCGGCACGCTTTGGCCGCCGCCCGCTCGACGGGATCGAGCAGTCCGCCGCTCTCCCTCACGCTCGGAATGCTGTGCGAGTAGCCCTCGGGATCGACGAGGATGACGTCTTTCTTCTTGTGGCGGTCGCGTAGCACCCGCCACGACGCCTCCTCCCAGCATGTGGCGAAGCGCGTCTCGCTGGCATCGGCAATGCGGGCGCTGCGCCGGACGATACGGGCTCGATCGTGGAGGGTATCGCCGAACCCCGAGACGTGCAGGTCGGAGACGTGGGCCAGCGTGAACATTCCCCGTCGGCTCCCGTCAGCGCCCGCCCGCGGTGGCGAAGGCGGGGGAGCTCGCGCGAACCTCGGCGGCGATCACATCCCCGCGACGATCTTGAAAGAGTCGGCGTCGCGCACCAGGTCAAGACGGTTGTCGGCGACGGCGTGGTGCCACTCGTCGTTCTTGGCTCCGGGGAGCTTCCACGCGGCCGCGTACGTGTAGTCGATGAAGACGTGGTTCTTCTCGGTGAACGTCACCCGCCGGTAACGGATCTCGTAGCGGATGCCCGTTGTCTTCAGGAAGTCACCGGTTAGAAAACCGCGGATCGCGTCGTAGTCGGCGTCGTCTTCGTTCTTGGTGTTGCCGCCGTCTTCGAAGTAGCCGGGGCTCATGAGCTTCACGAGCTGGCCGACGTTCTTGTCCTCGAGCGCGTGCCGGTAGGTCTCGCAGAACTCGATGACGCTCCGGTTGGCCCCGGTGTCCTCGACGTCGGTGTTGGGAATGTACGTCTTGGCGCAGGCCGACGTTGCCGCCCCGGATGCGATCAACGCGAGCAGACCGAGCCATCGAACGAGCGGTAGGCGCAGCAGGGGACGCGACACGAGACGAGGACGGATCATGGTGAAGGGGGCAGGCCTTTGACGAGGGCGGAGCAACTTGCGGGCCGAGGTCGACGGCCGGCGATAATCGCTGTTTTTCAGCATTTGCCAGGTCATTCGCGAGGCTCGGAGAGCGAAGAATGCGAGCGCGTTTTGCCAGCTTGTCAGCGACGTTCGGCACGCGAACCTCGCCCCTGTCGAAGTGTCAAAGCGGATCCAGCGCCACGCGCGCGAACGCGTCCGGAGGTGAAACGCCGACCAGCGCCCTCGGGAGCGTCTGCGCGAGCAGCGGGCGCAGCGCGAGGTGTCCGGCGGCGAGCGGCCCGTCGACGGCCTCGCCCCGCCGTAGCTCGATGGCTCCGACGCACGCGCGAGCTCCTTGCGGCGTGCTCGTCAGGAGGACGGCCACAGCGCCAGGACGGAGGGCTCCCCCGCCGAGGAGCGGCACCGTCGGTCCGACGTCGTCGACGCCGACCACCACGATGCGCTCGGCGTCTCCTGCTTCGACCAGCACCGCGGCCACGGCGAGGGCCTCGAGGGCGGCGTGCATCCCGCCGCCCACGGTGAAGCTCGGGCCGGTCAGTCCGAAGGCGATGGAGCATTGCCCGGCGACGGCGTTCGGTGACGTGTAGGGGAACCGTCGGGGCTCGGCGGCGCGCGCCCCGCGCTCCCGGATGCGCGCGGCGAAGAGCGCGTTCGTCTCCAGGGTCGCCATCGCGGAGCCGACGATCACACCCGCCCCTGCGAGGGACCCGCACACCACCTCGAGGCGAACGAGGGCGGCGAGCGCGAGCCGGACGAGCGGGTCGGCCCGAAGGAGGCGATCGACCGGGGTCCTCGCGCTCGCCGCGAGGTCGTCGACGGAGAGTTCGGCTTCGACCGCGACGGCGCTGTGCACGAACGCGCTTCGCCGCGGCCGCCTTGCTCCGTCACCGGTCTCGTCCGAGCGCGCGCGCTCTCCGAAGACGAGCGCCGCGTTCGCCCCTCCAAAGGCAGACGAGACCTTCAGGGCCGTGCCCGGTGTCCCGGCCACGGAGCGTTCGAGCAGCCGCGCCGGCGCCTCGGGGTCGAGCGGTCCCTCGCCCGCGGCCGCCGGAAGCACGCCGCGCTCGAGGGCATCGGCGGTCGCCAGGAACTCGAGCACGCCGGCCGCGCCCAGCGCGTGCCCGATCTGAGCCTTGAACGGATGGACGATGGCCTCGCGCGCGCGCTCGATCCCGAGGGCACGCGCCAGCGCGCGCGCCTCGGCCGCGTCGTTGAACGGTGTCGCCGTCGCGTGCGCGCTCACCACGTCGATCTCCGGCGCGCCGGCCTCTTCGACGGCCGCCGAGATGGCGCGGGAGAGCCCCTCGCCGTCGCGATCGGGGGCGGTCAAGTGAACGGCGTCCGACGCGATCCCGAAGCCGCGGATCAGGCTTCTGGAGAAGACCGTCGTCACGCGCCGCGGAGACCCGGGCGCCCGCGCCAGCGCGAGCACGCCCGCTCCCTCGCCGAGCGCCATGCCATCGCGCCCCAGCCTGAACGGTCGTGGAGGCGGTGACGCAGTCACGGCGCGTAGAGACTCGAAGCCCGCAGCGACGAACACAGTAACCTCGTCGAAGCCTCCCGCCAGGACGAGATCGCAGGCGTCGCGTTCCAGCCACCGCACCCCGAGCCCGATGGCTATCGTCGCGGACGCGCACGCACCGAGCACGAGAACGCACGGGTCAACGGGGCGAGCGAGGCCCCGGAGCGCCCTCGCCAGAGGGCCGAAATACATCGGCGCCTCGACATCGACGACGTGGTCCCCTCGGGCCAGCGTCGCGAACGCGTCTTCCGCGGCTCGCATGCCGCCGCTGGAGGTCCCCATGACGACGCCCACCCGCTCGTCCCTCCACCCGGGCCGCGCGCCGTCGAGGCCCGCCGCGCACGACTCGATCGCGCGGGCAAGCAGCGCCGTCGCGCGGTC
>CALFNG010000353.1 GCA_937902985.1 uncultured Myxococcales bacterium
GGCCGGGGGCGCCGCGCTCTCGACCGGCCCGGTGTGACGCGCGCCGAGGGCGCCGAGCAGCGCCGCCGACACCGTCAGCGACGCGACCGCGATCGCCCAGGGCACGAGCCGCGCCCGCCGGGTCTCCGGCGGCTCGGCGCTGATGTACATGATCTGCGACGGGGACGCGGTCAGCGCTGGACCGACCGTGGAGACGACGCCCGACTCGGCGCGTACCCGGCTCACGCCCGACTGGGGGCCCTCGCCGGCGCCGCTTCCGATGACGTTCGCGACGGCGATCTTCGACAGCGACCGCCAGCTGTCTTCGTTCGCGGCCAGCACCTGCTGGCGGCGCTCGAGGTAGTCGCCGCAGCGCCCCTTGACCCACTCGGACACTTCGTGCGCGCTCGCCGCCGGCACCACCCGGACGAGCGCGCCGAGCATCTCGGCGGCCGTCGCGTACCGGTGCTGCGGGTCGACCGCGATCGCCTTCGACACGACGGGCTCGAGGTGCGTCAGGAGGCTCCAGCTCTCTCTCGACGTCGTCGCGCGCATCGGCTCGAGGGCGGCGGTGAGCGCGGGCACGTCGCCCTTCATGACGGCCGAGAGGATCTCGGCCTCGCCGCGCCCGGCGTGGAGCCGCTGCAGCGCGAGGAGCTCCCAAAGGACGACGCCGCACGCGTAGATATCCGAGGCGCGCGAGACGTCCACGCCGCGCACCTGCTCCGGCGCCATGTACGCGATCTTGCCCTTGAGCAGGCCGGCGCGCGTCACGTGGACGCTGGAGGTGGCCTTCGCGATCCCGAAATCGAGCAGCCGCGGGATCCCGTCGACGCTCACCATCACGTTCTGCGGAGAGACGTCGCGGTGGACGATGCCGAGCGGATCGCCCCTCTCGTCGGTCGTCTCGTGGGCCGAGTGCAGCCCTGCGAGGACGCCGGACATGATGGCGACGACGATCCGCGGAGGAATGGCCTCGCGCGCCATTCGCGCCGCGCGGAAGAGGCGATCGAGCGGGACGCCGTGCACGTACTCCTGAACGAGCACGACCTCTTCGCCCGCGAGCACGATGTCGAGCACGGGGACGACGTTCGGGTGATGGATCTTCGAGGCGATCTCGGCCTCGTCCCGGAACATCGCGACGAACTCGGGGTCTTCGGTGAACTGCGGGTGCAGCCTCTTGGCCGCGACGATCCGGCTGAACCCGTCGTCACCGACGAGGCGCGCGATGTGGATCGTCGCCATGCCGCCGCGCGCGATGGGCGCGTACAGCACGTAGCGGCCGAAGATGCGGGGCTCGACGCTCTCCTGCGGAGAGGCCGCCGCGGTCGACTCGATGGATTGGCGTGTGCTCATTCGAATAGCTGGATGGGGGTCCCATCGCTCCAGAAGTAGATGTCTTGAAACGATCCGTCGGCGCCGATCGCGGTGCCCCACACCGACTTCGAATAGTTGTGGTTGGTCGGCGTGAAGCCCGACGCCGCGCCGAGCCCCAGGCTCAGGTCCGGCAGGTTCTCGATGGTCGCGAGGAGCGCCTCGGGCGAGAACGGACCCTGGTGCAGGTTGAGGGCGGCGATGAAGATGCGCGCGTCGATGTACCCCTCGAGCGACGTGAAGCTCGGCGTCTTCTTGCTGCTGGCGATGAGCGTGTTGTAGGCGCTGACGACATCGCTGGTATCGGTCTGGTAGTTCGGGACCACCTGCGAGACCACGACGTTGTCCGTGAACGACACGGCTCCCGACGGACCCTGGACCATGCCCGCGCTCCTGAGCCCGGCGGCGAGCGCGTTTGGGCCGACGAACGACACGTTGCTGAAGTAGAGCGTCAGCCGGCTGGCCTTCTGGAGCGACGCCTGCTCCGCGTCGTCGGAGTACTGCCACTTGCGAACGCCGGTGATGAAGTCGACCGCCGCACCGTAGGTGTCGGTCATCATGATGCCGACGGTCTGCGGGCTCGCGTCGGCCGTGAGGATCTGCCCCAGGTAAGCCGTGGCGGCCTGCACCTGCGCCGGGACGCTGGTCGTGTCGTTGCGGGTGTAGCGAAAGCGCGTGATCGGGTTGACGGGATCGACCGACGCCGGGAAGCCGCCCTTGATCGCCGTATAGGCGCCGACGAGCCCGTTGTATCCGGCCTGCCCGAACGAGTCGTTCTGATCGAAGCTCAGGAGGTGCGCGGCGTCGGGGACCTTCTCGAGGAAGAAGTACTCGAGCGTCGCGCGCGCCTCGTCGGCGTAGCTCGCGCGCACGTTGAAGATGTACTTCGCGCAGGCCCCGGCGCTGGTGTCGCGCAAGATCGTCGTCGCCCCGGTGAAGGCGCCGAAGAAAAGCGTACCGGTCTCGAGCGAGACCGGCGCCGACCGCACCATGGTCGGCGTGCCCACGTTCCCGATGAAGGCGATGACGGCGTCGTCGCCGCGATCGAGCGCCGTCGTCGAGACGCTGGGCATCCCGGAGATCATGGCGTTGTTCGTGGTCGGGCAGCGGGGCGCCTCGGTCGTCGCCTGCACGTTGACGAGCGTGCGCGCCGCTTCCTCGGCGAGGGCGGGCTGGTACTGGTCGTCACGGAACTGCAGCACCAGCGGGCGACCCCGGATGCCCCCCGCCGCGTTCTGCGCGTCGAGCGCCAGCGACACGCCGAGCTTCATGTCGGTGCCGAGCTCCTGGTTCGGACCGGAGATCGGCGCGCTCATCCCGATGCGGATCGAAGCCGATTGCGGGGAGACGCAGGCGACCTGCGAGCCGACCGTCTCGCAGACGAGCGACCCGCAGTCGGCGTCCGTCGAGCACGTCTTGGCGCTGAAGGTCGGCGAGCAGGACGCGACGATCGCGATGCCGCCAAGACCGAAGATCGAGAGTGAACGTCCCCACATGCCCATCCCCCCAAGCACGGCCCGGGCCATCTTCTCGGTGAGGGGCGAAAACCCTCGTTTTCGTGCCTCTATCGGGCGTTCGCCCCTCGCGCCTGCTGCGCGGGGTTGCTGCTGCTCGTAGGCGTCGATGTTGATGGCTGCAGGCAGCAATCGGTCGCGCCGAAGCCAGCTCGGCCCCTCACTTGTAGATCTTGCGAGCGAAGAGCTGCTTGACGGGATCCCGAACCCGATCGACGAACACGAATCCGTCGAGGTGATCGATCTCGTGCTGGAGGCATCGGGCCTCCATCGCGTCGGCGTTCACGCGAACCAGCTGGTTGGTGCCGGGCTCGTAGCCTTCGACCGTGACCTCCGAAGCGCGCGCCACGTCGCCCGTCAGGTTCGGCACGCTCATGCACCCTTCGCGCTGGATCACGTCTCCCGAGCGCCACACGATCGTCGGGTTGCAGAGGACGACCAACCCCGCGCACGACCGAGCCCTTTTATGGCCCGTGAGATCCATGCAGAAGATCCGCGCGGGCTCACCGACCTGCGTCGCCGCGAGCCCCACGCACGCCGGCGAGACCTGCATCGTCGTGACGAGTGCATCGGCGAGAGCGACCACGTACGGGTGGCACGGATCGATCTCCACCGCAGGCACCGCGAGACGCGCGTCGGGCCGCGTGAGCACGCGCCGAACGCTGACGCGATAGGTGCCGCTCGCGTGCGCGTGATGGCGAGTCGCCGGGGCCGCGTGCGTCGCGTCGACCTGGTCGATCGTTCGCGAAGTGAGCATGCTCGCTGTCATTGTGAAATCGCCTCCCGGCGGGGAAGCGAAAGCACGCGACGAGCCAATCTCGAGGTGAGGCTCGCCGCTCGCGCGTGCGGAGGCCCCCGCGCGCGGGCGTCTAGGTCGACGTGATCAAAATGCGCATACCCACATCGCGGTCATTCCGAGCGGCGTACACGAACACGTCATCGCTTCGCCGGCGTAAAAGGGGTTGCAGCTCGGTAGCGTCGCGACACAACCGATGGGGTACGACGAGCCCACTCCCGCGTCACCGGCCTGCGGCGGCCCGCCCTGGCAGGCGCCTTCGCCCGGGGGCATGGCGGCGCACGCGAACGTCGTCGACGCGGGGGCGTCGCAGCTGTCGGCGGCGTCGACCACGCTGCCGTCGAGGTTCGCGGCGTCGGAGCCCGCGTCCGCGCCGGGAGCCCCGGCGTCGTTCACCGAGGGGGCCGACGAGCTCGCGCTGCACGCGGTCGACGCCAACGTCACCCCGAAGCAGAGCGTCAAGAGCTTGCGCATCGGACCGAGCGTACCAGACGCCGATTCGCGCACGCGCGCGAGGGGGCGAAGGCTCGGCGCCGTCACGCCGGAGTCACGAGCCGCAAGGGCAACAGTAGACCGGGTCTTCCCCCGCGCTCACGACGATGCGACAGGTTGCAGGTGGCGGCGGAGCCATCACAGGTGACGGAGGCGTACCGCACTGGAGTGCGTACTCATTCGGCTCACAGTGGTTGTGGCATACGAGGGCCGCACCGGACGCCACGTTCTCCGGGCACCGCGTCGGGTCGTTGCTGATGCAAGCCCCTGCACTGAACTGGGCCGCAGCGTCGGCCCACAAGAGCATGCACGAGACGGCGTATCTCGCGGCGACGCACTGGCCGTTCGATGGGAACGAGCCTTCGAATGGGTCGACCCACGCGGGCGGCGCGCACGTCGAGAGCGCGTTCGCGTCGCTCCTGGCGTCCACTGAATCGCCCGCATCCGCCGGCTCGATGCGTGCGTCCTTCGGCGAACCACTGTCGGCGGCTTCGTTCGAGAGGTCTCCTCCGCAGGAGGCGGCCGGCATCGCGACGCCAATCAGCGCGACCCCTGCGAGCGCGATCCGCATCCGGACAGGATAGCAGGCGTGAAAGAACTCGACGAGCGTCGAGCCAGGTTGGCCGGCTATTTCGCCGGCGCGTCCAGCACAGCGGAGTCGGGGGTTCGTGCGAGCGACTCGGTCGTCAGAGTCGGCTCAGCGTGGCACACCGCGGTGAAGCCATCGGCCCGCCCGTGTGCTGCCGCCGAGGACGACGCTTCTCACTTCGCGCAGCGAAAGCCGATCCCGTAGCCGCGCTTCGTCGGCGCGTCCTTGTAGCGGAACGTCGGCCGCACCCACGACGCGTAAGAGCCGTTCCACGCGCCGCCGCGAATGACCTTCTCGTCGCCCGAAGCCGGGCCCTTCGGGGCCGTCTGCTCGTCCTTGCCGTAGTCGCCGTACCAGTCGGCGGTCCACTCCCAGACGTTGCCGACCACGTCTTCCACGCCGTAGCGCGAGGCGCCCTTGGGGAAGCTGCCGACAGGGGCCGTGTTGGGAAAGCCGTCGTCGGCGTCGTACATGCCCTTCTCTTCGATGCCGTTCTTCAGGCCCCAGGCGACGCACTCTTTGCCGCACGCGTTGAGGTGCCCCGCGGCCGGGTCGTCGTCGCCCCACGGGTACTTGCGGCCGTCGGGCCCGCGCGCGGCGAACTCCCACTCGGCCTCGGTCGGGAGACGCCCGCCCTGCTCGCGGCAGAACTTGTCGGCCATCTCCCAGTCGACGCAGTTGATCGGGTGTCTGGCGCGCGCGTCCGGATCGCGCACGTTGCATAGCGGGTCGAACGCCTTGCGCTCCTTGTCCGTGATGTTCGCCCAGTCGTTCGTGGTGCCGGCGCGCTTGCAGCGCCCGGACTCGCTGCAGGCGCGGTAGCGCTCGACGGCGACCTCGAAGCGGTCGATGCAGAACGGCTGGAGCGACACCTGGTGCGCGGGCTTCTCGAACGGCAGGCCCTCGTCGCTGCCCATGAAGAAGCTGCCACCGGGGATCGGGATCATTCCGTCGGGGCAGGTCATCGGGACGATCACCGCCGACGCGCTCGGAGCGCCCGAGGCGACAGGGACAGTGGGCGGGACAGTGGGCGGGACAGTGGGCGGGACAGTGGGCGGGACAGTGGGCACGGCGCTCGCGACGGACGCGCTCGCCGCTCCGCCGCGCGAGCCGAACACGTACGCGCCGCCGGCCACGGCGACGAGCGCGCCGACGCCCAGGGCCGCGAAGAGGCCCGCCTTGCTCGACGCCGGCGCGCCGTCGATCGAAGTCGCCGAGCGCGACACCGAAGGCGCCGTGGCGGGGCCGGTGTGGAGGGCCTCGAACTGCGGGACGGTCGCGCCGGACGCGATCGGGGGCGCGCCGGCGAGTTGCGCGCCCGGAACCGAGCCCCCCGGGACCGCGGGCGAGGGTGAGGTGTCGGTCATGCCGCGCATCGGCGCCATGGCGACCGCGAGCCGCAGGGCGTTCCAGAAGTCGGCGCCCGTCTGCCATCGATCCGCGGGCTTCACCGAGACCGCCTTGGCGAGCACCGCCTCGACCGGGTCGCTGACGGTCGCGCCCAGGGCGCGCGGCGTGGGACGGCGCTCGGCGTTCCCCGACGAGACGGCGAGCTGCAAGAAGTCGTCGCCCTCGAGCGCCTCACGGCCCGTCAGCACCTCGACGACGATGAGCGCCATCGCGAACACGTCGGTCCACGGGCCCGTCGACCCCTGCGCCCGCGAGAACTGCTCCGGAGCGCCGTAGGCGGGCGTGAAGCTCGTGACCTGACCGGCCGTCTTCGTGAACGAGCCGGCCATCTTCTGCGCGTCGGACACGACCTTCGCGATGCCGAAGTCGAGGAGCTTCACCGTCGCCTCGCCCCGCGCGTCGCCGAGCACGAAGATGTTCCCGGGCTTGATGTCCCGGTGGGCGATGCCCTTGCGGTGGGCCAGCGCGAGCGCCTCGCCCGCCGGATCGAGCAGGTGCACCGCCTCGGCCGCCGAGCGGAGCGGCAGACCCCGCGCCTTCTCGTTCGCCAGCGTGGCCTCGAGCGTCTCGCCCTCGAGCCACTCGAGCACCATGTAGGGAATGCCCGGCTTACCCTCGACCTCGAGCGTCCCGATGTCGCGAGCCTGCACGATGGCGGCCGTGCGCGCCGAGAGGTCGGCGAGGAGCGCGCCCTCTTGAATGAACTCGTCGAGGAGCTTCTGCCGGTCCTGGTCGGAGAAGTCCGTCAGCGCCTTGAACACCTTCAGCGCCACCGGCCGCTTCCAGATCAGGTGCGTCGCCCGGTAGACCGTCGCGAACCCCCCTTCGCCGACGACGCTCTCGACCGCGTATTTGCCCGCGATGGTGCGCCCGATGAGCTTGAGGGTGTCGCCAGAGGCGCCAGTAGCCAAGGTGGGTTCCGATCGACGGGAGCCGGCAGGGAGGCGGCGAGAAGAGGCGGATCTCGAGGTGTCCGGCGATGATACGCGCCGGGACCAGACTTGGGGCAAGGATGCGGCGGCGCCACCGTCGCGGCAGCGCGCGCCGGGCCCCGTAGCTCGAGTACGGGCGCGGACGGTTTCGGTTTCGGGGAGGGCCGCCCCGCCGGGGCCGCCATCCGCGCTTGACACCGCGGCGCCCTTTGCGCGAGTCTCCGCGCCCTTCCGGCCACCCCTCCGGTTCACCCCGGGGAAGGCGGACGGTGGTGGTTCGCGCGGATAGCTCAGTTGGTAGAGCAGGGGATTGAAAATCCCCGTGTCGGCGGTTCGATTCCGTCTCCGCGCACAAATCCCGCAGGAAATTGGGGACTCGTGAGTCCGCCGAGTCCATCCGGAGCATCGATTTTGCTCCCATCTGATACACCGGTGATAGACCCCGAGGCGCAGCAGGGCCCTTCGTTTCCCGAGCAAACCGGCAAAAGGCCCGCGTGAACCGATACCGCCGCCGCGATCTGGCTGCGAAGGTCCTCTGGGGGCAGATGCCCGTACACCCGCTCGACCATGCGCGAGTCCGCGTGGCCCATGGCCGGTGCAATGAGCGAAGGATCAACGCCTTGTTTGCGGAGCCACGTCCCGAACGTCCTCCGCAGGTCGTTGGGCGACACAGGTGGTACGCCCGCCCGCGCGCACGCTCCCCGGAGGTCCCGGCGCACGTTGATCCAGGGACCGAAGAGCGCTCCCCCGACGCCGTCGGCATGCGCAAGCGCGTACCCGAGCAGGGTGCGCTGCTCGTGCGTGGCGATGGGCACGAGCCGGTCGCGTCGGTGCCGGTTCTTCGAGCCGTGGATCGTGCACATCGTGAGGTCGCTCGCGACGTCGTCGCGTGTCGCTCGTGCGACGGCCGACCAATCGGCGCCCGTGGCGACGATGAACGCCACGACGGCCGCGTACTTCGACGTCAGCTGCGGCAGCAAGCGCTGCATCTCGGGTACGGTCAGAAAGCGCTTTCGCGGCTGGTACTGCGTCTCGAACCCGACCGGCATGACGGCTTGCACGTCCCCCGCCCAGAGCTTGCGACGTTTGCAGAGCTTGAGCGCCGCCCGCAGGGTGGCGAGCTCCTTTGCGATCGTGTTCTCCGCAGCCCCATCGAAGCGACGTTTTTCGATGTAGTCGTCGACGATGCGTGCATCGATTCGGCCGAGCCGCAGGTCGCGGCCGAGGTGGTGCAGTAAAACGCCGGCCTTCTTCTTGTAGAAGGCCACGGTTTGCTCGCTCCGCTTGCCCGCGAGCGCTTGACTCGCCCGATCGCGCACGAGCAGCTCGAGGGCATCGTTCAGCGTGGCCTGGTCCTGGGCCGCACGATCGGGATCAGCACCGTCACGTTCCCACTGCGCGAGGATCGTCGCGGCGGCCTTTCGGTCGGTGCACTTCGTCGACCGGATGTGACGGACGCCCCCGATGTAGAACGCTCCGTACCAGGTGCGTCCCCGTCTCGTAAGCCTCGGTCCAGAGGGGCCTGACATTGGAGCTTCTCCCTGATGAACGTTTCCCACACGAACGCCGGCACGCGCCGCATGCCACGGCCACCGAGTCTTCGCCCTGCCGCCTCGCGCAGAAGCGCGTAGGCCTTGGACCTTGAGCAATCGAGTGCGCGCATCACGTCGTCGACGCCGACGAACAAAGTGAGCGGGAGGACGCGGGAGCTGGCGCTCACTACGGACCTGCGGGTGGGCGCCCGCCGAGCCGGGCCTCGGATGCGACCAAGCCCGCCTTGCGCGACATTCGCAGGATGACCACGACCTCGCTCGCCGTCAGAAGCGGTGGCCACCCATCCTGAGTCACCCCAGGGCGATTCTGCGTACCGAAAGCACCGCCGCCCTCCCGTCGGCTCGCCGACGGGTGACTCGCCTCCTCCTTGCATGCCGGCCCGCCATCTTGCGGCTGCCCGCGAGCGTTTCGTTCGTCCATGCAGAGCACAGCGCAAGCGCGATGCCGCGCGGCCCCGGAACACCGCGGCCCCACGCGGAGCCGCGAATGGCCGTGGAAACAAGTCTCCGAAGCGACCCTCGGCGGCCCCGGTGGTCATTAATTAATGACCAGGGGTGGGCAGCAAACATTGACCACCCGGCTCGCAGCCCGCGGCATTCGCTCGCGTTGCGGGTGTGACGACTGGTGCGACCGGACCTTGCGCGCGCCGGGCGCTTCCTCGCCGTGCTGGCGGGTGTCCGAGAGCAACGGCTGCGCATCGGATCGTGGCCGCGAGCATCCTGCCTCGCTCTCGACGTGTCGCTAGGCCGCCGCGATGCGGCGCGCTCCGAGCCGGTACGCGTCTTGCCATTGTCCACGAGCGGCGTGCACTCGACACGCGTCTGCCGGGCGTCCTCGGCGGAAAGCGCGCCGGCCAACGGGAGTGCTCGTGGAGAGAATAGGAGAAGCGATGGACCCGAAGAACAAGTTCGCGGCTGAGACGGTTCGGCAGCTGCAACAGTCGCTCGACGGGGTTGCGCCGTACCAAGAGACCGAGTTGAGCAAGCAGCGGGCGATTCGCACGCTGTCGCCCCAGATTTTCGCCCTTCGCTCGAAGGGCTACAGCTGGACAGCCGTCGCCGCGATGCTCTCGGAACGGGGCGTGCCGGTCTCGGTGGCGGCCCTGCGAACGTACTTGCGGCGCGTTCGAGAAGAAGCCGCAAACGAAGCGCCGCGGACCCCAACGGAGGTCGAGATCGCTCTGTGGGCCGGAATGCTTCGCGTGGGAGCGTCCATGATGACGCTCTTCTTCGCGCACCAGACCGCGCGGTGGCCGTCGGGGCTCCTTTACGAGGTGGCGGGCGTCGCACACGAGGTCGAGGGCGCCGACGTCGTGGAGATTGGCACCAAGTTCGGGAAGGTGAGCGTGCACCAGCCCATGGGCCTCACGCTCGACGCGCGCGGCAACGTGCGCTCCGACGCGAGCGGTGCCACGAACGTGCCTGGCGTATTCGCGGCAGGCGACGTCTCGCGCGGTCAGTCCCTCGTCGTCTGGGCGATTGCCGACGGGCGTCGCGTAGCCGCCGGGGTCGACGCGTGGCTGCGGCGCGTACCGATGGCCCGCGCGGGCTGACCGAAGCTAGTCTACGTGGTTCGCGGGCGCGGAAGTGCAGCGCACGCTGCGCCTCGGGCGGCGCGCGGCGCAGCGTCGATACCGTATCCGTGCGCGATGGGCCGGGCGGTGCGCCGACCGTCCGGTCCAATGCCCTCGTCCGCGCCCACATTGCGGGCGCCTGGCTCAGGGCGCGCCGCCGCAGACGAAGTGGGAGGTGGACAGTGGGGACGAGAATGTCTCGTCCAGCGCACGATCGTCCGTGAAGTGAAGCTGGAACCGAACGGTGAAGGCGTCGCCTTCCTTTTCCGGAAACGCGAGTACCGTCACCGTGGCCGCGTCGAACGGGTTCGGATCGATTTCATTTTGATCGGAGCCCCATTCAAAGCCGAAGGTGAGCGCGCGTTTCGTGGACAAGTCTGCGTTTACCGTCGCCGACGGCGAGCCCGCGCCCTTGGTCGACGGCCGATTGTTTTCGTAGACCCCGGGAGTGAGCACCATGGGCATCCCCACCTTCACATCTCGCGCAAACACCAGAGATGTCTCCGTAGGGCTGAATAGGGCTCTTCGGAGCGAAGTGCCGCAGAGACGGACGGTGTGGCCCATTTCACCGATGTCCTCGTCTTGGGCGGACCGGGCCCGCGTCATTGCGAGCAGCGGTTGAGGAGCACCGTCAGAGAGTCGCTCGTCGAGGGGGTGCTCTCGAAGGTGACCGCGACGTCGGGTCGGCCATCGCGATCGAAGTCGCCAGCGGCGAAGTACCTGGGGGTCATGACGCCGGGCATTCGCGTCTCGGCGCCGAAGGTGCCGTCCCCCCTGTTGAGGAAGAGCGAGAGTGAGGACGGGTTGCTCCCGAGCAGGAGATCGGGCCCCAGCTTGCCGTCGAAGTCCGCGACAGCGAGCCCCACCGAGGGGGCCGTCACCGCGTAGTCGGCGTGCGCGGCGAAGGGGTTAGTGCCGTCGTTCAGGAAAACGCTGACACTGGCGCTGGCCGAGTTCCCGACGGCGACGTCGAGCTTCTCATCGTGGTTGAAGTCAGCGACCACGAGGTCGCTCGCGTACGGCGCGCCGAGGCTGATCGTCGGGCCGAAGGTGCCGCCGCCCTGATTGAGCACGACCTTAAGCCCGTCGAAGTAGGTTGCGACGGCGAGGTCGGGCTTGCCGTCCCCGTTGAAGTCGCCGGCGGCCGAGTAGTGCGGGTTCGTACCGAGCTTGCGCGACCAGCTCTCGGCGAAGTGCCATCCGCCCTTGTTCAGCAGGACCTTGGTCGTCCAGCCACCGTTGTTATGGTTGACCGAGATGTCGAGCTTACCGTCGCCGTCGAAGTCGGCGAGCACGCCGGAGAACGGGTTAGTGTCGCCGGTGGCCAGACTGATCGGCGATCCGAAGGTGCCGTCCCCACCCCCCGGATAGAGGATCACGCCGTTCGACACCTGAGTGTAGTCCGCGCCGTAGTTGATCTGCACGAGGTCGAGCTTCCCATCGCCGTCCAGGTCGCCGAGGAGGGCGTCCGCGGTGTTCTCGCCACCGTTGAGCGTGGTCCGGACGTAGGACGGGCCACCGCCGGTACTGACGAAGATCTCGACCCCACCGTTCACGGCGATCGCCATGTCGAGCACACCGTCGCCGTTCAGATCACCCAAGGCCGGCGGATTCGCGTTCGCGGAGTGGGTCGTCATCGATGGGAGCGCGGAGAACGACGGCGTGACGGGGCACGCGCTTGGCGCGCTGCACGTTACGGTGAGCGTCGTCGTGCTCGATGAGGCCGGACACGCCGCCCCCTGGGGAATCGGTCCGTCGCCGACGACGAGGGTGATGGGCACCGGGCCCGGCGTTGGGGGACAGGTGAACGACGCGTTCGACGACGTCGCGTTGGTGATCGTCCCCGTCGGCGCGGACCACTGGTACGTGATCCCGCTCGGGTCCGGCGCCGAGGCCCATCCGACGAGAGCGATCGTCCCTCCCGTCCTCGTGGTCGCGGGGTTGGCGACCGCCGTGTGCCAGGAGGCGCAATCGTAGGGGACGCCGCTGACGAGGACGGAACCCGCTTCGAGCCTGGTGTTGCACGCGAGCAGGACGTTCACCGCAGTCGTCTGGTTGGCGGTGACGGAGAACGAGGCCGACGTCCCCTTGCACGCGACCTCGCCATCGGCGCTCGTGGCAGAGAGGGTGATCGTGTAACCGGTTCCCGGCACCACGTTCGAGATCACGAAGCTGAACGTGGACGCCGTCCCCGAGACGTCGACCGTCGCCGAGTACGTCTTCGGCCCCTGAAGCGTGTACGCGATGGAGCCGATCGACTCGCCGCCGGGGAGCGTCAGCTGCGCGCCGATCTTCCCCGTGTGCTCGTCGTTCGCCGATCCCTCACCGGAACTGGTAGCCGAGCTCGCGCCGGAACAGGCAACGAACGTCGTCGACGCGAGCGCGGCCGCGAAGCCGATGAGAATGGTCCGCTTCGTCATCAATGTCTTCATATTGGCCCCCTGATGTGCAGCGACGGCGCGCCACGACGGCGCATGCTTCCGATGCATTTCAAGACCCGGGCCAGAGCGGATCGTGAAGGAATTGGCCCGAGCACCGCGGAGGGGGCGAAGCCGTTGCGCGCCGCCGCATTCTTTGCGAGCCATCGAGGGCCGCTCTCGGCGCGTACCGATGGCCAACTAGGTCGGCCGCTTGTCACATACCGAGGGGCTCGTGACAGCTTGGGGCCTCGGCAATGCGCTTGGTCCCGCCGGATCGGCTACGGCTTCCTCCCTCCGACTTCGTCTACCTCGATCGCGTTGCCGTCGTTGTGGATCACCGCGGTCGCGGCATCGGTAGCCGCCTGTACGAGGAAGTCGAGCGCCGCACGCGTGCCGCGTGGTTCACCCTCGAAGTCAATCTTCGCCCCCGCAACGATGGCTCGTTGCGATTCCACGCCCGTAACGGGTTCGTGGAGGTCGGGCAGCAGGAGACAGACTACGACGCGCTCGTCAGCTTGATGGCGAAGCGGCTCCGATGACGAGCGCGATGCTCCGCTGCCGGCCAATGTTGGCTCTCGCGGGGAGCGCGGTTGGCGCGCAGGAAATCCGTGCCCCGTTCGAGCGTCAAGGCCGTGGACGAGGCCACGTAACGTCCAGAGCACAGCTCGGCGCTCGCGGGTCCAGGATGTCTGCGACGAATTCGCTGAGCCTACGCCCGAGGCCGACGTGCGCCGACGAGAGAGTGCGACGGCACGATCGACAGGATGCTGCCCGTCGTCCACGTGACGAGGAAGATCAGTCCGAGCGGGAGCCAGGTTCCCCCGATGCTCTCGAGCATGGCCGGGCTGCGCTGGATGGCTTCGGCCATGACGACCCCGTCGAGCAGCGTCACCAGGGCGGTCCACGTCAGCGCGGTCGGGAGCGGATCCCGCGCCCCGCGCGCGCGGAAGTAATGCCAGGCAAGCACCGCGAAGACGAGCGGCGTCACGATCGCGTGCACGGCCACCGCCACCCCCAGGCTGGCGACATGGAGGAGCACACCCATGATCGCCGCGCTGACGCCCCAGCCCACGATGGGGTGCAGCAGCAGGCGCACGACGGAGCGCGCGGGATGGTCGACGGCCATGCCGGGCCTCGCGCCGGGCAGCTCGGCGGCGACTTCCTCCGCCCACTCTCGGATCCGCACCAGGTTTCGCCAGTCGCCACTCTTCTTTCTGGCCATCGCGCTCGCCGGGAAGCCTCGCGCGTCGGGCCTGAGGCGCCCTCCGAACGTGACGTGGTCCCTCGCGCCGACGCGCTCGGCCAGGACGGCGACCTCGGTGGGCGGCGGGATGTCCTCGCGATCGGCCCGCTCGTCGAGGGGGCCGCTCGAGAAGAACCAGACCGGAACCTTGCGGAGCTCGTCGACGTGGCGGTTCACGAAGCGGTGCACGGCGGGGGGCCATCGGTTCGCGTAGAGCGCTCCGCCTACGACGACCGCGTCGAAGCCCTCGAGTCCGCGCACCTTCGCCACGGGCTCGGCGATGGCGTCGACGCCATGCGCCGCCAGCGCCTGCGCGAGCTCGCGGCCGATCCCCTCGGTGCTGCCGCGCTTCGAGCCCCAGGTCACGAGTACGCGCATCTTGCCGATGCGCTCGTGCAGCGCACGTGCCACGCGCAAGGCTGCGAGAATCGTCGAGCCGCCCGGCCCGACGTGCGCGCGGACTGCGGGTAGATGAAGGATTTGCGCGGCTCGTCGAGCTGAGCCACCGCGTCGTGAACGATCACTCTGCCTCGTCGCCTCGCCAACGTTCCCGGCGCCTGGCGCCTTCGGCCGAGATGCGGCTCGACGATGCCACCTTCCCGTGGTTTGGTTCACGTTCCGGAATGGAGAACGAGGGTGTCGTCCTCTCCCGCGAGGGATTCGCCGCGCTCCTGCGCGCGCTCCGCGAGGACGGCTACCGTCTCGTCGGGCCGACCGTGCGCGATGGCGCGATCGTCTACGACACGATCGGAGGAATCGCGGACCTTCCCGAGGGATGGACCGAGGTTCAGGAGCGAGGGCGCTACCGCCTCGAACGCCGCACCGATCGTGCCCTCTTCGGCTTCGCGGTGGGTCCGGAGTCGTTCAAGCGCTCGTTCTTCGCGCCGACCGTGAGTCTCTGGCGAGCGCGGCGCAAAGACGGAAGCTTCGTCGTTCTCGATCGGGCCGCCGAGATGCCTCGCGTCGCGCTCATCGGTGCACGTGCGTGCGATCTACACGCGATCGCGATCCAGGACCGGGTCCTTCTGGAAGGGCCGGCGGTGGATCCCAGCTACGCCGCTCGCCGCCGAGGCGCGTTTGTCGTCGCGCTGAACTGCGGCACGGCCGGTGGTACCTGCTTCTGCGTCTCCATGGGCACCGGGCCCAAAGCCGCCAGCGGTTTCGACCTTGCTCTGACCGAGTTGTTCGACGGGGAAGACCACCGCTTCCTCGTGCAGGTCGCGAGCCCGGAAGGCGCCGCCATCCTGGCGCGCGTCCCCCACGGCGAAGCGCAGAAGACGGATCTCGAGGCCGCCGAGCGTGTCGTTCAGAACACGGCGTCGCAGATGGGCCGATCGCTCGACACGACGGGAATCAAGGAACTCCTCTACCGCAACCTCGACCACCCGCGGTGGGACGACGTCGCGGATCGGTGCCTCGCTTGCGCGAACTGCACGCTCGTATGCCCGACGTGCTTCTGCTCCACCGTCGAGGACGTCACGGATCTCGATGGCGAGCACGCGGAACGGGTGCAGCGCTGGGACTCGTGCTTCACGCTCGATCATAGCTACGTGCATGGTGGCAGCGTTCGCCCGTCGACCAAGTCTCGCTATCGGCAGTGGTTGACTCACAAGCTCGCGAGCTGGATCGATCAGTTCGGCACCTCGGGCTGCGTCGGGTGCGGGCGCTGCGTCACCTGGTGCCCGGTCGGGATCGACATCACGGAGGAAGTCGCTGCCATCCGCAGCACCGAGAAAGGCTGACGATGGAGAACCTCGAGCGCCTCCTCAGAGAGCACGACTTCCTGAAGGATCTCGCGCAGCCGCAGGCAGCGAGCCTCGTCTCGTGCGTGAAGAACCTTCGATTCGAATCCGGTGCGTTCCTGATGCGGGAAGGCGACGAAGCGAGCACGTTCTACTTGCTACGGCGGGGGCGAGTCGTGCTGGAGGTCGACGTACCCGGCAAGGGCCCGCTCGTGATGGAGAGCCTCGGTCCCGGCGACATCGTTGGCTTGTCGTGGCTCTTTCCTCCGCATCGTGTGCACATCGATGCGCGCGCGGTCGACCCTGTCGTCGCGCTCGCGTTCGACGGAGGCTGCCTCCGCGGCAAGATGGAGGAGGACCACGATCTCGGCTTCGCGCTCACGCGGCGCCTCTTGGCCGAGACCTACAAGCGGCTCCAGCGCGTGCGGCTCCAGCGCCTCGACGTCTACGCGAACCCATGACGGCGCGCACGGACCCGTGGAGCCCGACGCCGACCCGCATCTTGCGTGTGCGCCGGGAGACGCGCGACACCTTCACCGTCGAGCTCGAAGGGCAGAACCGCGCGTTCGAGCCCGGACAGTTCAACATGCTCTACCTCTTCGGCATCGGCGAGGTGCCCGTCTCTATCAGTGGCGATCCGGGGAATCCCGACGTCCTGGTGCACACGATCCGCGCCGTCGGGACGACCACCCTGGCCATGAAGCGGCAGGCGAAGCGCGGCAGCGCGCTGGGCGTCCGCGGTCCGTTCGGCAGCGCCTGGCCGGTGCGCGCAGCCGAAGGCGACGATCTCTTGATCATGGCGGGAGGACTCGGACTCGCCCCGCTTCGGCCGGTCATGTATCACGCGCTCCGCCACCGACAGCGCTTCGGTCGCGTGACGTTGCTCTACGGCGCGCGCAGCCCCGAGGACCTTCTGTTCCGAAGCGAGCACGGTCGATGGGCGCGCAAGGACTGCGTCGTCGAGGTCACCGTCGACCGCGCGGGCCCGAATTGGGTGGGCCGCGTCGGCGTCGTCCCCGCCCTCGTGGACGTAACGCCCCTCGATCCCGCACGCACGACGGCGATGCTGTGCGGCCCCGAGGTCATGATGCGATTCTCCGTGCGCACCCTCGAGGCGCGCGGCCTCGCGCACGAGCGTATCTTCGTCTCCATGGAGCGCAGCATGAAGTGTGCGGTGGGTTTCTGCGGCCACTGCCAGTTCGGTCCTACGTTCGTGTGCAAGGACGGTCCCGTGCTCCGTTTGGATCGCATCGCTCGCCTCTTCGGCAAGAGGGAGATCTGACGTGCGCCGCAAGCCGAAGCTCGCTGTATGGAAGTTCGCGTCGTGCGACGGTTGCCAGCTCTCGCTCCTCGACTGCGAGGACGAGCTGCTGGCGCTTGCAGGGGCCGTCCGCATCGCGCACTTCATCGAGGCCTCGAGCAAGCGGCTCAAAGGCCCCTACGATCTGTCGATCGTCGAAGGATCGATCACGACCGCCGCAGACGCCGAGCGCATCCGCGAGGTGCGCCGCGTCTCGAAGGTGCTCGTGACCATCGGCGCGTGCGCCACCGCCGGTGGGATCCAGGCTCTCCGCAACTTCCGAGACGTCGCGGAGTTCCGTTCCATCGTCTACGCGAAGCCCGAGTACATCGACACCCTCGCGACGTCGACTGCGATCGCCGAGCACGTGCCGGTCGAGTTCGAGCTTCGCGGCTGTCCCATCGACAAGCGCCAGCTCCTCGAGGTGATCGGGGCGTTCCTGAACGGGCGCAAGCCGAACGTCGCCTCTCATAGCGTGTGCGTCGAGTGCAAGCTCAAGGGAAATGTCTGCGTCATGGTCGCGCACGGCACGCCTTGCCTGGGTCCCATCACGCACGCGGGCTGCGGTGCGCTCTGCCCGAGCTACGCCCGCGGCTGCTACGGCTGCTTCGGCCCCATGGAGACGCCGAACGCGGCGTCGCTCGGCCGAGCCTTTCTCGCGGCCAACGTTTCGCCTCGAGGTCTCGTGCGTATGCTCCGAACCTTCAATGCCAACGCCGAGGCCTTCCGCAAGGAGAGCGAGCGTCATGAAGGCTAAGACGCGGACGATAAGCGTCGACACGCTTGCTCGCGTCGAGGGCGAGGGCGCGCTGCTCATCCGCCTCAAAGGAAACAAGGCCGAGAGCGTCGAGCTGCGGATCTTCGAGCCACCGCGCTTCTTCGAGGCGTTTCTGCGCGGCCGATCCCAGATGGAGGTTCCCGACATCACCGCTCGGATCTGCGGGATCTGCCCGGTCGCCTACCAGATGTCGAGCTGCCACGCGATCGAAGACGCGGCAGGAGTCACGGTGGGCGGCCCGCTGCGCACGCTTCGCCGCCTCCTCTACTGTGGCGAGTGGATCGCGAGCCACGCGCTCCACGTGTTCCTGCTCCACGCACCCGACTTCCTCGGCTACGAGGACGCCCTCGCGATGGCGAAGGACCACCCCGACGCCGTCCGCAACGGCCTGCGAATCAAGAAGGCAGGGAATGCGATCGTCGCCAGACTTGGCGGTCGCGAGGTGCATCCCGTCAACGTGCGGGTCGGCGGCTTCTACCGCGTTCCGACGCGAGGAGAGCTCCGAGAGCTCCTGCCCGAGATCGTGTGGGCGAAAGGCGCCGTGCGGGATGCGCTCGCATGGATCGGCCGCTTCTCCTTTCCGGCGTTCGAGCGCGACTATGAGTTCGTGGCGCTGCGGCACCCCGCGGAGTACCCGTTCTGCGAGGGGCGCATCGTCTCGAACAAGGGCCTGGACATCGCCGTGCGCGAGTTCGACGAGCACTTCGTCGAGGAACAGGCGTCCTATTCGACCGCGCTGCATGCGCACATCAAGGGGCGCGGCCCGTATTTCTGCGGACCTCTTGCCCGGTTCAACCTCAACTTCGACGCCCTTTCTGACGTCGCCAGAGAAGCGGCTCACTCGGCGGGGCTTTCGGTGCCTTGCAACAACCCGTTCAAGAGCATCGTCGTGCGGTGCGTCGAGATGCTTCAATCGTTCGTCGAAGCAGAGCGCATGATCGAGGGGTACACGCCTCCCGATCGGGCCTTCGTCGAGGTCCCGACGCGCGCGAGCACCGGCTACGGAGCGAGTGAGGCTCCGCGAGGGCTCCTCTACCATCGGTACTCTGTCGATGCCGAAGGAACGATCGAGGACGCGCGCATCGTGCCGCCGACCTCGCAGAACCAGAAGACGATCGAGGACGATCTCTTCGCGATGGCGGAGACGTTGTCCGAGCTGCCGCACAAGGACGCCGCGTGGCGCGCCGAGCAGGCGGTGAGAAACTACGATCCGTGCATCTCTTGCTCGACGCACTTCCTTCAGCTTCGGATCGAGCGGACGTGACGATGCGCGCGCGCGTGATCGGCATCGGGCAGGCCTCTGCCGGCGATGACGGCGTGGGTCTCGCCGTGCTCGACGCCTTGCGCCGTGAGAGCCTCCCGTCAGGCGTCGAGCTCGTCCGCGTCGCCGAGCCAACGGCCCTCATCCCGCTCTTCGACGGGGGCACACCGATGATCCTCGTCGATGCCGTGGTCGGCGCGGGCGAGCCGGGCGATCTCCTCTCGCTGCCGCTCGACGCGCTGGACGACAAAGGGCCACGTCTGCTCTCGACTCATGGCGTCGGTGTCGCGCCGGCCGTCGCGCTGGCGCGCACCCTCTCTCCGGAAGCGAAGGCAACGAACGTCTGGATCGTCGCGATCTGCATCGAACGACCCGACGCACTCCGGAACGGGCTGTCGCCGGCGATCGCCGCCGCCGTTCCGCGCGCGGTGCTCGCCGTGCTGGCGCGCGTGGAGGGGGCCTGAGATGCACGAGTCATCGTTGGCGAAGCAGGTGCTCGACGCCGTGCTCGCGAAGGCAAGCGGCGAGGGGGCGATTCGGGTGACGCTCGTACGCGGGTGGCTCGCAGAGACGGAGACGCTGTCGAAGGAAAGCATCGACTTCCACTTCTTGGCGCTGGCGCGCGGCACCGCAGCCGAAGGTGCAAGGCTCGAGCTCGATCGGAGGCGCGTCGACGCGCGCTGCGTCGCGTGCGCGAACATCTACACGCCCGAGCACCACATGACACTTTGCCCTGTTTGCGACGGTACCGAGGCCGAGCTCCTGGGGCCGACGGGGCTCTGCATCGAAAGCATCGACGTGGAGCCCTGACGTGCCCCGCCTATCCATCGTCGCGGAGGGCGTCGTGCAGGGCGTGGGGATGCGCCCCTTCGTCTACCGCGCTGCGCTCGAGCACGCCCTGGTCGGCTGGGTGAAGAACGAGCGGAGCGCGCTACGCATCGAAGCGCAGGGGGAACGCGCTCGACTTCACGCTTTCCTGAAAGATCTCGAGGCGCGGTGCCCGTCGCCCGCCCGCGTCGCGCGCATCGCAGTCACTGAAATCGACGAGCGAGCCGAGCTCGACTTTCGCATCGTCGCAAGCGCGGCGGACGGAGCGGTGCGGCCCGTGCTGCCCCCGGATCTCGCCGTGTGCGCGGCGTGCGCCGAAGAGATCGCGACGCCTGGCGCGCGCAGATTTCGCTACCCCTTCACGAACTGCACCTCCTGCGGGCCGCGGCTCACGATCGTCGAGACCCTTCCCTACGACCGGGCGCGTACGTCGATGAAGTCCTTCGCGATGTGCGCGGCATGCCAGACAGAGCACGACGATCCGAACGATCGTCGCTTCCACGCTCAGCCCATCGCGTGTCCCGCGTGCGGTCCTGCGCTCGAGCTCCTTTCCAAAGGCGGCGTTCGACTGGCGCGAGGCGACGAGGCGCTCGCGTGCGCGGTGGCATGCGTCGTGCGCGGGGAGGTTCTTGCGCTCAAGGGCCTCGGTGGCTTTCAGCTCCTCGTGGACGCGACTTGCAGCGAAGCCGTGAGCGGCCTTCGGACACGGAAGCGACGCGAGGCGAAACCGTTCGCCGTGCTCTTTTCCTCGCCGGCAGAGGTGCGACGGTACTGCATCCTCTCGCTCGCGGAAGAGCGCGTCCTCGCGTCCCACGAGGCGCCGATCCTCCTGCTGGCGCGCGGCGGCGCGCACCTCGCCCCATTGGTTGCACCCGGCAATCCTCGCATCGGCGCGATGCTGCCCGCCACACCACTCCACTGCCTGCTCGTCGAGGGCGCCTCGCGCCCCCTCGTCTGCACGAGCGGCAATCTCTCCGATGAGCCGATGTGCATCGACACGGCCGAGGCTCTCGAGCGCCTGCGAGGTATCGCCGACGTCTTCCTCGTCCATGACCGACCGATCGTCCGCCCGATGGACGACTCGGTCGTCCGGCTCGATGCGGAGGGCCTCACGGTGTTCCGGCGCGCACGCGGTCTCACGCCGCTCGGGCTGCGTCTCCCGGAAACGACACCCACGGTCCTCGCCCTCGGAGGACAGCTGAAGAGCACCGTCGCCCTTGCGATGGACGGGGAGATCGTCGTCAGTCAGCACCTCGGGGACCTGCACAGCCTCGAGGGGGCACTCCTCCACGAGCGAACCGTAGGCGACATGCTTGCATTCTTCGGCGCGCGGCCGGAAGTCATCGCGTGCGATCTCCACCCCGACTACGCATCGACGCGTCTTGCCGAGCGCCTCTCTGCCGATCTCGCCGTCCCGCTGGTTCGCGTGCAGCACCATCACGCTCACGTCGCAGCGTGCATGGCCGAGCACGGCCTCGCGGGCAACGTGTTGGGTTTCGCGTGGGACGGCGCCGGTTACGGGGTCGACGGGGTGCTCTGGGGCGGTGAAACGCTCGTCTGCGAGGGTCACGACTTTCGGCGCGTTGCGCACCTTCGGCCGTTCGCGCTTCCCGGCGGGGACCGCGCCGTGCGCGAACCGAGGAGAGCGGCCCTCGGCCTTCTCTACGAGGTCTTCGGCGCGGACGCGGTGGCGCACCTCGGCTCGATGTTCAGTCCAGCCGAGGGCCGCGCCATGGTCTCGATGATCGAGCGATCCGTGAACACTCCCCGCACGACGAGTGTCGGGCGGCTCTTCGACGCCGTTGCGGCGCTGTCGGGGCTCGCCACGCACAATCACTACGAGGGCGAGGCGGCCATGGCGCTGGAGCACGCCGCAGAGGGCGCGGGCGATCAGGGGGGCTACCCGTTGCCGATTCGCGCGGGGAACCCCTACGTGGCGGACTGGGAGCCGCTCGTGCGCGCGCTCCTTCGCGACACCGCACGGCGAGCCCCGATCGGGGTCATCAGCGCCCGTTTCCACGAGGCGTTCGCCGGGCTCGCGGAGAGCGTGGCCTTGCGCGCCGGCCTCGACCGCGTGGTGCTCTCGGGAGGCTGCTTCCAGAACGCCGTCTTGACGCGCCGCGTACGCGATCGTCTCGTCGCGCGCGGCCTTCGCGTTTATACGCCCGGAGGCTACCCATCGAACGACGGCGGACTCTCGCTCGGGCAAGCGCTCGTCGCGGCTCGATGGCTCCGGCGAACAGGAGGGACCGATGTGCCTCGCGGTCCCCGGTAAGGTCCTGTCGACCACGGACGGAATCCTCCGCACCGGCCGGGTCGCCTTCGGCGGCATCGTCAAGGAGGTGTGCCTCGCGTACGTGCCTGAAGCCGAGGTGGGGGACTACGTCATCGTCCACGTGGGCTTCGCGATCAGCAGGATGGACGAGGCCGAGGCAGCGCGAACGCTCGCGTACCTGACGGAGATGGGCGAGCTCGCCGAGATCGCGGGGGAAGAACCGTGAAGTACGTCGACGAGTACCGTGATGCCGACGCGGCACGACGTTACGCCGAGGCGATTCGCAAGATCGTGACGCGCCCCTGGTCTCTCATGGAAGTGTGCGGCGGGCAGACCCACACCATCGTGCGGTTCGGAATCGACGAGCTCTTGCCCCCCGAGGTGACGCTCATCCACGGACCAGGATGCCCGGTATGTGTCACGCCCGTGGAGATCATCGATCAATCGCTTGCCATCGCGTCTCGACCGGAGGTGATCTTCTGCTCTTTCGGGGACATGCTGCGCGTGCCCGGCACGGAGCGGGATCTGCTCTCCGTCAAGGCGAACGGCGGTGACGTGCGCATCGTGTATTCGCCGATGGATGCGCTTGCCATCGCGGAGAAGAGCCCCGATCGCGAGGTCGTCTTCTTTGCGGTCGGTTTCGAGACGACTGCACCTGCCAACGCCATGGCCGCGTGCCAGGCGCGGCTGCGCGGCGTTTCGAACTTCTCGCTTCTCGTGTCCCATGTCCTCGTGCCGCCTGCGATCGAGGCGATCTTGTCTTCGCCGGCGTGCTGCGTGAACGGGTTTCTCGCAGCGGGGCACGTCTGCACCATCATGGGCGTCGAGGAGTACCGCCCGCTCGCCGCGAGGTATCGAGTACCGATCGTCGTCACGGGGTTCGAGCCCATCGATCTCCTTCAAGGGATCGCCATGTGCCTGCGTCAGCTGGAGGAGGGGCGAGCCGAGGTGGAGAACCAGTACGGGCGGGTCGTCCGCGCCGCCGGCAACGCCCCCGCGCAGGCAATGATCCGGGAGGTCTTCGAGGTGGTCGTTCGGGAGTGGCGAGGCATCGGCTCGATCCCGGCGAGTGGTCTTGCGCTCCGTCCCGCGTTCGCGGCTCACGACGCAAGCCGGAAGTTCGGGCTCACGGAGATCGGCGCGCGCGAGTCGCCGGAGTGCGCGAGCGGCCTCGTGCTCCAGGGGCTTCTGAAGCCGCTGCAGTGTCCTGCTTTCAGAACGCGGTGCACGCCGGACTCTCCTCTCGGCGCGACGATGGTCTCGCCGGAAGGCGCCTGTGCGGCGTACTACAAGTACCGAAGGCTCGAGGCGTCGTGACCGATCTCCGCTGTCCTGTTCCGCTGGGCCCGGGCGACACGATCCAGCTCGCCCACGGCGGCGGCGGGCGGCTCATGCGCGCGCTGCTCGAGCATATCATCCTGCCGGCCTTCGACGACCCACTTCTCGCCGAGCGCCACGACAGCGCCGTGTTCGATATGCCAGGCGGGCGCATCGCGTTCACGACCGACGGGTACGTCGTGCGGCCGTTGTTCTTCCCGGGAGGCGACATCGGGAAGCTCGCGGTCTACGGAACGGTCAACGATCTCGCGATGGGTGGCGCTCGTCCCCGGTACCTGAGCGCCGGCTTCATCCTCGAAGAAGGGCTCGCGATCGACGAGCTCCGGCGCATCGTCACCTCGATGGCAGAGGCCGCAGCGACCGCGGGGGTGGCGATCGTGACCGGCGACACGAAGGTCGTCGACCGAGGCAAGGGGGATGGATTGTTCGTCCACACGGCGGGAGTCGGAGTCGTTCCGCCCGGCGTCGACGTTCGCCCTGCGCGCGTCCGTCCTGGAGACGTGGTGCTGCTGAGCGGAGACGTCGGTCGCCACGGCATCGCGGTTCTCTCGGTGCGGGAGGGACTCGCGTTCGAGAGCACGATCGCGAGCGACTGCGCGCCCCTGGTCGACCCTGTAGGCGCGCTCGTGGACGCGGGCATCGATCTTCACTGCCTGCGCGACTTGACGCGCGGCGGCCTCGCGTCGGCGCTCAACGAGATCGCGCTCGACGCGAAGGTCGATATCCAGATCGAGGAGAGCGCCGTCCCGGTCATTGAAGCCGTCGTGGGCGCCTGCGAGCTCTTTGGTCTCGATCCCCTTTACGTGGCGAACGAGGGGCGATTCGTCGCGTTCGTCCGCAGCGAGCAAGCGGATCGCGCACTCGATACGATGCGGGCGCATCCGGTCGCGAGCGGAGCCGTGCGAATCGGGCAGGTGGAAGCTGGCTGTCGCGGTGTGGTCACGCTTCGCGGCCGTTTCGGTGGAACGCGTTGGCTCGATCTCTTGTCGGGAGAGCAGCTCCCGCGGATCTGCTGATCCCCACTGTCCAGCGAATTCTACGGCTTACAGGGGCCCGGCCCCCGGAAGTGAGCGTCATCTCCTTCGAAGGCTGCAGCGACGGCGGAGCGCCGAGAACAATGTCGTCACGCTCCCGGGGGCCCGCTGCGCGTGATCGACGGCGTATGGCGGCGTTCGTCGCCGGCGGAGGGTTCGAACGCCGCGAAATAGCACGCGATCTTTGCTTGTCGAGCGGCTCCTACGCGCCGTCGACACCCTCGTGACCGCATCGGAGCGACGCTTCGCCCAGCATGCCTGATGCCTTCATGCCCGATCGGATCATCGAGGAGCCGGCACCCCAAACGTGCGCTCAATTAGGTCGGCCGCTTGTCACATACCGAGGGGCTCGTGACAGCTTGGGGCCTC
>CALFNG010000354.1 GCA_937902985.1 uncultured Myxococcales bacterium
GAAGAAGGCAGCCTGAGTCATGTGTTGCGGCTCACGCTGCACGCGGCAGTGTGCAGGTAAACGGGGATCTGCACCCAAGTGAGATGCGGCCACGAGGTCACGGACGAGGGTCTCGATATCGCTAGCCATTTGCCCTCGGCCGCCAGGTCGTCACGAGACGCTAGCAAAGCGTTAGCAGGGTACCAGAAGTTCAGCCCCCGCGACATACCTCGCGCTCCACGGGCCTCGCGCTCCACGGGTACGCAGGCGCGTCCTCGTGGAACGCACCGCCACCGTCCAACCCCGACTCGCGCGTTCCTCCGGTCACCCGCGTTCTGGGCGAACGCTTCAATGCAAGCTCGGTTAGGCTGCGGACGACAAGCTCGGCAGCAGGCACGAAACTTGATGAGCCCTTGCACTACAACGTCCGCGAAGGAGATGACTACATGGTCTCGGAGTCTCCCCCGAAGAGGCAGCGCGTCGCGATCCTTGGTGGCGGCGTCGCCGGACTCGCCGCGGCCGCAGCGCTCACGAAGACGCCCGACTGCACGAAGCAGTACGACGTCTTTGTCATCCAGGCCGGGTGGGCGCCGGGCGGGAAGCTCGCGAGCGGCCGCAACGCCGAGCCGCCCTGGCGGATCGAAGAGCACGGTCTCCACATGCTCCTTGGCTTTTACGACAATACGATCGCTCTCCTCCGAGAGACGTACGATCAACTGGGGCTCGACCTCGACGAGGCGTTCGAAGGCGTGGACCGCCTTCATCTCATCGACGAGGTCGACGGACAATGGGTCATCGCGCCTTACGTGTTCTCGCCGCCCCCGAAGCTCAAGCAGCTTCCGCCGACTCCTCGGATGATGAACGGTGGCGTGGAGGCCATCGCAGTATGTGTGAAGTTCGTCGCCGAAAAGCTCGAGCGCTCGCAGAGCGCTCAGTTGAAGGCCAGCTTCGCCGCGCTCAGGCTGCCGCAGGTGCCGACCGCAGATCAAGTCCAGGACATCCTCGACTTGGACCAAGGTGCCAACGCGGTCGCCTATCCAGCGCTCGTCCAAAGCCTGCTCGTCCAGCGACGGAGCAGCCCGCAGTTGATGAAACTAATACGAGACGCCCTCTTGCGATTTCGCGCACACATGACGAAGCCGATTCGGGGGACAAAAGAATTCTATGAGTGGGTTGTCGAGTACATCGCCATCTCTGTCGGGATTGGCCTGGCCGAGGTGGATCCGAACGGTAACTACGTCCAGGTCGACGACCTCGATGGCATCGATTTCCGAGCCTGGCTGAAGCAGCAAAAGGTCGATGCTGACGTGATCGACAGCGCGCTTGTGAGCGCGGGGTACAATCTGGTGTTCGCCCGCGACGGACAGTTCTCGACGGCGGTCGCCATTCGCGGCGGCCTGCTCATGATCACGAAGGGCGGCTACTTCTATCGGCCCAACGCGACGATGGCGGAAGCGCTCCTGGCGCCCCTCTACCGCCTGCTGAGGCACCGAGGAGTCCGCTTCGCCTTCTACAGCAAGGTGGTCGACGTCGTGGTGGAGGACGGACAGGTATCGGCGGTGTATCTCGATCGAGAGGCCGACGTCGGGCTCGATTTCAATCCTCTGATGCCGCATGTCAAGGGGGACCCGTTGTGGCGGCGCTCGTTCCGCGCCAAGTCGCCCGATCCGCCGCTCCGGGAGCCCAGACGAATTCGTCTGGAGAATGGCCGCGACTTCGACAAAGTTCTGCTCGCCATTCCCCTTCCAGGGCTGCCGGATGGTTGCCCGTCGCTACTCCGCGCGCATGACAAGCTGCGCGCCGCGGTGGAGCAGATGGGGACAATCGCGACGTGCTCGGCCGAGATCTACCTCTCCCGTTCGCTGGATGCCGGATCCGGAGACTGGCAGCCGCAGGGAGCCGTCCTGGCGAACTGCCTGGACCCATTTCAGACCTTTGCCGACATGGCACCGGCACTCCCCGTGACGAAAGACGCTCCGCGCGGACTCGTCTATCTCTGTGGCGTGACCGGGGACTCCGCGACCGCCCTTCAGGTCGAAGGTGAGGCGCGGGCGTGGATTGACGCAATGCCGAGCGTGCTGTGGCCAGCGTCGGCTCCGAAGGAAAGTATCACGGGTATCTTCGGCCGCGCGAACGTCGCGCCGGGCGACAGGTACATTCAATGTCGTCCGGGTACCGCGAGCTTTCGCGTGGACGCGGGCGGATGCTCGATCGGGAACCTTTTTTTTGCTGGAGATTGGACGAAAATGCCAAACAACGTCAACGCGGGCTGCCTCGAAACTGGTGTAACCTCTGGACTTGTCGCCGCCGAGGCAATTCAGGACTCGACACGGCTCGAGAGGGTCCGTGCCGTCGCCATCACCGCGGCCGCCTCCGGCGTTCCCTTCATCGCGGCCCCAGATGACTGGAGCTGGCCCGGACCATTCATCTACAACGACTCCACGCTGTACTCGTTTTTCATTCAATCCGATCTCGCCACACTTCAGAGCATCTGCGACTTCTATCTCAATCTATCGCAGGACTCGCGTGGGTCCTCCGGCTATCGCGTCATCGCAGCGACAGCGATGGTGCAGTGCGCGCAAAGTACGGACGCGCAGACCAAGGCGGTGGGATTTCCGGGTTTTCTGCGGTCGAAGGCGATCGCGCTGACCCTTCCGGTGGCGTATTGCACCTGGGAGAACGGTCGGCATGTACCGCAGCGACTCCGCCTCTTCACGCCTTACATATTCGCGGACAAGGCTGTCGAAGTGGCGGCCGGGCGAGAGACGTTCGGAGTGTCCAAGAGAGACGGCGTCTTCGCGACGGACAACGACGACTGGCTACAAGCGCGGAACTTCTCGGCGAGCTCGGGGGCCATTCCGCTGGGCGGAGGCGAACTCGTTTTGCAGCCGATCCTGGGCATCGCCTGCAGCGGGGACGGCAGTGCACAAGCGCAGGATAGCCTGACGCCGATCATCTTGGACATCTACCAGACGTTGACGTCCCAGAACCTTCTCAACCCCGAACTCTCGCAGGCTGGTTTCAACACGCTCCTGACGAGCGCCGTCGCCGGCTCCGGTTCGTTTGGACTCGCCGCTCTCAAGCAGTTTCGGGACAGTGTGGACAATACCAAGGCCTGCTTCCAGCAGGTCGTGGAGGTCCCGCTCAGATGGCAGGGCGTGCCGGGCGGCGCCATCCTCGATCCGACCCAGTTCACGGTGACGTTTCCAGCGAACTACCAGACGTGCGGCATCCCCCAGCGGCTGAACCTTCCCGTTGCCACCCCGCTGCCCGTCATCGGCGCATACCGGATGGACTTCGCCGCCTACATCATGGGGTGACGCTGCGGTGGGCGAGGCGGCGCGACTGTCGCACCTCTGCCGTTAGTCGTAGATGACGGTAGGCGGGTGTGCGATGCTACCGTTCGCGCATGCAAACCACCGAGCTCGACTGGGCGGTAGGGCCCTACAAAGTTCTTGAGCGAATCGGGGGAGGTGCAGCCGGGGTCGTCTACCGCGCCCGGCATGCGCAGTCGGGGCAGATGGCGGCAGTCAAGACAGTGAGGATCGCCGATCCACTTTGCCTGCGCAGCATTCGGCGCGAGATCCGCGCGCTTCGCACCCTCGAGCACCCGGGGATTGTTGGAGTCCTCGACGAAGGCGTCGCGGAGGGCCTGCCCTGGTACGCAATGCCCATCGTCGAGGGAACGACGCTCCGCGACGACATCGATACGACGCTTCGTAGACGGCTCGATTCGGCTGCCGGCGGTGAGCTCCCGCGGGCGCTCAACCTGGCGCGCAAGCTATGTGAATCGCTGGCCTACATTCATGATAAGGGACTGGTTCATAAGGACCTCAAACCGGAGAACGTCATCGTTCGACCGGATGGCTCCCCGGTCATCGTCGATCTCGGTCTCGCGTCTGCGTTCAGTGGCTGGCGGGGCCGTGATGCCCTCGAGGCGTCGGGCCGCTTCGAGGGCTCCCTCGGTTTCATGGCGCCGGAGCAGATCGACGGGGGGAGAGTCGATGCGCGCGCGGACCTCTACTCGCTGGGGTGCATCCTCTACGAGATGATTGCCCTTCGGCCCGTCTTTTCGGCCGAGGGCTGGGACCTCATTCGTGAACACCAGATGACCGTGCCGCCAGCTCCGTCCACGGTCATAAGCGGGGTTTCGGCGGCGCTCGACGATCTCGTTATGCGACTGCTCGGGAAGCGTCCGCGTGATCGCATCGGCTATGCGACGGACGTCGCGGTGGCCCTCGAGAGCATAGAGCTCGGCGTCGAAGCTCGATCGGCCGCCGCGCGGTCGTATCTATACCAGCCGGAATTCGCGGGACGCGGCGAGCTCCTGAAGGAGCTGGAGCGCGCGCTCGACGCGGCGAAGCTCGTCGGCAGGCAGGTCGCCATTATCGGCGGCGAGAGCGGAGCCGGAAAGACCCGTATGGCCATCGAGATCGCGGGCCTCGCGAACCAAGCAGGCTTCCGCGTGATCACCGGCGAGTGCCGCCCACTCGACTGCGGCACGTCTCGCCGGGACGCCATGCTCGCGGCTCCTCTCGATCCCTTCCGCCCGTTGTTGCAGGCCTTGGCGGACGAGAGCCGGACCGCGGGTGCCGCGGCGGCCGAGGCCTTGCTCGGCTCGGATGCAGGCATCTTGTCAATCTACGAGCCGTCGCTCGGCGAGCGACGAAGTGCCAGCGCTTTGGACGACCTGGCGCAACTCTCTCCTCAAGAGGCGAGACACCGCGTCACCGCCGCGGTCGCTCGCGCGGTTGTGGAGCTGTCGAAGCGGCGGCCGTTGTTCCTCGCACTCGACGATCTCCAGTGGGCCGACGACCTGACCGTCGAGACGCTGGCAGTGCTGATACGAGGCTCTCGGGACTCCGTATCGCTCATGCTGGTCGGGACGTACCGGACCGAAGAGCCCCGGGAGGCTCTCGGGCCGCTTCTATCGGCGCCGGGAACGATGCACCGACGACTCGAGAGGCTCGACGAAAACGCCGTCGAGTCCATCGTCAGCGACATGCTCGCGCTGCCGTCACCGCCCGCCCAGCTTGTCCACTATCTGGCGACGCAGTCATCGGGAAACCCCTTCTTCGTGGCGGAGTATCTCCGCGCCGCGGTCAGCAAAGGTCTGCTCAGCAGCGACTACCTGGGTCGGTGGCAGGTGACCGCACGCGATCTCACTCCGACGCAGCTTCAGGACGCGCTGCCGTTGCCGTCCTCGTTGCAAGAATTGATGCAGAACTGGCTCGCAGGATTGCCACCGCGGTCCAGACGGCTGGCAGAACTGGCGTCCGTCTACGGGCGGGAATTCGAAGACGAGCTTCTCGCCTCCGACGATCCTGCAGAGGACCTTTCGCTTCTCGACGAGGTCGAGGAGCTGCGAAGGCGCAACGTGCTGGAGGACGGAGCGGCAGGGCGCGTGCGTTTCACCCACGACAAGCTGCGCGAGATTGTCTACGAAGCACTCTCCTCGGCGGAACGACGGACACTCCATCGTCAGGCCGCGGAGCGCATCGAGGCCAAAGTCGATCCAGATCCCTCCCGGTTCGGGGTACTGGCACACCATTGGATGGCCGCGGAGGTCGACAGCAAAGCGTTCGATGCTCTAGAACGAGCGGGCTCGCACGCGCTCCACGCGGGAGCCAGCGGTGCAGCTGCCGGCTTTTTCCAGCGCGCCATCGATCTGGCCGAACGCCTCGCCGGCGCGTCGGAGAGCCCGAGCGCCGACCGCCGAGCGTCTTGGCGCTGTTCCCTGGGCGACAGCTGGTTTGGACTGGGAGATGTCGCCCGCTCCCGTGAGGCGATGGAGCGCACCTTCGCGGAGCTCGACATGACGCTGCCAGGCTCGACACTAGGTTGGACGGCTCTCCTCTTCCGAGAGGCCGTGAAGCAGAGCGCTCACCTGGCCGGCCCGGTTGCAGCAAAGGGGAGCAGCAAAGCATCGAGGGAGCGTTTGACGATCGGCGCCCGCGCAGCAAGCCGATTGTGCGAGTGTTACTACTACCGCCAAGATCTCCTAGGGGTCACCACCGCCGCGATCATGGCTGTCAACCTAGCCGAGCGTGCCGGCCGCGGTGGCGCGGTCCCTCGGCAATACGCGCAGCTCGGCTACATGGCGGGGCTTTTGAGGCTACATCGCATGGCCGATCGGTACTTCGATCTCTGCCAGCGGGGGGAAGGACCGCTCGCCGATCCGGCGGGAGCGGCGGTTGCGCTCTACTACCGGTCCTCGTACGAGGCGACGTTCTGTCGCTGGGCTCGCGCCGGACAGCTCGCCGATCAGTCCGTGGCGGGCCTGCTGGCGGTAGGCGATCAGCACGAGCTTCAGATTGCGCGGACGATGAGGGCACACGTCGACTACTACACGGGCCAGTTCGCGCGAACCCTGCCCACTCTGCAGGAGGTGCGCGCGTCGGCGAAGCTTCGTGCGAACACTCAGCTCGAAGCCTGGGGCGACTACGCCCTGGCTCGCAGCCTCATGCCCCTGGGTCGACTCGCGGAAGCGACCGTACTGCTCGAAGACGCCAGACGGAAGCTCGAGGGGCAAGCCGACCGGTCCTCCCAGATCATCTGCAATGGCCTTCTTGCGCTGGCGCGCCTGTACACGGGGGAGCGAGAGGCCGCCCTCCGCGCCGCAGACACCGTGATGGAACTTGCCGGACAAGGAAAGCCGGCGGCATTGACGGAGGGCCGCGGCTACGAAGCCGCGGCGGTGACCTATCTCTATCTCCTTTTGTCGTCGGTGGGGTCGCGGGCGGATCGAGCTTTTCTCGCGGGAAAGGCGAAGAAGGCGACCGCCCTCCTCGGTCAGTTCGCCAACCTCTTCCCGCTCGCTCGTTCGGCTAGCCTGCGATGCCGCGGCCTCTCCGCGTGGGCGTCTGGTGGAACGGAGCAGGCCAGGCACATCCTGGAACGAGCGCTGAGAACGGCCCAGAAGCTGGATATGCCATACGACCAAGCGCTCGCCGCCCTCGAGCTCGGGCGACTCCCCTCGCGCGATCCCCGGCGTCGCGATGCGTACACGCGCGATGCCGAAGAGCAGTTGTCGTCCTTGGGGGCAGATCGCCATTTCGCGCAGCTCGTCGCGATGCACCGAGCTTCGCCGGCTGCGTTCGAGCGAAACGCGCCCGCGTAGAGTCGAAACGCGAACCCCAGGCCTGCACGGCGGATCCCTGTCATTTATGCCGAGGCGTGGTGTCGCGTCGAATCGGCACGACCGTTGCAACAAAGAAAGACCTCATGGACATCTACGATTCCATCGGGCAGGCCTTTCGACTCGTGGACGGTCTTTGGCGATTCGCAGACGGAGCAAGCGACAACGCGACAGCATCGACACCGGATGTCCCGGTCCCGATCGCGCGCCTGCGGTTGTCGTTCTCCGTTTCACTCGACGAGGAGCACGTCGAACTTAGCGTGAGCAGCGGCGGCCGCGTTCTCTACGTGGGGGCGCGCGCCCACCACTACCTTCTCTTGACGCTCGCCCGCCAGCGTCTAAAGGACGCCGTGCGCGGCGTACCGGAGAGCGAACACGGCTGGCTCAGAACAGACAGCTGGCTGCGGGACCCGTGCATGTCGCGCGAACGCATGAATATCGACGTATTCCGGATCCGACGCGAGTTCTCCCGGATGCCGATCGTCGGGGCTTTCAGGATCATCGAACGGCGGCACGTGACCCGAGAGCTTCGCCTCGCGGCGTGCGAGATTTCACTCAGGCCAGACTCGAGGAGCCAGGCGCAGTCTCTCTACCTCCGCAGCGGCCGGAGCACGAAGAACTCCAGCTCGTCGGCAACAAGCAGCCGGATACCGCCGCCCGCCCAGTAGTTGAAGTTCCTCGCCCCGTTCGCCTCGAGTTGGCCGCGCGGCTTTCAACGCTGAGCGTCGGTGCCGTCCACCCTCGACGTCCGTCTGACTCTCCCACCCGGAAAGCACGCTCCATGCATACGACCAAGACGATCTTCGCCCTCACCACGTGCGCCGGCCTTTCGGCATGCGGTCCTAGCGGGTACCTATCGGCTGCGGACAAGTTCGGAGCAGCCGCGACGGCCAGCGCTACGACCTTACGGGGCACCGTCAGCTTTCACCATCACGTCTGCGAGCAACGTTCGCAGATCGCGTTCGTAACCCACAGTCTCGCCCATACCAATACGGCAGACGGCCTCGTCGCGAGCGAGACGGATCCGCCCCTTCGCTGGACGGCGTGGTACACGACTTTCAAGAACAGGCCGACCCCGCAGTCTCCACTGCAAACCGCGGAACAGAGGTGCAACGCTCCCGCGATAGGCGACCGCCTCATGGGCGACTGCGTGGCTGCCATTGCCGCGTACGCGCAAGCGCTGCAGGCGGTAGCGGAAGCGAACTACTCGGGCACGACTGTCGGCTCACTGCTTGACGACGTCAACGCGCTCGCCACGGCCACACCCGGGACTCCGGCGGCCGTGACCGGCGCCATCGGAGTGCTGGGACCGACGTCTTCGGGACCGGGGGCAATCGGGCAGCTCGTCGGAGCGATCGAGCAAAGCTACACGGCACACGATGTGAAGACTCTCATCAAGGACACAGACTATTCTTTCAAGGTAATCGTCGACTGGACCAGCAGTTATCTTGCGGCCGTCAACGCGGAGGAGAGCGACTTGGAGACGGACACGCTGGCCCTCTTCGACGACCTCGAGATCGCGATGGCCGCCGGCAGCAGCGCGCTGATTCCTGTGGCCGCTGCCCCGGGCACACCAGAGAAGCCCATCGACTCGGCGAACAAGGCGCCGAAGAGCAAGAACGTGGCGGAGCCCCCGGCCGCGCAGCCCCCCCAACCGGTACGGGGCAAAGACCCCGTCGCGCTGATGGAGTTCTATCGGTTTGCTCAGTGGTCGACACAGACGATGGCGCTGACGAAGGAGAAGCAGAGCGCGCTCACGGACGCGCTCCAGAAGTTGAGTCAGGCGGAAGACGCACTTGCGAAGGCAGGGGGCCAAGATGACTCGCCCAGCCTCAAGACGACGCTGGGCCTCGTGTCCCAAGTGCTCGGCGACATCGCGGCGGTCAAAGGCGCCATTCAGGGAGGAGCGACTCAATGACTCAACAGCAAGATACGCTGGCGCAGCTCAACAAGGCGAAGGCGCAGCTCACGCAGTACCTCATCGTCTGTGGGAACACGCCCGGTTCACCCGAATCCAAAGAGAAGCTACAAGACGTGGCCGCAAAGGAGAGCGAAGTCGAAGCGCAGATCGCCACCATCCTCGCGACGGCCTTCCAATCGACCGAAGTGGCCAAGGTGCAAGCCGCGATCAGCGATCTCGGTGTGGCGACCACGAAACTGGTCAGCCTGGGTACGGTGCTCACCCAGGTCAACGACGTCCTGCAGGTGGTAGGAACCATCGTCAAGATCGCCGGCACCATCATCACGCTGGCGACGTAGGCATTCCGACAAGGTCACCTCTACACGCTGCGCCGAGGCTATCGCCTCGGTCGGTATGTACAGAATTCAAGGAAACGCTAAAGGACAAAAACGATGAGAACCACTGGCGGCGAAAAGAACGGCTTGACAGGCGGTGCCACACACTCTCCGGCCATCTGGATATACCGTCCAGATGACAGGCGGGAGGAGGTCGACGTAGAGGTCGAACTTGATTTCCGAGGAAACGGCTTCATGACTTCGTCAATCCCAAACTACAACGGTCGCTGGAGGATTCACATCGACCCAAAGCTCCCGTACAATAAGTACTCTTCAACCTACGTCGACGACGCCTGGGTACCATATCTTGATTACGATGGATTCCGCGACGGAACTTTTCAAACAACTCACGGATGGTTCGTCGAAAACGATTCGGCGAAACTTGTCGAATGGCACAGGGCTACCTTGAATGAATACGGATTCAACGAGACGGAGATCGACGATATCAACGTATCCTACGTGCGAATGCTCCTGGACCGTCAGTACAAGGACACATATTTTGCCATTTACCCACAGAACAAGACCATCGTAGACGCCAGCGTATCGCTCAAGGTGACGCCGAAACCTGATTCAGTATCTCGCCTATGGTTGTATTTCGTACCTGTGAAGGCAAGGTCGGCGCTACTGTCTCCGCCGGGGATCGAGAAGGTGAAACGGAAGGGCTACGCGGTGATAGAACTCGCGTACCTCACGGACAGAGAGATTCCAAAAGTGATTAGTGACAAGTCGCCGGAGGGCGAACGTTTCCTAAGCCACGCGGGAGCCCCGCTATTGAATGGCGCGCTCCGCAACCATCTCAAATAGCTGACGTTTCGGACGTGCGCAGCAAGTTGTCGCGCAACGAGCCCGCGACGTTCCAATTCTTCCAGAACGCGAATCGCCTGCTGTGGCGGGTAAGCGAGCGACCGCGCTACGTGGGCGATGTCGTCGCGGTCCTCCATGACCGCGATCATCATGAGCGCGTGCCTGATGCTGAGCATCGAGTAGCCTGCGGTCCCGTAGTGTACCAGAACGCGATCGCCGCCGACCAAGCGCACCGAGGGGAGTGGGGTATCGTTTGCCTACGGTGACATCCACCGCTCCGCGTCAGTCTTTCATTCTCCTGGTCGCCAGCGCTGTATCGGTCGCCGGCAGGGCGACGCGATCGAGTAATTGCACGAACGAAACGCCGCGTGATCGGTCGCGGTCGAGAATTGGGACACTACGGGGTTGGATATGACGACGATATTTTCTCGCGAACCGGTCTTGTGGATGTACCTGTTCCAAACGCTCCTTTCTTTCGCAGTGGCGTTCGGGCTCCATCTGAGCACCGCACAGATCGCCGCGACCAACGCGGTGGTCGCGGCGATCCTGTCCTTCATCACCCGAAGTCTGGTCACACCCGTCGCGAACCCGCGTACGGCTCAAGGTGAGCCGGCGACGCTCGTTCCCGCGGCGTCGCCCACAGTCGCGATGCAAGGCTGAATCTACAATAGTACCTCAACATATATCACGGCGGAGATCGTAATGCCCACAAAGTTCGCTATTCACCCGATCGTTGCCCAGCTTGTCAAGGAACCGGCGTCGCTCCCGAAGCTCGTCGTCATGAACGGCTATCTCGGCGCGAGCGACGCGGGAACGCTCCGTATCTATGCGTCACCGACGCTCGACAGCTACTTCGAACTGCCCGAGGAGAGCGTCAAACACGTCGTGTCGGGGACGGCGGAGAGTGACCCGCAGGTGATCTGGGTCGACGCAATGGCGCTGCTCACGCCCGGCCCGGAACCCACGCTGACGACGACTCCCTTCCTCGCGGGAGACATCACGGCGCGGTACTGGGGAGCGCAGGCGATTCACGACATCGCGCCGAACACTTCGCCGATTCTCTGCAACCCGACCCCAGCCCATCTCTGTCCGCCAACGCCGCGCGGCCTGTGTCCGCCTCCGCCGACCCAGCACGGCTGCCCTCCGCCGGAGTCGCATGGATGCCCCCCTCCTCCGGCAACGCCGCTCCGGGGTTGTCCCCCCCCCGTGACGCAGGCGCCGCTCCATTGCCCGACGTCCCCGTTTCGTTGTCCGCAGCCGTGATGAACGGCCGCGACATGGCGGACGAGCCGTCGAGAGCTCGGGGCCCGTGGGGCAATGCGGAGAGCGAGGGGCTCGGTCTGCCGGCGCGACTCACCCTCGACGGGGTCGTGCCGTTTCTCATCCGCCATGCCCTCCTCGACCCGCGCGAAGTAGTCGACCAGCGGGTTCGCGTCGTGGACGTCTCCCGGCGAAACAGCAACGTCGTCGTGCACCGCGCGGCGGGGACAGGATACTTCATCAAGCAATCCCGCGACGCCACGGGCGAGATGGCCATGACTGTCGCGAACGAGGCGATGTTCTACGCCTTCTGCGCTCACGACCCGCGCGGAGAGCCCGTTCGCGCGTTCGTTCCCAGACACGTGACATATGTCGCCGACGCCGACGTCTTGGTGACCTCGCTGGTAGAGGACGCGACGAGTCTCTGGCAGCGTTGCGAAGCGCAGAGCACCGCCGTCGGCGTCGGGACGGCGGCGCGCCTTGGCAGCGTGCTGTCAACGTTGCACCAAACCGGGAGGGAAGTTGCGGTCGCGGATGTCAACGCGTTTGGCCGCGGTGCGCCGTGGGCATTATCCGCACGCACGCCTGGCCCCGAGTTCCTGACGCATGCGAGCCTCGGCCAAGTTCAGGTGACGCGAATCCTCCAAGAGGACACCAGCCTCAGCGCCGGCCTCGACGCGCTGCAGGCCGAAGCACGCGTGGAGACGCTGATCCACGGCGATCTCAAGGCCGACAACATACTCATAGGGCGGCACGATCAGGCGCTGCTCGTCGTCGTCGACTGGGAGCTTGCGCACATCGGCGATCCCGCCTGGGACGTAGGGTCGACCTTCTTCGACTTCCTGCGATTCTGGTTGACGTCGATTCCGCTCTCGCACGCTCGTCCGGAGAGGTCGGCGGTCCGGATCGACGGTCCGCTGCGATCTGTTCAGAGCGCCATCCGTGCGTTTTGGGATGCGTATCGCTCGTCCGCAAAGCTCGAGGGCGTAGAGGCGAGCACGTTTCTCGAACGCGCCGCGCGGTTCTGTGCGGCCCGCCTCGTTCAGGGCGCTTACGAACTGACGCACGAAGCCACCGAGATATCGCGGCTCGGCGTCCTCATGCTGCAGGTCGCGTCGAACATGTTTGCGGGTCCCGATGCGGCGGTTCGTCAGATCTTCGCGATCCCACACATCACTTGATGGGGTGCACTTGCCATGTCCGAAGTTTCCGTCGATCTCTTGGACGCCGCGCGTTCGGTCGAGATGGTCGCCCCGATGACCTTCCTTATCCACGGGGCGACGTACATTGTGCCGGCCCCCGCGGCGCAAGGAGAGAGACAGGGGGGGCTCGTGTCGGTTTTCGCACAGGCCCTCTACTCCTTCTACTGCGGCGCACCCGCGCGGGCCGACGCAAGCCGCGCGGTCTCCGCCAGTGCCGCGGTAGGTCGCTTCGTCGATGACTTGGCGGGCGCGAACGGCGGACATGGCACCTGGGATCCGGGTTGGCGGGTCGTCGCGATCGAACACGGCGGGCGGATCGTGGCGTCCAAGGACCACATCACGCTCTGGATATCGCCCGCCCAATTTGAGCTCCCAGGAGCCGAGCTCTGCGTCGGCGCTATCGGACGCGTGGCTGTCGGCAAGGAGTTTCGAAGCTTGATCCCCGGTTTCTATTTCGCCCTAGGGGACGGGAGGCAGCCGGATGTTGTAGATGACGGCGCGCCGCTCGTCAGATACTACTGGCACGTCACAGCGGCAGGGGCACCGCTCCTGATGAGCGCGTTGACCAGGGGGCTCAACCGCGAAGGTGTGCCGTTTCGCCTGAAGATGCTCCGCGATCCGCAAGGCTACGTCAGGGCTGACGCCGCGGTGCTCTATCTGGCTTGGGCGGCGCATCTACGGGCGGGCCGAATCATCACGCGGGTGCACGCGCGCGTGGCAAGGTGGCTGCGACCCAGTACGCCCCGGTTTTCGCAGCCGATTGGCGTCGGCCTCGGCGTCGCTGAGGATCCCGGCGGCGAATTCGAGAGCTTCGGGCAAAATCGTTGTCGGATCGTTGCCGAGGGCCTCTGCGACGCGCTTGGCTCGCGGGGTTGGTCCCCAGGGGCCCGCGAGCAGGCGGTCGTGGCGGCCTTCGTCCGCCACGGACTGGATCCTGCTCGACCGCATCTGGCGAAGCGGGATTCAGGACGGGTCTATGCCGCTCTCGACGTTGGAGGCGCTCCGTGAGCCCCCCGCGACTCATCGAAGCGTCGGCCTCGATCGCGCGAACTCTCGTGCGCGAAAGCATATGGGCGGACGGCCGCTGCAGCTGGCTGGGGCACTGTCTGAGCGAGGTCAATCCGGGCTCCCCTGCCACGGTGACGCCCCTCGGCCCCGACCTCTACTCGGGCACGGCGGGCGTCGCCTGGTTCCTGGCGGAGCTGGCGGCGGTCACGCAGGACAAGGAGGTCTGGCGCACGGCGGAGGGCGCCATGCGCCATGCGCTCGCGGGTGTCGATTCCCTCGCTCGCACCTCGCACCTGAGCCTCTACAACGGGTGTCTCGGGATTGCGCTCGCATCGTCTCGCGCCGGCCATGCGCTTCGCAACGAGGAGCTGCGGGCACGGGCGGTCGCTGTCGCACGCCGGTCCGTGGCGCTGGGGGATGCCGGAGGTCCGCTCGACGTCGTCTCGGGAAGCGCGGGTGCCGTGCTCGCCCTCCTGGCGATCGGAGAGATGGAGTCTTCCAACGACCTGGTCGATGCGGCCGAACGGCTCGCCGACCGTTTGGCCGATGCAGCCATCAAGCGCGATGGCACGTGGTCGTGGTCGACCCGCACGGCGAGCGGTACCTATATGGGGCCGCGACCGTTGACCGGCTTTTCTCACGGCGCCTCGGGCATGGCGGTCGCTCTGCTGGAGGTCGCACGGCGCACGAAGCGCGCCGATTTAGCGAATGGTGCAGACGCGGCTTTCGCGTACGAGGATCGGTATTTCTCCGATCGGCACGATAACTGGCCGGACCTTCGCACCGACGGCGTCACGCCGTGGGGAAACGGGACCGAGGCTGCCTACGCCTTCGCTTGGTGTCATGGGGCCCCTGGGTGTGCACTCGCGCGGGTTCGCGCGCTCGAACAAGGATGTGCGGAGGACCGCCTCCTTGCAGGCGTCGAAGCGGGCGTGCGGCTCGTGCTCCGGCAGCTCTCCGATCCCTCGGAAGATCTGGCCGATGCGACACTCTGCCATGGGATGGGAGGCGTCCTTGAGCTGTTGATCGCGGCGGCTCCTGTCCTACACCGGCCGGCCTTGGTCGACGAGGCGGTCCGTGTCTGGGAGCAGCTCATCGCCCAGCATGCTGCTTGGTGCTCTTGGCCGAGCGGCTTGGCGACTCGAGGACGCGCCCCTGGCCTGATGATCGGTTTGAGTGGTGTCGGGCACGGGCTTCTTCGCGCGTGCGGGTTCGGGTCCTCGGTGCTCATGCCGTGCGGGCGACCGCCAGTTCGGGAGTGATCCAGATTCGTCGCGCCAACGGCGCAGAAGTGCGGCGCCGCCGACGCGCCCTTCCATTGCGCTGGCTGAGCAGCGTGGACGCGTAAGGCGATGCCAAGGCGGGCACGCCCCGTAAGAAAGGCGTCGCGCTCCACGTCATACGGCACTCGGGGTTGTGGTGGCGAAATAGTCGTTTTGCGCGAGATTTCAGACGCTGCGCCCGAGCACGGTGAGGGGATGTCGAGCGCCCTCCAGATGTTGAACGGGCGTTCGCCGGGCTGGGGGCCTGTGGTGGCGAAATACTCGTTTCCCGCGCAATTTCGCGTCGGCTGCGGTG
>CALFNG010000355.1 GCA_937902985.1 uncultured Myxococcales bacterium
CGGTCGTCGGCGCCCGCGCGCCCACCGGTGCGGCCGCCGCGGTCGAGCCCCGCGCGGCCCTCGGCGCGAGCGCGTGGCCGGCACGCTTCGGGGGACACGCGGGCATCGGCCTCGATCTCCAGGCAGGCCCCGGCGTCTCCGTGGCCACCGCGGCCTTCCAGGGTGAGCTCCGCGAGGGCTCGCTCGACCTGACCGCCCGGCTCCGCAGTCCGGTCGCGCCCTGGCTCTCGCTGGAGCTCGACGGAGGCGCGGCGCTCGTCCTGGCGTCGCTCGACGGCCAGGCCGTCCCCGAAGGCCCGCCCCTCCACGCGCTCCGCATCGACCCCGCGGTGGAGCTCGGCGCCTTCGCCGACGTCACCTCCAGCTCGCGCGTGAGCCTCGGGATCGGCGCGACGGGGTCGGCGTTCTTGCGATACCAGCGCTACGCGCTCGACGGCGAGCCCCTCCTCGACGCGCCTCCCGTCGTGGTGGTCCTCGGCGCCCGTCTCTCGGTGGAGGTCGACTGACCCCATGGGAGTGAAGCGAAGCCCGATGCGGGCGCAGTGCCCGCCCGTCCGCGGCGTGGCCTCGTGGCTCGGTGCGGGCTTCTCGTTCGCCTCGTTCGCCTCGTTCGCCTCGTTCGCCGTCTGCGCCGCGCTCGGCGCGTGCGGCGAAGACGTCGACTTCGCGAGCGGCAAGGCGCGCGAGGCGGGCGCCGCGGGGCCGACCGACGACGCGTCGCCCGGGAGCTCCGGGCTCACGGGCGACGCGCGCGACGACGGCGCTCACGAGAAACCCTGCGTCTTCGAGGGCGGCGCGGGGTTCGATTGCCGGCCGAACGGAGCCATGTGTCGGGCGACGAAAGACTGCTGCTCCGGACGCTGCGAAGACGGCTACTGCCTGAAGCTCGGCACGTGCGCGGCGCCCGGGGCGCCGTGCAGCACGCGGAGCAACTGCTGCAGCGGCAGGTGCGAGCCGACCGGCCGCAACGGCGCGCTCGCGTGCGGCCAGTACTGCCTCGCCGACGGCGCGCGCTGCACCGGAGCGTCCGATTGTTGCGGTCTCGCCTGCAACGGCGGGACGTGCGGCGGCCCGCTCTGCAGCGTCCTCGGGACGCCCTGCGCCCGCGACAGCGAGTGCTGCTCCGACCGGTGCCAGAGCGGCCACTGCGGCGGCGAAACCGCGAGCTGTCTGCCGACCGGCGAGGGGTGCGGCGCCGACGCCGACGCGCAAGGCCCCATCGGCCCGCCGACGGGGCCGAACCCGGGCGGTTTCGGCTTCCGGTGCTGTTCGGAGGTCTGCGACCGAACGGGGCGGTGCGACCTCGGGCCGAGCGGCTGCCGCGAGACGTCGGCCCCGTGCAACGTCGACAGCGACTGCTGCCGCGGCTCGTGCCAGCGTAACGGCCAGGGAGACGACGTGTGCACCGCGCCCTGCCTGGCCGACGGGCAAGATTGCAACTCGAACGGAGACTGTTGCGGAGGTGCCTGCGGCGGCGCGCAGTCGCAGTGCGGGATCGCATTCCCGGTCTGCCCGTGAGGCGCGCTCAAGGCCATGACCGATGGCGATCGCATCCGCGCCGAGGCGAGGCAGGCGCTGCGGCTCGACATCGGCGAGCGGCTTCGCGACGCGCGCGACAAGCTCGGGAGCGGGCTCACGTTCGAAGGCGGCGGGGGCTGCTTTCGCGGCGACGTCGACACCATCGATGTCACCGGCGTCCATCCCCACGCGGCGTACGTGCGCGTCTACGTGTCCGTGACCGTCCGCGCCCGGCTCACGATGCCGTGCTTCGCGCCGACGATCTCGACCGGCCCCCCTTGATCCCGGCGCGCTGGAGAACCACCTTGAGCGCCCCAAAGGAGAATCCCCCCAGTGCCGTCGCCCCCGTACCCGAAGCCGCCCCAGGCCGAGCTGAAGCAGAAGCTGACGCCGCTCCAGTACGAAGTCACGCAGAGGGACGCCACCGAGCCCCCCTTCCGCAACGAGTTCTGGGACAACCATGCCCAGGGCATCTATGTCGACGTCGCCACGGGTGAGCCGCTGTTCAGCTCTCTCGACAAGTTCGAGTCCGGCACCGGCTGGCCGAGCTTCTGGAAGTCCATCGACGCCGCGCACGTCGTCTCGAAGACCGACACGACCCACGGCATGAGGCGCACCGAGGTCCGCTCCAAGAGCGGCGACTCGCACCTCGGCCATCTGTTCGACGACGGGCCCGCTCCCACCGGCCTCCGGTACTGCATCAACTCGGCGTCGCTTCGCTTCGTCCCCGCCGAGTTGCTCGAGGTCGAAGGGTACGGCGCGTACGCCAGTCCCTTCGCCGCCAGCAAGGCCCCGCCCACCGTCGTCGCGACCGACAACGCGTGCGCACGCCCGGCCCCGGGCGAACAGGCGAGCTGCGAAGCCACCCTCGAAACCGCCACATTCCCCGCCAGCCCGCGCGCCGTCGCCGCGCTCCGGGCCGTCGCCGGCGTCCTTGAGGTCGACCAGGAAGCAGCCTCCCTGCGGGTCACCTTCGACCCCAAGCTCGTCACCGAGCAATCGCTCCGCACCGTCGCTCAGCAAATTCGCTGAGAAACCGCAAAGGCGCGAAGCCGAGAGTTGAGCGGGGGCCGCGCGTAACGAACGACGTTGTGAGCGTCACGTGCCCTCTCCTTCTCCGTCTCCGGCCGTCCTCCCTCTGTGCCTCTGCGCCTCTGCGGTTGGTCTCCCTCTCGCCGGGGCGCTGGTCATGATGGTGACGGCGCCGGTGAGGATGAGCGCGCCGCCGGCGACGGCTCGTAGGCCGAGGTCTTCGTCGAAGACGAGCGCGCCCACGATGACCGCGACGAGGGGTTCGAGAAGGGTCAGCGTGGAGGCGTGGGCGGCGGGCATGCGGCGGAGGCCCCAGACGAACGCGAGGCCCGCGAGGGCGCCGGGGCCGAGAGAAGCGACGCTCAGGAACGTGACCGCGCGCACGTCGACGGCCGCCCACGCGGAGCGCGGGACGAACGCCGCGAGGAGCGGCGTGGCGACCACTCCGTGCCAGAACATCGTCTCGCTCGTGGAGAACTCGCCGGCCACGAACTTGTTGGCGACGACGTTCGACGCGTAGAAGAGCGCGCTGCCGGCGCCGAGCGCAGCGCTCAGCCACACGGCCGAGGCGTCGGGGCCGCCGCGCCTCGGTCCCAGCGGCCCTAGCATCAGTGCGAGCCCCGCGAACGAGACGCAGACCGCGGCGAGCGTGCGGCGCGTGAGTCTCTCGCGCAGAACGACCGGCGACGCCGCCGCGACGAAGATCGGCGCGAGGTAGTGCGAGAGCACCGCGACGCCCACCGTGATCTTGTACGCCGCGAAGAAGAGCAAGACGTTGAGGCCGTCGCCAACCCCGAGCCACGCGATCCAGCCGCGCCCGCGCCACGTCGCCCGCCCCGGGATCCGATCCCGCACCGCGGTCAGGCCGGCGAACGCCGTCGTGACCGCGAGCGCGATCGTCGCCTCGAGCGCCGACGGCATCGGCCCCATGGCCTCCGCGTGGCGGAGCGCGAGAGACCACGTTCCCCACGAGCACGCGGCGAACGCGACGGCAGCATAGGGAAGAAGTTGCAGCAGGAACGCGCGCAGGAGCGCTCGACTCACGGCTCGTTGGCCATCCTCTTCAGGTTCGCGACGAGCTGCAGGGCCTCGAGCGGCGTGAGCCGATCGACATCGACGACGCGCAGCGTCTCGAGCGCCGGATGCGGCGGGGACGCGGGCGGGGCTCCGCCGCCAGCGAAGAGATCGAGCTGCGCGCGCCCCGCCTTGGTGCGTGCGCGGAGAGACGAGGGCGCCCCGCTCGGCAACGCTTCGCCCCGTTCGAGCTCCGCGAGCATGGCGCGGGCGCGCGCCAGCACCACCTCGGGCAGGCCCGCGAGGCGCGCGCACGCCACGCCGTAGCTCCGTGACGCGGCCCCGCGCTGGAGCTTGTGCAGGAAGACGACGTCGCCCTCGTGCTCGCGGGCGCTGACGCTCCAGTTCTCGCACGTGACCGCGCGGGCGACGGCGATGTCGGTGAGCTCGTGGTAATGGGTCGCGAACATCGCGCGGCACGCGATCGTGTCGTGCAGGTGCTCGGCCACCGCCCAAGCAATGGCAAGCCCGTCGTAGGTGCTCGTGCCGCGGCCGATCTCGTCGAGCACGACGAGCGATCGCTTCGTGGCCGACCGGAGCACGTTCGCCGTCTCCTTCATCTCGACCATGAACGTGCTCTCGCCGCGCGAGAGGTTGTCGCTGGCCCCGACGCGCGTCAGCACCCGATCGACCACGCCGATGATCGCCCGACGGGCGGGCACGAACGCGCCCATCTGCGCGAGGATCACGCAGAGCGCCGTCTGCCGCATGAGGGTCGACTTGCCGGCCATGTTCGGGCCCGTCACGAGCCAGAGGCGCGCCCGCCCGTCGCCCGCGCCGAGCGACACGTCGTTCGGGACGTAACGGCCCGCTGCGGCGAGCTTCTCGACCACGGGGTGGCGCGCGTCTTCGAGCACGAGCTCGAGCGAGTCGTCGACCTCCGGACGGACCCAGTCGTCGCGGTGAGCGACCTCGGCGAGCGCGCTCGCGACGTCCCACGACGCGAGGCGAGCCGCGACCGCCCGCAGACGCTCCTGCCCCGCCGCCAGGTCGCGCACGAGCCGCGTGAAGAGCTCGGCCTCCCGCGCCGACGCCCGCTCTTCGGCGTGGGCCATCTTGTCGGCGAGCGTGTCGAGCTCGTCGCACGTGAAGCGCTCGCCGGTCGCCACGGTCTGCTTGCGGCGCCACGACGCGGGGGCCTTCTCGACGTGCGCGCGCGTGACCTCGATGTACCAGCCGAAGACGCGCGTGTAGCGGAGCTTGAGGCCGCCGATTCCCGCCACCTCGCGCAGGCGCGCCTCGAGCTCCACGATGAGGCGCTGCCCGCCGCGCATCAGCTCGCGCGACTCGTCGAGGGCGGGGTCGAACCCGTCGCGCACGACGCCGCCGTCGCTCGCGCGCGCAGGCGGGTCGTCGGCCACGGCGCGGACGAGCAGCTCGTTCAGGTCGACGCAGGCGTCGAGCCACTCTTCGCCGGAGGGTACGCCGAGGGCCGCGCGCGCGTCCGGCTCGGGGCAGCGACCCAGCGCGTCCGCGAGCGCCGGCAGGACCGAGAGCGAGCGCCGCAGCGCGACCAGGTCCCGCGGGGCGGCCCGGTCGAGCGCGAGCTTCACGGCGAGGCGCTCGACGTCGCCGATCTCGGAGAGGAGCTCGCGCACCTCGCGCCGGGTGCCCGCGTGGGTCGTGAAGAGCTCGACGGCGTCGTGGCGGCGGCGAATGTCGGCCACCTTGACCAGCGGAGCGAGCAGCCGACGGCGCAGGAGGCGCGCGCCGGGCGCGGTCCGGGTGGCGTCGATCTGCCCGAGCAGCGATCCCCGCTCCGCGCCTTCGACGGACCGCACGAGCTCGAGGTGTCCCTGCGTCGCTTCGTCGAGCACGAGCGTCTCGCCGAGCGCGTAAGAGACGAGCCGCGCGACGGGCACCGGGCGCCCCGCTTCGCAGGCCTTGGCGGTCGCGAGGCACCGCGCTGCGGCCCGGCGCGCGGTGGGCGACGTGCACGACGCCTCGGCCTCCCCGGCCCCGAGCTGCGCGGCGAGGCCATCGACTTTCGTAGCATCGCCTATAACGACATAGTCAAAAT
>CALFNG010000356.1 GCA_937902985.1 uncultured Myxococcales bacterium
TTCGGTCGAACCGCGTCACGCGCGGCCTGGCCACCGAGCGTTGCAGGACGGCGAGTTGGTGGCGGAGCAGGGCGATCTCCGTGAGCAACGCCCAGCGCGGGCGAAAGGCGTCCGCCATGGCGGCGGAGAGCACGAGGACGGCTTCGAGCATGGGCGCTCAAAGATAACGCCGACGCTCTGGATTCCTCGCCGATCCTCGAAGTAGCCAGAACGCACACTGAAACGTATACGTCTTGGCCTCGCTCGCAGGAACGCTGATCGCCACCGGGGTGTTGAGCGGCAGGTCCTTCTTGACGTCGAGACCCGGGAAGACGACCTCGCGCGCGCACTTATTGTCCGTCGTCCGCGTGAACTCGATCGTCGCCGGCTGCCCCTTGGCGAGGGCCAGCGACGACGGCGTGAAGCCAGTCGCGTCCGCCGTCACCTTGAGCCCGCCCCCCGCGCTCACGTTGCCCTTTGAACAGCCTGTGCCCCCGAGTACGGCAACGAGGACGACCATGCTGATTTGATTCTTCATCTCGATCCTCGCCACTCGCTCCAGTAGGCTTGCAAGAACGTCGCATGCGCGCAGTCGGCCGTCACCGGTCGATGCGGAAGTTGCGCATCATGCCCGCGTCCTCGTGCTCGAGATTGTGGCAGTGGTAGAGGTACGTGCCCGGGTAGTCGAGGAAGCGCATCAGGATCGTCGCCTTCTCACCCGGCATGACCAGCACAGTGTCCTTCCAGCCCTCGTCGACGTAGCCGGCATGGGTGACGCCGTCTCGGCGGACGACCTGGAACTGCCCGGTGTGCACGTGGAACGGATGGGGCATTGGGGCCATCCCCATCATGCCCATACCCATGCCCCTCCCTCCCGCACTCGCGGCGTTGTCGAACTCCCACGCCTCCATCGTCCCCATCTTCACGTGCTCATCGGGGGCAACCCCGTTCATCTCGAACGTGCGTCCGTTGATCGCGAACCCCATGTGCTGCATGGTGGCGACGATCTTGCGTGGGTTGTCCGCGTTGATCGCTTCCGTCGATCGGTAGCGGGTGATGGATCGCAGCCTCGCCGGCAGGGGCGTCCGGTCGGCGCTCGGCCGGTCGACGCTCACTCTCATAATGGTGAGCGGCGGCCCCTGCGGGACGCCACCCGTCGCCATCGGGGTCGTCGCGTCGAACGGCTGGCTCACGAGGGAGGTCTCGGATCCGACAGGGCGCTCACCGAAATCGACCCAGAGCTCGATCCTCTCGGCCGGAGCCAGCATCACGTAAGGCTTGCGCACGGGCGTCTCCAGCAGGCCGCCGTCCGTCCCGATGACAGTGATCGGAGCGCCGTCCGCCCACGCCAGGCGATAGATGCGGCTGTTCGAGCCGTTGAGGACGCGGAATCGATACGGACGTCGGGCGACGCGCAATCTGAAGTCGGCCTCCCCGTTGACGACGATCCGATCGCCCAGAAAGCCCGTCATGCGCTCCATCGGGGAGGTCAGGTAGACGAGCTGATTGCGCGCGTCGAAGCGTCGATCTTGAACGATCAGAGGGATGTCGAAAGCCCCCGCCGGGAGCTCCGCGATCGACTCGCGTGGGTCGTCGACGATGAAGAGCCCGGCGAGCCCCCGGTACACCTGCTCGCCCGTCCGTCGGTCGGGATGAGCATGGTACCAGTACGTCCCGGCCGGGCCCTTGACCTCGAACTCGTAGACGTACTGACCTCCTCCAGCGATCGCCTGGCTCGGGTGACCGTCGGCCGCCCAGGGGACGTGCAGTCCGTGCCAGTGCACGATGGTCTCTTCGCCGACGTCGCTGGAGAGAACGACACGCACCCTCTGCCCGGTTCGCACGCGGAAGGTCGGACCGAGCGCGCCGCTCGGGATGTGCTCGAGCGTGCGCGGATCGCCTCGCACGACGCGGCCCTGAAAGGTCCATACGTCCGTCGGGTCGCCGGGCAGCATGCGGGCCTTCGATGGCGTCGCCTTGAGGGAGACCTCCACGTCTGGGTCGAAGGCCGTCGCTCGCGATCCGGCGTCGGCCCTGGCTCGCCTTCCGCCATGGAGCCCCCAGGCAGCGCCGGCCAGAGCGCCAGCGCCCCAGCCGACTTGGGCGAGGAACCGGCGGCGACTCGAGGGCGGCAGACTGCTCATGGTGGACCAACTATCAAAGCCCGTGCCTCGGGTCGGGCGCCGACACGACACGCGCGCAGACCCGTTCCTACCGGCCTCCCGGCCCTCCGGGAGAGAAAGCGGTTCATCCGAACTCAGCGGCGAGTCAGCGCGCGCGGCGCACGCTCTGCGTCCACGCGCACGCTCGCGCGCGTCGGTGACTTGCCGCCGCGCTCGCCTGGGCGCCAAGGCGAAGCTCGCCCGGCCAAACGCCTACGTCGTGGCGATCGAACCTGGGTGCGGCTCTTGCTGCAGGGGCCTGCTCACCATACGTCGCAAGTCAGGGAGGAAGCATGAGCGTCCCCTGCTGGCGGAGGGTGAACTCGTAGACGTACGTCTCACCCGGCTCGATGTGCGGCTGGACGAGGCCGGCGACGCCGTCCATCCCGTTCGGGAGAAGCACGCCGTGCCAGTGCATGCTCGTCCGCTCGGGGAGGTTGTTCGTCAGGTAAAGGCGAACGCGGTCCCCTTCGACCGCCTCGATCGTCGGCCTAGGGGATTGTCCGTTGTATCCCCAGCAATCGACGACCATGCCCGGCGCGAACTCGCGCTTCACCGGCTCGGCGACGATCCGGAACTCCTTCACGCCGTCCTTCATGGTCCAAGGCATCGTGCTGCCGTTGGGCGTGACGACCGGCGTGTACGGGCCCACGGGCGGAGGCACAGCGTTGCCGGCGGCAGGTGTCTCGGCGGCGGCGTGTCGAACCCGGAGAAGCGCGAGCCCGCCCGCCAGGAGCGGTCCGATGGAGAGGACGCTTCGCCGGCTGGTACCCCCATCGTCGGCCGCGCCGGGCCAGGCGGAGGTGAGGCCGCGTCCGAGAGGATCGGGGTCTCGACCGCGTTGGGGTTGGCGGGATCGTCGACCGTTCGCGGGGGGAGCGTGCCGTCTGCGCATGCGGCCGCGAGTGCCGCTACGACGGCTAGCAAGGTGGAGTGGTTCATGGACTTTTCGCCTTGGATCGGGGCAAAGGCGGACGGCGCGGAAGAGCGGGCTTCCGAGCGCTCCGCCCGGCTCAAAGGCGCACGAGTAGCCGCCGCGATTCGCGGGGCCAATGCACGCGCCCGGAGCCCGCCCTCGCTACCGAACCACCACGCTGCCCTTGAACATGCCCATTCCGCACGCGAAGGCGTAGGTAGTCGTCTCCTCGGCCGGGATGGCAACGTCGACGGGCGTGTTGAGAGGCAGCGGCTTCCGCACGTTCAGCGCCGGCACGACGACTTCCTTGGCACACGTGCCATCGGTCGTGCGAACGAACTCCAGGGTGACGGGCTGCCCCTTCTTGACCTCGATCGACCCGGGCGCGAAGCCCTGGGAATCGACGACGACACGGATGGTCGACGGAGCCGGGGCTGAACTACCCGCCGGCGTCGGGCCGGCACCCGCGGCGCGCTCGAGAGCGAGAACGGAGGCAAATGTGAAAATCGAGACGATGGATCGAGCTTGCATGATGAGACTCCTGAGAGAGGGCGTGATCGGTTCAGCCACCGGCGGGCTCGGCGCGCGTGCCTTCACGGCGACGCGCTGCACGGCCTTGTCCGGCGGCACGTGAATCGAAGGCTCGACGCCCCAAGAAGGGCGTCGAGCAACCTCTCACAGGAGAAACACCATCAACCGAGCACGGGCGGTACTTGGAGACGGACCGGCTCGTTGCTGCGCCGCGAACGAACCCGCGAGCATCGGGGCCGGCTCGAAGGCGAGGGGACGGCCGGTCAGAGAAGGAAGGAGCCCTGCTAGCCGCGCGACGGGGACGGACGTGGCTGGGGCGGCTCGCGTGCCCAGCGGGAGTGCCCCGACCGTGACGATCCGGTGGCAATCGGTGGACTGGATCGTCAGGTCACGAGCCGCCCTCGGCGCCTTCGTAGCGCACGGACAGTGCGCTCCGGCGATCGGGCCCATCGTCCGCTGTCGGCCGTACGGTTGCCAGCCAGGTCGGCTGCTCGCGGAGCCGAACAAACAGAAGCAGCGGCATGGAGATCGAGAGGCCGAACATGTCGCGCGCCAGGTCTGCGACGTCGCGGCGGCTCAGTCCGTACACGCCGAGCAGCAACGTGATGACGGCGACGACGGTCGGCCCGAACGCTCCCGTCGGCACGCCCTTGGGCAACTCGCCGCGCGTACGGCCGCCGCATCGCTCGCACGCCAAGGTGTGCACCCGGTACTCATCCACCAGGGGCTCGACCTTCGGCAGCTCGGCGAGCTGATGGCGATACGGCTCGGGATCGTCGCCTCGGAGCCGATGCTGGCAGTCGACGCATCGCTCGGGCTTGCACTCGGTGACCGACCGGACCTTCTCGGGCGGGAACAGCTCGCGCGTGTGGCGCTTGTGCCCCGGCTGACCGCCCGGCTTGCGGCCGGTCGGCGTCTTGGGCTCTCGCGTCACCGTAGGGGGGTCGCTCGACGGCGGCTTGCTCGAATTGCGCGACGACGCCGCGAGCTTCTCCTCCAGCTCAACGACGCGCGCCAGCAGCTTCGCGACCAGAGCCTCAAGCTCCGCGATCCGATCGTCACGCCAGTCGCGCGGCACGACTCCGCTGTGCCGCAATCTGCCCGCAATGGAAAGTGGATTCGGAACCTCTCGCGCCGATCGATCTCACACAGTAAGGAATGGACCCACCGCGTCGATCGCCGGGCGCGAGCCGTGAACGGTTACATTCACCAAAGGGTCAATTGGATGGTACCGGGTTCGCCATTGCGCCGGTCGACGGCTCGACCGGCGCGGTGCGCTTCGCGATCAGGGTGAACATCGCGGGCACGAGGAAAAGGGAGAGCAGCGTCGATGACGTGAGTCCCCCGACGACGGTGAGCGCCAGCGGCTGGTTTGCCTCCGTCCCGCGCTCCAGGCCCGTCGCCGTCGGGACCAGTCCGATGATCGTCGCGAGGCTCGTCATTGCGATCGGAATGAACCGGATGCGGGCCGCTTCCACGACGGCGTCCAGTTCGGACTCCCCGGCGTTCAGACGGCGGCTCGCTTCGTCGACGAGGAGGATTCCATTCGATACCGCGATCCCGATGACCATCAGGATGCCCATGAGAGCGATGACCGAGAGTCCCTGGCCTGCGGCCATCAAGGCGAGGACGATCCCGATGAGGGAAACAGGAATCGTAAACAGCATCACCAGCGGAAGGCGAATCGACTTGAACTGAATCGTCATGATCATGAAGACGACCATCACCGCAAGGCCCAGGGCCGGACCGAGCCCCGCGAACGTCGTCTTCATGAGATCCATCTCACCGACCCAGCGCCACTTCAGGCCGCTCGTCTTCGGGTCAGTGGCAAGCTTCCGCGCAAGTTCGTCGGATGCGCTGCCGATGTCGCGCCCTTCGGTCGCCATGTACACCTCGGTCACGCGGGTCATGTGGTCGCGCTCGATGGCGATCGGACCGGAGGCGCGCGCGATGTCAGCGTAGGCGCCGAGTGTAACGGGCCGAGCCTCGGGGGTCACGAGCGCAGGGATCTGGGCAAGGGCGTTCAGATCGGCGACGTCGTTTTCGTCGTAGTAGGTGATGACGTAGTACGCCTGCCCGTTGTGGGGGTCGATCCAGACGCTGGGCGTGTTGATATTGCCGAGCGTCGCATCGAGCGTCGTTTGCGCCGCCTGCCGGGAGGTCACACCGACCATTCCGGCCTGATCGCGGAGCGTGTCCACGTGGATCTCGGGGTAGTCTGTCTGGAGCTCCACGCGGACGTCGCGTACGCCGCCGACGGTCCGCGCGACCTCTGCCACTGCCTTGCCCTCCTCCTCGAGCGCCTTGAGGTTGTCGTTCTGAAGCTCCACGGCGATCGGCGCGTAGTACCCGTTCGAGAAGACGCTCGCGACGAGCCCGCCCGGCCATTGAAGGAACTCGACGCCGGGGAACCGCTCCGTCAAAAGGAGGCGCATCTTGTCCGCGATCTCCTGCTGCGAGTGCTTTCGCTGCTCGGGCTCGGCCAGCGCCACGCGGATGAATCCCATGTGCGGTCCATCGTTCGCGCTCGTCATGGCGCTCCGCGCATTCTCCGGCGAGCCTTCGTTCGTCAGGACGAGCGTCACATCCCCCTTTGGCAGCTCGCGGGCGAGCATCTTCGCCATCGCCTGGATCCGCGCATTCGCCTCGTGCAGCGAGATGCCCGGCGAGAATCGGACGTAGACGCGCTCCATCGACTCGTCGATCTCAGGGAAAAAGGTGCTCGGCAGGCGCGTCGCGGCCCACCCCGCCGTGATCGTCACGAGTACGGAGGCTGCGACGATCCACCAACGCGCCGCCAGCGCGCGACGCAATATTCCGGCGTACAGGTCGGCGACGCGGTCGATGCGCTTGCCAACCCACGCGCCAATCCCGCGGGGCTCCTTCTCGCCGAGGACGTAGCGCGCGGCCACCGGGGTGACGAACATGCTCACGAAGTACGAGGCAATCATGGCGACGGCGACGGTGAGAGCGAGCGGCGCGAAGAGCTTCTTGGCGAGGCCCGCGAGGAGGAGCACCGGGAGGAGAACCGCGATGGTCGTCAGCGTCGAGGCGAGAACCGGCAATGCGACGGCGTTCGTCCCCTCGAGCGCCGCTCGGAAGCGGTCGAGTCCTTCCTTCTGGTGCCGGTGGATGGACTCGAGCACGACGACCGCATCGTCGACGAGCCGCCCCATCGCGAGGGTCAATCCGCCGAGCGTGAAAGCGTTCAACGTCTCCCCCGTCGCATAGAGCGCGATGAGCGTGATCGCGAACGCTAGCGGGATCGCGACCGCGACGATGAGGGTGCCGCGGAGGCTCTGGAGGAACAGGAGAATGACGAGAGCGATGAGGACGAGCGCTTGAAGAACCTCGCGCTTGAGCCCCGAATACGCCGTCTTCACGTATGTCGACTCGTCGAAGACCGGCTTTACGACCATCCCCGACGGAAGGTTCTGCAGCCCCGCGATCACCTTCTTCGCCTTTTCGACGATCTGGAGCGTGTTCCCTCCGGGCACGCGAAGGATGTTCAAGTAGATCGCGTTCTCGCCATTCACCGACACGGTCTGCGTCGATGCGGCTCCCCCGTCCTCGACCCGGGCGACGTCGCGGATATACACCGGGCTCCCGTCGACCTTCTTCACGAGCGCGTCGCCGATCGTCTTCACGCGGCGCGGGACCGCGTCGGTGTAGACGTTCGCGTCGAAGGCCGGCGAAATGAATTCTCCCGAAGGGAGAAGCGCGTTCGACTGCGCGACGGCGGCCGAGATGTCTTCGGCCGTCACGCCGCGCGATTGGGCGGCGGCCCGATCGACGATGACGTTGATCTGCCGCTGAGTTCCGCCGTTCGGCGCCGCGCTCGCGACGCCCGAGATCCCCTCGAGCAGGGGCTCGATGTAGTTCATCGCGTAGTCGTACAGCTGCGGTCCCGTGAGTCCGCCGCCCGAGACGGTCACCTGGAGAACGGGTGCATTCGTCGGGTCGAACTGGAGGACGAACGGCGGAATGACTCCAAGTGATTTCGGCACGGCAGCCATGGCGAACTGAACCTGCTGCTGAACGAGGGTCTGAGCGGCATTCAGATCGGTACCCCACGCGAGCCACACGTAGGCGATGCTCAAGTTGTTCCGCGAGATGCTCTGAACGTGCTCGACGCCAGGTGTCGCGCTCACGTACTTCTCGATGCGCCAGGTCAGCGTTTTCTCTACGTCGCTCGCGGCCAGCCCCGGCGCGAGCGTCCCGACGACGAGGACGGGCGGTGTCAGATCGGGAAACGTGTCGACCGACATGCGGGGCGTCACGACCACCGCGAAGACGATCGCCGCGATGCCGAGCATCAAGCTCGCGAGCGGGTTGCGGAGCGAGAGGCCTGTCACAGCGCCCTCCCGTAGCCTCCGCCGCGTGTCCCCGGACCCGCGTCGTCGTCGGGCGCTCCGCTATCAGGCGCCTCAGCCTCCACGTGCGCCAGAACGCGATCCCCGTCAGAGAGGAGCGCGCGCCCCTCGGTGACGACCAGCGAGCCGGCGGGGAGCGCTGAAACGGCGAAGTAAACGGCGCCACCCACCTCGCCGGTTACCGGCAGGGTCTTCGCGTGCGCGATGTCGTGATCGACAACGAAGAGCTTCGCCTTTCCCTCGTCCTGCGTCGCCGCATAAATGGGGACCTCCGTGGCGGGAACGGGCTTGCCGACTTCGACGTGGACGATCGCGGTCGCTCCGACTGGATACTGCCGTGCGGGATCGGGCACATCGATCTCGAAGTGGATCGTGCGCGTCTTCGGGTCGACCCTTGGGGCTCGCCGCGAGATCGGCGCGGACAGGTGCGTCCCCGTCGCGAGGACGTCGATCTGGGCCATGGTGGAGGGGGCGAGCGCCTCGAGGTCCTTCTCGGAGGCGTCGACCGTCACGCGCATCGTGTCGCGATCGACGACCGACACGATAGCGGCGCCGGGGTGGACAAACGCCCCCGGGTCGACGCTCCGTGTTCCGATCTCGCCGTCGAACGGGGCGCGCAGGACGCAGTCGCCTACGTCGAGGGACGTCTTGACGACGTTCGCCTTCGTCTCGAGGAGCTGGGCCGCTTCGGTCATGCTCACCGCGGTCTTCTGCTCGACTTCATTCGGCGCAACGAAGCCCCCGTCGAGCATCGTGCTGAACCGGGCGGCCTCGTCCAAAGCAGCTCGCACCCGCGCGTCGGCAGCGCGCGCTTGCATCTCCACAGCGCGCGTCGCGGCGTTTGGGTTGGAGCAATCCAGCGTCGCCAAGACCTCCCCGCGCTTGACCGTGTCCCCGGGCCGCACAAGCACCGTCGCGACGTACGCGGAGATGTATTGAGGGCCGACGCTCGCCTCAACCCAGGGCTCCACCGCGCCGACGTAGGTGCGCGTCTCTCGGTATGGTTCGCTCCGCGCGGGGACAACGGTCACCGGACGCGGAGCCGCTTCGAGCGGAACGCGGTTTGCGCCACGCGAGGCTCGGACGGAGAGCAGCACGACGCCGAGGATGAGTACGGTAGCGCCTGCGCCGATCGCGATGATCGCCGGCCTGTGGCCCCCCGGGCGATCGTCTCTCTTCGCAGCCTCGGGCGACGGGGTCTCGACCTTCGTCGGCTGCATCTTCTACGATCTCCCAACAGCGAGCACGTCGCGGACGGAAGCACGCGCGATCGGCTCGATGATCACCTCGTAGTACCGGGGACCGATCTCGCGCTCGAGCGCCGGCAACTCGCGACGCACGAGGGAATAGGTGACAATCGATGCTCGGGCGATGATGGGCGCCCCGTCCGCGGCGATGGCCTGGAGATCCTCGGTACGCTGCTGGCCTCGTACGTCGTAGACGTCCACGTGGGACAGGGGGCCGACCAACGCGAGCCCCTCCTCCACCACCTCCGGCTGAACCCCAGAAGGCGTCACGAGTACGCCTGCGTGGCCCGGAGGGATCGTCACCGCGCAGCCGGCGCAGGAGAGAGTGAGGGCGACCCCTATCCCTCGAAAGAACATTGTTTGGCCATTCTGCGCAAAGCCCGCGCGACGCTGGATAGGGGAGGCTCATCCTGAGCTGCCCTGATTTTTTGGGTCGGAACTCACGATGAGCCCCCTCTCCCGAGGGACATTTCTGACGATTGGTCGCGATCGTGAATGATCATGACGTTGCGGAGCGCGCGGTTGGCGATCTTGCCCGCCGTCGTGCCCAGCATGCGATCCCAGCCATGGTATCCATGGCTCCCGAGAACGATCAGGCTGGCATTCACGGCGTCGCCTGCCGCGAGGATCGATCGCCAGGGCTGGTTGGACTCATCGACCCGGATATCGCAAGCGACGTCGGGTGCTCGTGTCTGCAGTGCAAGGAGCTCCGAGCGTGCCTCTTTCTCCAGGTACACAGGGAGCTCGTCCGGCCCTCTCGTTACGTCCGCCGGCGAGTAGTCCGGTGGAACGACGAGCGCGCGATAGAGCACCAATCGCGCCTGCAGCGCGCGCGCGAGCGTCGCAGCCGCGTCGAAGACACCGCTAGAGCGCGTTGAGCCGTCAAGGGCCACGAGGATCGTCGAGATCATGCGGGCACCGGGCCGGGCGTCGGCTCATGCGCGCTCTCTGCGTCGTCCGACAGAGGGCGGTGGACGAAGAGGGTAGCCTCGAGTTCGAGACCGCGCGGGTGCTGCGGCGCGCGCCCAGACTCGGCCCTGGTGGTTGGTCCTGGGAGAAGCAGCGAGACCCCGGCTGCGCCGGACGAGAAGAGGGTGCAACGGCGAGAGCCCATGAAGTGTGCGGTTGCTTGAGCAGTTCTTGTGCCCAGTCTTTGGGGCGATTGATCGCGGAAGTTCCGCGGTCGACCCTTCCCAGATCCGGGAAATTCTCCCGGTACAGGGAGAAATTTCTCCGTGTTCCGCGTCCGGACCGGCCCGCCGCACCCGAGCGGCCCCGCGGCTCGAAGGGCTGCGCTGGAGGGGCGGGGTTGTCCTTGGACATCCCAACGGGGAGCACCGACTCTCGGAAGAGGCGCTCGGCAAAGCACGGTCGGAGCTCGCGCACGTGGCCCGGGTCATGAGCCTCGGGGCGTTGACCGCGATGAGCGGAGTCGAGCGGGGGGATGGGGATCGGTCTGTCCGTCAGTCGATCCATCATCGAGAGTCATCAGGGCCGGCTATGGGGCGCGCCCAACGAGGGTGCGGGAGCCACGTTTTCATTCTCCATCCCTCACGGACCTGAGTCTTCCCGGGTCGGGGTGAAGCATGTCTGGACGCGGGGCGGGAAGCGCCCGTAGCGCGCAGTCGGGAACAGGCGTGCGCGGGAGCGCAAGGGTTTGCGCTGTGTTGCGCAACTTGCCTGGTAACCATTTTTTAGTCTTTTCCATGGGTTAGGCAGCGGGTCAATTGGCCCGACTCGTGCGTGGGAGAAGAACACCCATGACCCTCCCCGTCTTCGAGATCACGTTGCACGGTCACACCTTCAGCTACCGCACGGCCGGCAGCGGACCGGCGCTCGTCCTCCTCCACGGCGTCACCTGTAGCTCCGAGACGTGGGAAGAGATCATCCCGGCGCTCGCCAAGCACTTCACGGTGATCGCGCCGGACCTCCTCGGCCACGGTCAGTCGGCCAAGCCGATGACGGAGTACTCGCCCGGCGCGTACTCCGCCCTCGTGCGGGATCTCCTCATCGGTCTCGAGCAGACGCGCGTCACGCTCGTCGGACACTCGCTCGGCGGCGGCATCGCGATGCAGTTCTCGTATCTCTTCCCCGAGATGATCGAGCGCCTCGTCCTCGTGTCGAGCGGGGGCCTCGGCCGCGAGCTCCACGGCATCCTGCGCATGGCCGCCCTGCCCGGCGCCGACGTCGTCCTCCCCTGGTTCAACACGTCGCGCGTGCGCAGCGTCGTCGACCGCGGCGTCGCGCTCCTCGGCCGCGCCGGCCTTCGCGCGAGCACCGACCTCCGCGAGGTGTGGCGCGGCTTCGGCACGTTCGTCGACGCCGACACGCGGCGGGCGTTCTTCCACACGATGCGCACCGTCATCGATCTCGGCGGCCAGCGCGCCACCGCGACCAATCGCCTGTACCTCGCCGCGCACATGCCGACGCTCATCGTGTGGGGCGAGCGCGACCGCATCATCCCCGTGGAGCACGCCGAGGCGGCGCACGCTGGAATCAAAGGCAGCCGGATCGAGGTCTTCGCGGACGCCGGCCACTTCCCCTACCTGGACTGCCCGTTTCGCTTCGTCTCGGTCCTCACCGACTTCATTCGCTCGACGAAGCCCGCCGATGTCGACGCGGTGACCGTCGCCGAAGAGATCCGCGATCGCGCGATGCCGAGGACGAAGCCCGCCAACCTGCGCGCCGCGTAGGTCGATGCTCGGTTCCGCCCTTCGAGTGGAGACGAAATAGGGACGGAGAGGACCTTTCGACACGATGCAGCCGCTGCTCTGCTGACGGTGCTCTGCTGACCGGAGGTGGTTGCTTGCGCACGCGCGTCACGTCGCGCAGCTCTTGGATCGGCGTCGGCGGGACTTTGAGCTTCCACCGGCGGATCCGCCTATTGTGCCGCTGTTTCCGCCAGGGCCGGCAACTTCCGACCCGCCGGATCCTGCGTTCGGGCTACACCCGGAGACGGCCCCGCCCGCGACAGCGAGAGACACGCGACCGAGACCAGGCGCTCGCAGACATGCCGCGCATAGGGAACGTCGCCATCGAGCCTTCTTTGGTGCACTTCGGCGAATGACTCATCCGAATTTCCACTTTCACGGCGAGCTGGTGATCTTCAACATGGCAACGCCGTGACTCGGAATTCCGTTCGCCGTGTAGGAACCGGTAAAGGTTCCTAAATCGGTGTGGCCCCACAGATCGCGCACCGTGGCGCTGCCAGCTGGCAGGCCGACCGCGCTCCATGTGGCGGTGATCGACGCGCTTCCGCCGGTGCGGTTGAGGAGTACCACCGCCCGGACGTTCGTCCCGCTCAAGGTCTTCGACCACACCTGAAGATTCGTCGCAGGCGTGGCCACCAATCGCCCTTGAACTCCTAGTGAATCTTGATCGACGGCGATGACCTCGGTGTTGGTGAGGACCGCGGTGGTCGCACTGCTCATCGATCGGATGTCGTTCCCCGCGATGAGCGGTGCCGCCAAGATCGACCACATGCTGAAATGCGCCCGGTCTTCATTGGCCGCCAGACCTTTGCCGACCTCCAGCATGTCCGGGTCGTTCCAATGGCCGGGACCGGCGTACGAATAGAGCGGCGCATCTTGATCGATGAGCGAGGTGATCGACGCCCAACTCGCGTTGATGTCGAAGCCAATGCGCCACATGTTGGCGATGCTCGCCAGGTTGAGCGAGCAGGTGTTGGGCGGACAGACATCGTTGGCGCCGTTGCCGGGGTTGATGCTGTAGACGATCGAACGGCCAGTTGCGCCCAAGGCGTCGCGCATCTTCGCGAATGAATTTCGATCGCCCTTGCAGAGATCGTATTTGAGGTAGTCCATGCCCCAGGATGCGAAGGTCTTGGCGTCCTGGGTCTCGTGCCCGAGACTGCCGACCGCGACGGCCGGCGCGATGCCGCCGTAGATTCCGACGCAGGTCTCGGTGTTTGGCGTTTCGTAGATGCCGATCTTGAGTCCCTTGCCGTGGACGTAGGTGGCGAGCGCGGGAATTCCCGAGGGAAACTTGCTGGCGTTCCACTGAAGGTTGCCGCTCGAATCGCGTCCGTCCATCCAGCAGTCGTCCAGATTTACGTACTGGTATCCAGCGGCCTGCATACCGCTGCTGACGAACGCATCCGCCACGGCCTTTATCAACGTCTCGTTCATGTTGCACTCGAAGGTGTTCCACGAGTTCCAACCCATGGGGGGCGTGGCCGCCAACACCGCGGCTGCTCCACCCGAACCTGCGGCGGCGTCCGATCCGGCGACGCCGCTCGAACTTGCAGCTCCCCCCGAACCGGTGGCGCCGCTGGATCCGGTCACGCCGCCCGAGCCGCTGCCCCCCGCTCCGGTCGAGCCCCCCGTTCCGTTCGCGCCACCGGGTGCGACGGCTCCTCCTGTCCCGACCGCTCCGCCGTTGGCGCCACCGGCGCCGATCGCACCCGACTCGCCCCCAGTGCTGGTTGCGTCTCCTGCGCCCCCTCCGCCGGCCGCCGTGGCCTCCTCGTCGGTCTGACCGCGGTTCGCGCAGCCGAGCGCCCCAAAACAGACGACCAGCGCGCACAGCTCGACGATCTTCATGGCCGCTTCAGTAAGGGGCAACTCGGCACGAATTGGTGCCGATATTTACCTTGCGACGCGCTGCAGCACCCATCTGCGCGCCGCCGCCGCCTTATCCGCCGGCAGCGCCCGATCTATTTCCATCGTTTTGCTACGTTACGCGCATCGAGCTCTCGCGTCTCGTCCGCGTCCCAGTAAAAATCGAGCCCCTACCGCGGACGAAAAAAAGGAGTATGAATCGGCAAATGATGCGCGCGCAGTCCTCGCTCAACAGCTCTTCATCGATGGGCGCGACCGCGTCGGGCGGAGATACTCATATGGATCATCGAACGATGAATTGCCAAGGCTCACGAAAGGAGACTGCGATGAAGTGCGCGACATATTCGTCGAAAACGGGTTGGAAACACTCCCTGCTGTGTTGCCTGGTCGTCGCCGTGGGCGCCTTCGCCGCAAACAATGCGTTTGCCGCGGAATATTACGTGTCCACGACAGGCAACGATTCGAACCCGGGCAGCCAAGCCAGCCCTTTCGCTTCGTTGTCGAAGGCGGCCAGCACGGTGGCGGCTGGAGACACGGTCTACATCCATGGCGGGACCTACTACCCCGGCAGCGGCATCACCTTCTCGACGAGCGGAACATCGGATACCAACCGAATCAAGTACTGGGCGTACCCGGGCGAGGTCCCGGTTTTCGATTTCTCCAAGGCCACCAGCGGCTCCAACATGTTCAGCGTCAACGGTAGCTGGCTGCACTTCAAGGGGATCGAGGTCTGCAACTCGCCGAGCACCCCGCCCATGAGCGCTATCACGATCAGTAACGCGAGCGACGACATCATGGAGTTGATGAACACGCACCACGCCCAAGGCACCGGGATATTCATCAGCCACGGAAGTGGGGGTCACTTACTCCTCAATTGCGACTCACACGACAACTACGATCCGAATTCTGCACAGGGCGACGGGCAGAATGCCGATGGCTTTGGTGTCCACTACCAAGCTCCAGGGGACGGGACCAGCACGATTATCAGGGGCTGCCGCGCGTGGTGGAACTCGGACGACGGTTACGATTTCATCAATCAGGAAGTTCCGGTCACAATCGAAAACTCCTGGGCCTTTGGCGATGGTTACACGTACTACGGTACCTCCAAGCCGGGGGCCGGAAATGGCAACGGCTTCAAGATAGGGAGCAGCAAGACCGGCATCAGGCACTTGGTCCAGAATAACGTTGCCTGGGGTAACAGGGCTACGGGGTTCTATGCCAACCACTCTTCGGGTGGGAACACCTGGTACAACAACACGTCGTTCCAGAATGGAACTCAATTCGACATGCTGGCGAGCACGTGGAGTGCGCCCAACGGCGGCGGCACAAGAACGGACGGCGTCACCCTGACCGGGGCGAAGGCGCACATCATGCGCAACAACATCGCCTTTCCAAACAAGAACGCCTACATCGTCGGGTACGGGGTCGACTCCCAATTCAACACTTGGGATCTGAATATCACCCCCGCAGCCAAGGATTTCCTCAGCATCACCGATTCGACCATCGGGGGAACGGGGCAAGCCATCGAGACCACTTCACTCGCGCTCGGGTCCCGCCGGGCCGACGGCAGCGTACCGAATGTGGACTTCATGAGACTGGCTGCTGGCAGCGCCATGATCGACAAGGGCACGGACGTCAAGCTCCCATTCGTGGGTGCTGCGCCGGATTTGGGCGCCTTCGAATTCGGCGCAGCCGTCCCCTCTGACGACGGTGGCACGCTGGGGACCGGAGGTAGTGGGGGTGGCACGGTCGAAAGCGACGGCTCGCCGGGAGTCGGCGGCGCCTCGGGAGGCGGCGCCTCGGGAGGCGGAGGTGCCGCCGCGTCTAGCGGCGGTGGGCCAGGAACGAGTGGAACCAGCACAAACCCGGCCGGGACCGGAGACGCGGATGGGGCCACGAGCGGGACGTCCGGAAGCACCGACGCGCCAGGCGCCGCAAGCAGCGGGGGCTGCTCTTGTCGCATGGCCGGAGTCGAAACGGCGAGCTACCGTAGTTTCGCTTTGCTCGGGCTTCTGATCGTCGCGCTTCGTCTGCGGCGCCAAGCGCCAAGGACGAATTAGGGCGCCAAAGACCCAGCAAAAAGGGGCGACCGATTCTCGTCGCGGCTCTGAATCAGAGCCTCGCTTCGGCTTGTTCGAGCGACAGCTCCTCCCGCGACGAAACGGGCGGCGGCGGCGCGGGCTTGGATTCGCAGGGCGGCAACGGAACCTCTGGCCAGCCCGCGGCGGGCGCTTCCGCGGGAATGAACACCGGCGGCGTCGCGAACAGCAATGCTGGCACGACAGGCGCCGGTCAGAAGATTGACCTTCACTCGAGCGACGACGAGTCATCTCGCGAGCGACGGGAACGACTGTCTCGAGCGATGGCGAGTCATCTCGCGAGCGACGGGAACGACTGTCTCGAGCGACGACGAGTCATCTCGCGAGCGACGAGAACTTTGCTCTCGAGCAACGACGAGTCATCTCGCGAGTGAAGGGAACCTTGCTCTCGAG
>CALFNG010000357.1 GCA_937902985.1 uncultured Myxococcales bacterium
CTTGTCCCTCCATACAAGACCGCTCATCCCTGTCGTCCGAGCGGGGATCGATGGATCGATCCCCGCGGATCCCTCCATGCAAGTGTGCGCATCCCTCCTCGCCACGCGCTTGTCCCTCGATCCAAGTGCGCGTGTCATTCGATCCAAGTGCGCGTGTCGCGCTTCGGTCGCCGGTCTTCGCCGGTCGATAGTGTGTCCACCCACCCTGTCCTACCTATTTTTCGCCAGATCAGCCTCCTCGTCGGGCAATACCCGTCCCGATAGGCACAGGCCCCCGCATCGGCGTCGAGCCCTGACGGGTGGACGTCCCGACGAAGGTGCGGGATTAGCGGGCGCCCCGTAGGGCCGTCGCGGCCGTGCCGGCTGCCGCGATGCACAGCCGCTCGAGTTCCTCGACCGGGACGGCGATGTCGCTCGTCGCCCGCGCGGCCTCGAGCCGCACGGTGAGCTGTACGAAGTCCTCGTCGTTACCGGCGTTCACGATCGCCATGGACGCCGCGCGCGCAAACGCCGTCAATCTCCCGAGGAACGGCGCACCCGAACGAGGCTCGGAGAGCTCCACGGCTCTCGCGACGAGCTCGGGCAGATTGTTCTTGCGGAGCAGCTCGCCCCCGATTTCGAAGCTCGTCGCGCCGTACCGCATTTGCTCGAGGGTGGCACGAGTGGTCAGATCCACGCCGGCCAGCCGGCAAATGCCCCCGTACTCCGTCGCGTCGACGGCGGCGCAAGCCATCGCGCCAATGTCGCACAGGAGTCCGCAGACGAACGCTTCACCGGGCGGCACTTCACCCGTTCGGATCGCGACGACTCGGGCGATGCTGCCCGCCACGGTGGAGCGGTCGTGGAAGCCGAATTCGAGCTCGTGTTGCGCGGGGAACGCGGCGAGCAGCGCCATGGCCATTGCCATGTGCTGGATCTCAGCGAGTCCAATCAGCACGATGGCGTCCTCCAAACGTGAGACGGCGCGTGCCCTGCCGAAGGCGGCGCTGTTGGCGATCCGCAGCGTCATCACGGCCAGCGACGGATCGGTGGCGATCACCGTCGCGACCTCTTTGATCGGCGTGTCCTGCTCCGCGCAGAGTCTCGCAATACGGTAGGCGGTCGCCGGCAGCGGGCACACCTCTTGAACCCGCTGTACCAGCTCCCCGAGATGCATCTCGGACAGTCTGCCACGGACGCGTTCGAGGTAGTCGACTGGCTGCGCGATCGCGAGTTCTTGACCCGGACACCGTGTCTTCTCTGCCGCTTCAAAGGCCAGGGGGGCGAAGGACAACGTGAAAACGTAGTGGTGGGGTCGGTAGAGCCCGTTGAGCGGTTCCCGAAAGTGCCGGAACCTCTTCACGGCGGAGCCGTCGTATTTGGGGACGCCAGGGGGCCGGTAGTCCCCGTTTTTATGAGCCCACGGTCCCCCGACATCGGAGAGAAGGTCTTGCACTTGGTGGCCGATGAAGTTACGGAAGTCGATGAGCGTGACGAGTTCGGTTCTTTTCGACGGCGGTGATTGCTCCGTCTGCCAGCGCCCCATCTCCCTCTTTCGCTTGCTCTAGTTACGGCGCGTGGCCTGACAGCGCGGGCAGACGCCGTAGAGCTCGTGCTTGTGGGAGCGGAGGACGAAGCCGTACTTGCGGGCGACGGCGTCCTGCAAGTCTTCGATCGCGTCTTCCTCGAACTCGGTGATGTCGCCACACTCGAGGCAGATGAGGTGATCGTGGTGGCTCGCGTCATCGGCGAGCTCGTAGCGCGTGAGGCCGTCGCCGAACCGTCGCTCGTTGGCGACGCCGCACTCCGCGAGGAGCTTGAGCGTCCGGTAGACCGTCGCGTACCCGACGCGCGAATCCTTGGCGCGAACGAGCGCCAGGAGCTCTTCGATGCTGACGTGATTCTCGGAGTGGAAGAACGTCTCGACAATGAGCTTGCGCTGGTCGGTCGTGCGCAGGCCCTTCTTGTTCATGTACGCCTGCAGGAGAACCCGAAGGTGCTCGAGCTCCGCCGGCGCTCGATCCATTGTCTTTCCCACTGCCTGCCCGTCCTCTTCGGAGCGATTGTGGCCCATCGGCGTCCGGAGCGCACGCGTCGATTCCACGCCGCCCCTCGGGGCGTTCGATGCCCTACGTTTGCCGGGGTTGCGCGCCCTCGCGCAGCGACTACAACACGAATCAATGGGGTCCCATGTTCCGAGAAGCTTTCCGCGACCAACCGTCCACCGCCCCGGAGGCGGCCAGCATCCGGACCATCCTCGATGCACTCCGCCGGATCGTGCGCGACCTGCGTCTCAGCTCGCGCGAAGCCGAGCGCGACGCCGGGATCAGTGGAGCGCAACTCTTCGTGCTCCAGGCGCTCGCCGGCGGACGAGCGGCCTCGCTCGGCGAGCTCGCCGAGCGGACGCATACCGATCAGAGCTCCGTCTCGGTGGTGGTGCGGCGGCTCGCCGATCGAAAGCTCGTCGCTCGCAAGGCCTCGCAGCAGGACGCGCGACGGGTCGAGCTGAGCCTGACGCTGGCCGGGCAGCGAATGCTCGCGCGCTGTCCGGAGCCCATGCAGGCTCGGTTGCTGGCCGCCATCCAGCGCCTGGCCGCACCGGAGCTCGCTGCGCTCACGCGCGGCCTCGGGGCGCTGGTCCGCGAGATGGGGCTCGAAGCCTCGTCACCGGAGATGTTTCTCGAAGAGCCGGCGACGCCTCCGGGAAAACGGAGCAACCGGGTGCCCACCGATGACGACCGGTGAGCCGGGCGAGAGCGTCTCCGTCGATCGCGCCTCGGGCCGCCTGCCCGTCGCTCCGTCTCTCGCGCCCGCGCTGACGGCCCTGCTCCAGCCGGCGCGTGTACCGATCGAACGGTCGACCCTCGATCGCCGCGTCCTCCTGATGAGCGGTCTCGGCATAGGCCTCGGCCTCGCCGCGAGCGTCATCGCTGGCGCGCTGATGGCGCTCATCGGCCTCATCACGAACCTCGCCTTCTACGGGCGCTGGTCCTCAGCTTTCGTCGGACCGGCGGGCAACCACCTCGGCGCGCTCGTCGTCGCCGTTCCGGTCGCGGGCGGCCTCGTCGTGGGCATGATGGCCAGGTACGGGTCCGCCGCGATCCGGGGGCACGGCATCCCCGAGGCGATGGAGCAGGTGCTCTTCAACGAGAGCCGCATCCCCGCGCGGATGACGTTCCTCAAGCCGCTGTCGGCGGCCATCTCGATCGGAACCGGGGGGCCGTTCGGCGCCGAGGGCCCGATCATCGCGACGGGCGGGGCGCTGGGCTCGTTCGTCGGTCAGGTGCTCCGCGTCTCGGCCGAAGAGCGCAAGACGCTGCTCGCGGCAGGCGCCGCGGCGGGAATGTCCGCGACGTTCTCGGCGCCGGTGAGCGCGGTGCTCCTCGCCATCGAGCTCCTTCTCTTCGAATACCGAGCGCGCTCGCTCGTTCCCGTGGCGCTCGCGAGCACCGCCGCGTGCGCCGCCCACATGGCGATGGCCGGGACCGCACCGGTGTTCACGATGCCCGACGTCGCGGCGCCGGGCGGCGGCGCGCTGGCCGCCTATGTGGCCATGGGCGTCGTCTTCGGCTTCGCTTCGATGCTCGTCACCCGCGCCGTCTACGCCGTCGAAGACGCGTTCGAGAAGCTGCCGATCCACTGGATGTGGTGGCCGGCGCTGGGCGGCGTGGTCGTCGGGGTCGTCGGCATCGCTTCGCCCCACACCATGGGCGTCGGCTACGACAACATCGATCGTATCCTCGCTGGTGACCTGGCGGGCCAGGCCGTCATCGTGTTCTGCGCGCTCAAGTTCGTCTCGTGGGCCCTATCGCTCGGAACCGGCACCTCCGGCGGCACGCTGGCGCCGCTCTTCACCGTCGGCGGCGGCCTCGGCTCGGCCCTCGGCGCCGCGGCCGCGTGGGCCATGCCGAGCGCCGGGGTCGACGTGCGCGTCGCTGCGCTCGTCGGCATGGCCGCGGTCTTCGCAGGCGCGTCCCGGGCGCTGCTTGCCTCTGTGGTCTTCGCGTTCGAGACGACGCGCCAGCCCATGAGCCTCTTGCCGCTCCTCGGAGGATGCACGACCGCCTATCTGGTGTCGGCGCTCACGATGAAGCACTCGATCATGACCGAGAAGATCGCCCGGCGCGGAGCGCGCGTGGTGAGCGACTACACGGCCGACCTCCTCGAGCAGGTGCTCGTCTCGGACATCGCGGCCGCGCCCGTCGTCGTCCTCCAGGCCAACGACGCCTGCGAAGAGGTGCGCGCCTGGATCGCCACCCACGCCGAGGGGTCGTCGCATCAGGGCTTCCCCGTCGTCGACGACGAGAAGCGCCTGATCGGCGTCGTCACCCGCCGAGACCTCTTTGACGCCGGCCCGATGAACGCGGCGGGCCGGGTGCGCGATCTCGTTCGCCGCCCTCCGGCGATCGTGTTCGACGACTCGTCGCTCCGCGAGGCGACCGACCACATGGTCCGCGAAGGCGTCGGACGCTTGCCGGTGGTCTCACGTCAGGCTCCCGATCGGGTGATCGCGATCCTCACACGGAGCGATCTCGTCACCGCCCATTCGAGACGGCTCGATGCCGAGCGGCGGGGCGAACCCCGCTACACCTGGCGCGGCCCGCGACCGCCGGCCGTGCAAGTGAATCCAGAGCCGCTCACGCGTTGACACTCGCGCACGCTGACGCGACCGCGCATGCATCCGGGGCTTTGGTTGCCGAGCTTCCCGAGCGCCCCGATGGAGTATGCTGCCGAGATGAAGTCAGGCGTCTGGAACCTCGGCTTCGGCCTCGTCGCCGTCGCGGCCGGCGCCAGCGGCCAATTCACCCTGCTCGGAACAAGCAGCTCGACGCTACTCATCGTCGCCGGCAGCCTCGTGACCGCCCTGGGTGTATTCCAGCTCTGGAAGAACCGCGGAAGGTAGCTCCCAAGAGGGAAGGTTAGCTCCCAAGAGCGCGGCGTCCCGCTCCCAGCGGTCCATGCCGTCCAGGTAGAGCGAGCGCCGGTTAAGCGGAACGGACCCGGATCGGCGCTCGCCGCGCGGAAACGCACTTCCTGTGCGTTGAGCACGGCGAGCGTCGAGACGGGCCCGTTCTGCGACACCGGCGCTCGCTCTACACCCATCCGCGTCGGAACGCGCCACCTTCGAGCCATTGCGCGAGTTGCTTGCGCTGCGGCTCGTCGAGCGCCTCGGTCATCTTCTTGAGGGCCTCGATGAACCCCACGCGCAGCTGCGCAAGCAGCCGATCGTGACGCGCGAACGAATCTTCGAGCGACGCGTCGTCGATGAGTCCTCCTTCGATCGCATGAGCCAGGTCGCCCTTCGTCAGCTTCAGCTCGTCACGAACGACCTTTCGGTTCTCGCGGAGCTCGTCGAGAGCCGAAAGAATGACGCGCTCCTGGCCCGGGGTCGTCTCCAGGCGCTCGAAGAACGACCGCAGCGCCCAGCGACCGGCGCGAAACCGACCGGGCGGTCCCCCGAAGCGCATTCCATGGCCGCCGCGCCACCCGGAGCCGCCCTGGCATCCGCCGTCGTAGCCGCCGTATCCGAAGTGATTTCGCCAGGCTCGGCGGCGGAGCATCCGGCCGACCCCGATGACGCACGCCGCACCTAGAATGAATCCGAGCATCGACAGTCTCCTTTTCGAGCGAATTGCGCGAAGGTGGAATTCCTTCGCCGGTGGCCTGCGCCCAGGCGGGAGCCAGGGAAACGCGATGCCACTGCGAAGATCGATGCGGAGAGACCTTGCCCCCGTGCGCCTTGCTCGCGTGAAGATACGTAAAGAAGTGGAGCAGACGGGCCTTGCGATTGCCCGGTTGTGTGCAAGAAAGGTGTTAGGTCGTCGGCAGAGGGGGTGTGCTCCGCCGACGGCGCACGCGGAAAACGCCATGTCCGGTCAAGATTCCCGTCCGCAGGCCCCACGCCGCAAGAAGCTGGTGCTCCGCAAGATCGCGGTCGACGGGGCGTCGGTCCCCGATACCTGGTCGAACTCGTACACCGGGCCGCTCCCCGCTGTCCGTCCGCCCCCGCGCCCTTCGGTCACCAACGAGGCCTCGCTCGCGCCATCCGATGCCGAGCCAGCCGACTACGCCGAGCCCGAGATCATCTCCGAGATCGCGATCTTCTCGACGGTGATCGTCGCGCCCTCGCCCGACGCCTGGGCCGCCGCTGCCATGACGGCCGCCGTCGCTCGTCCGGTGGAAAAGCCGCTCCGGATGGTCATCTCCCAGCCGGGGCCGATGCCTCCGTCGGTCGTGGCAGTGCCGGTGTCGCCGCTCGCGCCGTTGCGAACGGCCGACCGGGGATCGCGCACCACCGTGTCGCCCGTCGTCGCGACGCTCGCGACGCTCGCGACGCTCGCGACGCTCGACCCCGCGACGCCCGACGGTCTGCTCTCGCCGTTCTCGCGCGGGCGGTTCTCGCTCGACTCCAAGGTCCTCGCTGCCGGCGGGGCCGCCGCGGCGGCCATGCTCCTCGTCGCTCTCGGCGTGTTCATGGGCGTCCGCTCCACGCGATCGGCCGCATCGACCGCGTCGACGACGGTGTCGGCCGCCGCCGTCACGGCTTCGCCCGTCAATGGCAAGGCCACCGGGTCGACGCCGACGGCTCCTCCCGCAGCGGTCGATGTCCCCACGGTCGCACCTTCGACGGTCGAAAAGATCGACCCGCGAGACACGGTGGCGATCAAGGCCGAGGGTGCAGGCATGACGGAGCACGCCGGCGCCCCCGAAGTCGCGCCCAAAGCCGACGTCTCGCTGACGATCGACGTCTCGCAGCTGCCGGCGGCGCAGCCGGCGCGTCGCCACTGGGCTCCCGTGGCGCCCAAGGCCCCCCAAGGCCCGGGGTGGATGGTCGCCTCCACGCCCGCCGCTCGCGGAACCGATGGCAATCCAGCCACCCCCGGCTGGTCTCCAAGCGAAGCGTCGGCCGCGCCGGTGGCCGCGGCGAGCGCCGCCCCGATCGCCGACGAGATCCCCGCCGCGACGCCGCCACCGGTCGACCCGCTGGTCCAGGCCGTCCGCGAAGACATTCGCGAAGACGAAGCGCGCACCAAGTAACGCCGACGCGGGCGCGAGCGCGGTGCGACGCCGCGGGTTGATTGACGCCCTGCGTCTCGATCCGAGGCGGAAGCGAGAGACGTCGTACAGTTCACGAAAAAGTATCCAGCGCCACCCCAAGTCGCGTCCAATCGCGAAGCGCGCGCTCGTCTCGCTCCGCTTCCAGGCGTGGTCCAAGCTATTCTCGCAAGATGCTTTCACTCGTGTTGCGTGCGGTGCTCGCGGGGAGCGCGCTGGTTGCAACAGCGTGCGCGCTCGACGTCCAGGGCCTGGCGGCCGGCGATGGCGACGGCGACGCTATGACGGCGCCCCCAACGAACCTCGACGACGCGAGCGTTCCTGGTTCCCACAATCCGAGCCCGTCGCCCTCCACGACCGCAACGGGCATGAAGCCGGGCGGCGCCGAGGCCGGTGCCAGCGCGTGCGACAACGCGGCCGGGCCTTGCGTGGTCGTGCCCGGTGGCTGGACGCTCGTTGCCTTCGCCGCGACGCGGGCGGCGGCCTGCCCTGCGGGCTTCAGCGCATCGCCGAGCACCGACGTGGTCGAGGGACCCGACGCGACCCACGCGTGCAGCTGCGGGGCGTGCCTCGTGACCGCGCAGCCCTCGTGCGCGTCGGGCGCGATCGCCAGCTACAACGACCTGCGCGCGCGCCCCGGCGCCGGGACGTGCGCGTCGGTCGACACGCCCTCGCCGCTCTCCAACAACCCGCCGGGAGCCTGCCTGACGGACATCTTCACGGGCGACTATTCCCTGTATTACGTGCAGTACGACTCGCCCCCGGCGAGCGGCGGCGCCTGCACGTCGACCGGCACGATGAACGGCGGCGCGGTCACGTACGCGGCGCAGGAGCGCGCGTGCACGCTCGACACGCCGCAAGCAGCCAGCTGCACGGGAGACGTTTGCCGGCCGAAGCTCCCCGCGGGCTACGGCGCGTGCATCGCGGCGCCGGGAGCCCTGCCCTGCCCGCAAGGCCCGCTCGGCGTACAGCACGTGGTCGGCACGAGCGCGGCGTTCACGTGCGGCACCTGCGCGTGCACGACGACCGCCACGTGCTCGGGGACCATCACGCTCTATACCGATACGGCCTGCATGCGTGGCGCGAACCCGGTCGCCGCCGACGTGTGCCTCACGATCACCGGGCCGAGCAACGGGATCGGGAACGTGGTGAGCTACCAGTCCTATCAATACGACGGTGGCCAGCCCGAGAACGTGGCCTGCCAGGTCTCGGCAGCGGCCCCGGTCCCGGGGCCGGTGACGCTCGCCAACGAAGAGACGCTCTGCTGCGCCCAGTAGCATCCGGAGGCGGGCCCTCCCGCCAATCGCCGGTTGGCGGCTCGGGGTTGCACTGCGGTGTCCCTGGTTGCGGGCCCGGATAGCCACGCGAAGGAGCCACACGAACGAACGCGCGCAGGTCCGCGGGCGCTCCCGCTTCACGCCTGCGATCGACGCCGATCGACGCCGATCGACGCCGATCGACGCCGATCGACAGTGCGTGTCTTCGTCCCGCGGCGGTGGCATCGATCCTGCGAACGGGCCCACCCGTCCGGTTCGACTCCGGTCATCCCCATGGGTGCGACCCTCGTCTCTCGCCGCGCGCGAACCGCGCGACTCACGCTTCTGACGCTGCTCGCTCTGCTCGCCGCCCCGATCGCGTGCGACAGCGCGGGATTGCAGGGCGCCTTCATGGCGCTCGACGGCACGGGCGCTCGCAAGCGCACGGCGTTCTTCACGGACACGCAGGCCATCTGGTGCGACGCGCAGTACTCGAGCGGCCGCACCGATCTCTCGATCGACGTACGGATTCGCGCGACACGGTTGTGGAGCGACGCCCTCCAGCGCCTCGAGCCGATCGACCTCGTGATCGCCAACGGCGAGCTCGCCGCGCAGGAAGGCGTCGGAGGCGTCGCCGGGTTCCAGTGGGTGCAGCAGGACGCAACTGGAAAGGCCGCGCCTGCGGGTGCGATCCCCTACCCGGTCGGCGACTTCGCGTGCGACGTGATGCTCGACGGCCAGCTCGCGTCGTCGCTGCCGTTCACGATCTCGTTCCCGACCTGCCCCGTGCCGCCCGTCGAGGAGGGCGCCCAGTGCGCGGGCTGGGTTGCGAGCGGGAGCCTGTGCTCCGATCCCGTCGGACGGCAATGCCGATGCGCCACGGGAGTCTGGACATGTTGACGAGACGTCGCCAGCAACGCGGCGGGCCCTCTCGATGCGCCGCGCGGTCCGTGATCGTGAGCGTGACGATCTTCGTGGCCGGCTGCTCGTCGCCGCATCCCTACGCCGAGGCCGGCCGCCTGCTGACGCTGCCCGGCATCGAGGGGGGCTCCGCGCTCGTTCCGGCGGAGGCCGGCGCCGCGGCGATCGAGGGCGGGAGCGAAGCCGGCGGCGATGATGCGTTCGACAACGGGGCAAGCGACGCGGGCGACGCCACGGTCGAGGACGCGCTGTTCGACGCGCGATGATTGGCTCGCCCGACCGCGATCGTCTGCGCCGCGAGCAGCTCCAGTCCCGACGCCGCTTCGTCACAGGAAAGTTCCACGTTCACCACGATGGGAGGGCGAGCTGACCGATCGAGCGGCCGCGGCTAGACTCTCCCGCGGCGATGGATTTGCTCGATCAAGCCAAGCGCGGGCGCGCGTGGCCGGACGCGGTCACGGGGACTTTACGTCCCGGGACGACTTTGGGCCGCTACGAGCTCATCCTTCCGGTGGGGATCGGCGGCATGGCCTGCGTATGGGCGGCTCGACTGCCCGGCTATCGCGGGTTCTCCAAGCTGGTCGCGATCAAGACGGTCTTGCCGCACCTCGCGAACCACCCGGACTTCGAGAACATGCTGCTCGACGAAGCGCGCATCGCCGCCGAGCTGCACCACCCGAACGTCTGCAACCTGTTCGACGTAGGCGAGGATCAGGGCGTCCTCTACCTCGTGCTCGAGTGGGTGAACGGCGATTCGCTATTGCACCTCTTGCGCGGCGCGCGCCCGCCGGCGGCGCTCGACTGCCGCATCGCGGCCCGGATCGTGGCGGACGCATGCGCGGGCCTGCACGCGGCCCACGAGCTCACGGACCCGCAGGGCCGGCCGCTCGGCGTCGTGCACCGCGACGTCAGTCCTCAGAACGTCCTCGTCTCGCTCGACGGCACGACGAAGCTCGCCGACTTCGGCGTGGCCAAGGCGCAGGGGCAGCTCCACCAGACGACGCGCGCGGGCGAGATCCGCGGCAAGCTCGCCTACATGGCGCCCGAGCAGCTCGGGGGCCCGGCCATCGATAGGCGCGCTGACGTCTTCTCGATGGGCTGCGTCCTCTATCACGCGACCACCGGCCAGGCGCCGTTTCGGGGTGAGAGCGACGCGCGCCTCGTTCGTGCCATCCTCGAAGGGAACTACGAGCCGCCCGAGCAGGTCGCGACGAACTATCCGCCCGAGCTCGCGACGGTGGTGAAGAGCGCGCTCTCGACGTGCCCCGAAGGTCGGTTCGAGACGGCCGATCGGATGCGGCTCGCGCTCGAAGCTTTCCTCCATGAACGGACGTCGGCCACGCCGACCGTGCTTCACGCGACCACGGCGCGGGACGTCGGCGAGGTGGTGCGGGAGCGGATCGGCGCGAAGCTGGAGCGGCGTCAGATGGATGTGCGTGCTGCTCTCGAAGCAGGACGCATGCCTGAATCGACGCGCCCCGTGCACGCACTGGCGCCGGCGCGTGAGAGCGGGGTTCTTCGGGCTGCCCCGGTGCCCGCAAGGCCGGGCGAACACGCCTCGAACGACGGCGTCCCGGTGCGCTTGCTGGCGGCCGGCGACGCGGCCAACCTCCGCCAGCCTGCGCCTGCCGGGCGGCGGCCGCTGAAGATGACGATGGCCATCGCGCTGGGGCTGCTGGCCGCCGCCGCGATCCTCCAGATTCGTTCGCTCTTCATGCGTCCGCCCGTCGAACGCGCGCGGTCCGGCGCGATGGTCGCCGAGCCGCCAACGCCTGCGCACGCCGTGCTTGCGGCCCTCTCCGCCGAACGCCCGCTCCCGGAGACACCGCGCTCGCTTGGAGCGAAGCCCGACGCAATCGCTTCGCCCCTGGCGACGGCGCTCCGGGCGACGGCCGGGATCCCTGAGGCCGTCGCCGAGCCGCCAGCGGCGGGCCGTCCGCTGCCATCGCCCGTGCCGGCGGCCGCGCCGACCCGCGCCTCCTCACCGAACAGCGGGCGTCCGCCCGAACTCCCGGCGAACCCCTATTGATGGGCCCGTCGCTCGCTCGCTCCGTGCTCGCGTCGTCCGCGTTCGCGCTCCGCCTGCTCGGCGCCGCGAACGCTTTCGCCGGCGATCCCGCGCGCCCGCGAACCGCGACCGAGGCGACCGCATCTCCCTCGGACGACTCCGGCGTGCGGGCGAGAGCGCGCTACGACGCGGGCACGCAGGCGTTCTCGCAGGGGCGGTTCGTCGAAGCGGCGCTCGAGTTCGAGGCGGCCGCGTCCGAAAAGCCGAGCCCCATCGCGCTGTCCACGGCCGCCCTCTCCTGGGAGCGCGCGAGCGCGCCCGAGCGAGCCGCCGACGATTACAGGCGCGCGCTCGCCGTCGGGGGGCTGAACGCCGAGTCGACGACCCAGGCGACGCAGCGACTCGCGGCCCTCGAGGCCGTTCTCGGAAGCGCGAGCGTCACGGCGCCCCGGGGTTGGCGCGCTCAGCTCGACGCCGGCGCCGAGATGACGTTACCCGCGACATTTCACGCAGCGTCGGGCGTTCACACGCTCACGGTCCGCCCCGTCGGAGGTCCGATCGAGCAGATCTCGCTGGTCCTCCGCTCGGGGACGACGACCCCCGTCGCCCTCCCGGCATCCGAGCCCGCCGCGCTATCCGCGGGTCGCGAATCGTCGCCGGCGCCCAGCGGCGTCGATCTGCGCACGTCGAGCGGCCTCGTGGCGCTGGGCGCCGCGGGGATCGCGCTCCTCGGCGGTGCCCTTCTCGGTTCCGAGGCGCTCGGCGCGCGTGATGCCTATGCTGCCGCCCCGACCGCGGCGTCGTTCGATCACGCGAACGAGCTCGCGCGGTGGACGAACGTGGCGTGGGTCACGGGCGGCGTCCTCGCCGCGGGGGGGCTGGTGCTCGTGCTCTGGCCCGCTTCCCACGCGACCGCCACGGCGACGGCGCGCGTCGGCGGCAGCTGCGGTGCGGCCGCGCCCAGCCTTTGCATTCGCGGGGGTTTCTGAAATGAACCGTCACGACCGCGTTCGAAGATGGGTGTTCGCGCTCGCGCCGCTGCTGGCAGCCGGCGGCGCGGTCGGAGCCGTGGGCCCTGGATGCTCGCTGGAGCTCGATCGCTCCCTCATGAACGCCGGCGGGAGCCTGCGCCCGGGCGACGGCGGGACGTCCGTGGCCGTCGCCGACGCGGGGACCATGACTCCGCCGGACGCGAGCGTGAACAACGGCGGCGCCGTCCCCGCGGCGACCGTTACCTGCGCCAGCGACAGCGACTGCGCGGCGTCGACCGTCGGCAACGCCTGCGTCACGGCCGCGCGCTGCGATCCGACGTACCACGTGTGCATGCTCGACGTCTGCGACGCCGGCGCCTGCGCGGTCGCGAGCTGCGATCTCCTGGCGAAGCAGTGCGCCGCGGCGACGCCGCTCAACTTCACCATCAGCGTCTTCGGCGTCGTCTCGGGGGGCGTCGGGGGCATGGCCCCCGCGTACGCGATGGCGGCCGCCTACCCGTTCCTCTTTCTCCTCACGACCAACGGCGTCATGGCCTATGACGTCGCCAACCCGACGGGGAACGCGCCCTCGATGGTGACCGTCAATGGCCTGCCGTTCATCCCCGACGCGATCGTCGCCTCGGGCCGGCGGGTTTACTTCGTCTCCGGCGTCCAGGGCGACGGGCCCACGTACCGCGAGGCCATCGCCTGGATCGACGTTCCGGGCAATCCGTTCCTCCCGGCGCTGCAAGCCTCGACGGCGTTCATCTGGACGACCCAGTCGAGCCTCGCCGACGTATTCGTGGGCGACCAGGGCGCGCTCGAGCTCGTCTATGCCTCGGCGTTCGAGCCCACGGCCAACCTCGCCCCTCCGATCGGCAACTCGACGATGGTCGTTCCCGCGCCGATCGGGGCCCTCCCGCAGAACGCCTTCGTCGTCAGCTCCAGCGGACCGCAGCTCGTCGCCTATCGCTATGCGACCAATCACCTGCCCGTCTTCGCGCTCGTCTCGGGCGTCGGCCAGAACAGCGGGCTCGCAGGCCCCGAGCGCACCCTCCAGACGTTCGGCCCCGTCGACGACCAGGCGACGTTCGCGGCCGGCGCGAGCGGCGCGGTGCTCTGGGAGAGCGCACCGCTTCACGCCGCCGCTGACGGCGGGCTCGACGGCGTCGCGTCAGCGCGCTTCACGTGGCTTGCTCCTGGCGGGGACGGAGGTTTGTTCGACACGACCGCCCACGCCGATCTGGAGAAATACGGCTCGGCCCCCGGCATCGCGGTCGGCCCCGGGTCGTCACGCGGTGGCAACGCTCCCCTCGTCGGTCCCACCGCATGGTTCGACCCCAACACGGCGGTGGCGCTGGCCGCGACGCCCGAAGACTCCGAGTCGACGAGCGTGCAGGTGTTCGACCGCACTTCGGGGACCGTCGTCGCCGGCCGGCGTGGCGTCATCCCGGCACCTCCGTCGGTGCTCGCGATCGCGGCGTCGAACGGGTTCGCGTACGTCTTCGCGCCCGACGACGCCAGCAACCGGAGCGCGAGCGTCTACGTCGTGGCGCCTGCTTGCCCTGGCGGCGGCGAAGAGCCCGGCGACGGGGGACCGAGCGGGGACGGCGCCGCGTCTCCGGACGGCGGCGGCACGCGCCCGCACGGGTTCACCAGCCTGGCGAACTGAGGCGAACGAGACCGGCGCGACCCGATCGGACGACCGTTCCTCCCGATCACACGGCGCGGGACGGCGTGCGCGCGGATTGCGCCGAGGAGGGCGGTGTCTCGTCGGCGACGGCAGGCACGCCCGCCGCCAGGCCGTGCTTTCGCATCAGCTTCTGGAGCATCTGGCGCGACACCTCGGCGATGCTGGCGCCGCGCGACACGTTGCCGCCGGTCTTGCGTAGAACGGCGGCGACGTAGTGGCGCTCGAAGCCGTCGCTCGCCTCGCGCCGGGCGATCCGCAGGGGCAAGAGGTTCGAGGGCGGGTCGAGACGCTCCGGGTCGCGGCCGGAGCTCGCGGACCCCACCCCGGGCGCGAGAACGTGCTCGGGGGTCACGAAGAGCCGCCGGACCGCGTTTCGAAGCTCGCGGACGTTCCCCGGCCACCGGTGCGCGTCGAGCATCTCCCAGACCTCGGGCCCGACCTCATGGGCGCTGCGCGGAGGGTCTTCGAGCGACAGGAAGTGCTCGACCAGCACGGGCAGGTCCGAGATCCGCTCGCGAAGCGGCGGCACCGTGACGTGCGTGCCGGCGAGTCGAAAGTACAGATCCTCGCGGAACGTGCCGCGCGCGACCTCGGCGGTCATCTTGCGGTTCGTGGCCGCGATGATGCGCACGTCGACGCCGACCGTCTTGCTCGACCCCAGCCGCCTCACCTCGCGCTTCTCGAGCGCCCGCAGGAGCTTCGGCTGGAGATCCCGCGGCAGCTCACCGATCTCGTCGAGGAAGAGCGTACCGCCCTCCGCTTCCTCGAAGACCCCGGCCCTCGACGCGATCGCGCCGGTGAAGGCGCCGCGCTCGTGGCCGAAGAGCTCACTCTCGGCGAGGCTCGGCGCGACCGCGCCGCAGTCGAAGACGACGAACGGCCCCCTGGTGCGAGCGCTGGCCCGGTGAACGGCCTCCGCGATGGCGTCCTTGCCCGTGCCCGTCTCGCCCTCGATGAGCAGCGTGAGATCGGTGGCCGCGATGCGATCGAGATCGGCAAAGAGCTCCCGCATCCGGGGCGACGCGCCGAGCACGTCGCCGAACCGCGAGCTCGTCGCCTGCAGGCGCTCGACGGTCTCGTCGAGCCGCGTGATGGTCAGCTGCGTGTCGCCGAGCGTCAGCGTGGTCGAGCCGAGGGGCGCGCCGATCACGGCGTCGAGGATGCGGATCCCGCCGACCCACACGCCGTTGGTCGAGCCGACGTCGCGAACGCGAACCCCCGACGCGCCCGATTCGATCTCGCAGTGCCGTCGCGAGACGGTGTCGTCGCGCAGGACCAGATCGTTGTCGGCGGCGGTGCCGACGCGCACGAGCGCGCCGGCCATGTCGATCACGGCTCCGGCGTCCGGGCCCGCCGTCACGTCGATGCGCGTCTTGCCGTACTTGACGACCTGCGCTCGGGTCGACGCCCGGGTCCCATCGGCAGGCATGCTCCGGTGCGTAGCGAAGGGCGGCCCCGACGGCAAGCGACGGTCGTGCAATCAGGCGCGGTCAACCCGAACTGACTGGCACTATTGGGGATTCTGGACCGACCTCGACCGGAGGCTGCGCGCGATCCGGGCGTAGGCCGGGTTGGCGCCGGGCTCTGCGGCGAGAGCGTCGTAGAGAGAGAGCGCGTCGGCGAACGCGCCCGTGGCGAGCGCGTCCGCGGCCTTTCGTGCGCGGCTCGTCGCTTTCGATGCCGTGACGGGCGGCGAGGTAACGTCGCGCTCGCCGGTGTTCGCACGTCCCGACGCTTCCTTCATGTCGGCGTTCATGTCGGCGCCGGGCGGCCCGGACGGCGCAGAGATGTCGAACGGCGGCAGAGGCGCGAGGGTTTCCGGCGTCGGACCCGCGGCGCGGACCGACGACGCCGGCCCCGCAGCCGTCGCGGAGGCCGTCGGGCGCGGGGTCGCGCGGTGATGGGACGATCGGGCTCGCTGCGCATGCAGCCAGAGCATGAAGGTCGCGACGAGCATCGCGAGCAACGCGAAGCGGCGCACGCCGGGACGGATGCGAGGCGCCCTGGCCGGAGCCGGAGCCGGAGCCGCGACGTCGTGCGTCGGCACGAACCCTCGCGCTTCGTCGAAGCGTCCGATCCGGGTCGGGATCTCACCCGGCGCATCGTCCCAGACGAAGGGAGGCCCGGCCGGGGCGCTCGCCGCCGCGAACGGCGATGCGGCCGGCGCGGGCGAGACCTCGAGCTCGAACTTCGTGGACACCGCGGGACGCACCTGGACGCCCGGATCGATCGGCTGCCATTCCGCGTCTTGCACGGCGGCGGTTCGAGGCGACGGCGGCAAGAGAGGCACGCGGTGCGAGACGGGCTCGAGCCTCTGCGTCGTCGCGCACGTCGTCGTCGGTGCCGCCGCTCCGGCGATCGCGATCTCGAGGGGTCCGTCGCGGAGGGTCACCCGGGCGATCGGCCGTCCGTTCGCGTCGATGCGGTCCGAGGTC
>CALFNG010000358.1 GCA_937902985.1 uncultured Myxococcales bacterium
GTTCAGACGTGTGCTCTTCCGATCTACGGCAGGTCGAAGATGCGGTAGATGTGGAGCATGTGCAGGAACTTCGCTGCCTGCACGAAGCCGCGCTCCACCTTCGTCTCGTACCGCTTGTACTCTTCGAGCGGAAGGTTCAGGAGCGCCTGCCGGTTGCCCGTGACGGCCGGCAACTCCTTGCCCTGCTTCCCTGCCGCTTCCGCCACGCGCCGACGATCGCGGGTGTGGAACAGCGAGACCGCCTGGAGGAAGTCGGTGTTCGAGACGGCGGCGACGATTCCCGAATCCTGGCCGGCCGGCCGCAGCGTCTCCACAAACCGTGAATGCCGTCCCGTCGTCGCGTCGTCGCCGTACCAGTCCTTTCGCAGCTCGTGCCCCTCGGCCGCGTACATCGCGGTGACCAGCTCGAAGGCGTCGAGCGCCTTGCCCCCGGTGTTCACCTTCTCGAAGACGACACACACGGCCTCTTTCGAGGTCGACTGGTCGAGAGCGATGACCGGCACATGATACATCTTGAAATTATCGAGAACCTGCTTCTTGAACGCGCGGAATTCGTCGCGAACGCTCTTGTTCTGGTCGCCGATCCAATGCTCGTCGAAGCCGTCCTGCCATTTGTCCCAGTCAAAGACCTGCGTGACGGGATACATGAGTAGGGCGTATTCCTGCTTGGGCGACGACAGGTCGAGAATGGCCTCGCGGCCGAAATCCTTACGAACCACACGGTCCTCCGGCACGCCGACAATCGCTTCCTCGCGATCGGCGGAGGGGTCGAGCGCCTTTCGGATATCGATGTAGAACCAGCGTTTGACTTTCTTCTTCTTCGGCGTGACCGTTTCAACGACCTTGCCGCGCAGGGTCACCTGATAGAGCGAGGTCATTCGCTGCTGACCGTCGAGCAGGAGCGACTGCGGCACGGCGTTCTTCGCCGCGTGCGGTGCGCCCTCCACGGGCCGCGGCTTGAAATTGACGGGGCCGCCGCTGTTGAGCGTCATCAGCGCGCCGACGGGAAACGCGCGCGAGATGGACGCAATCAGGCTCTTGATGCGATCCTCATCCCAAACCCAGCTCCGCTGAAAATCCGGCAGCTGAAGAACGCCGTGATGGCAGTCCTCGAGAAGCTTGCTCAGGGCGAACGGGTTCGTCTGAAACGTCGATCCGGCCATCGGCGGCTGTCTCCCCCAAGGGTATGAGCGGCCACGATCGCACGTTCGCCCGATGCCGACCACGCTGTCCAACCGTCCGTCCGAAGCACGGCCTCGTGTTCTCTACCGGCGAGCAGCCTACGCCCGGCGCTCGATACCCGTCAAGTGTTCAGTATGATCCCGGCATGCCGGACAACACCCGCCCGCCGCGCAACCCGCAGGACAACCTGCCCAACCTCGGCACCCGTGCGCTCATGAATGCGATCGACGAGCTGGCGAAGACCAGAGGCCTCGTCGGCGCGCGCGTCGCGTACAAGATGAACGCCAGGGGCGAGCACGTCGTGGCGCTGATCTTCCAGTCGTTCGAGCGGCGGTAGCGGCAGCCGCGCACGCAACAGCGTCACCCGCGGCGTAGCACGTCGTCGTCCGTCAGCGGCCTTCTGCCGGGCCAGCGCTGTGCAATCCGCTGCTCGGGCCGCGATGCGTCGACGTCCACGTCGTCCCCTTCCGCGATCGGCCCGAAGCTGTCCGGTACGTTCCGGATCGTCATCGTCCGGCCATCCGCCCGTGCAGACCACATCGAGCGTGTAGCAGGGCCTGCCGTCCGCCGTCAGGCTTGGATTCGACGCACACCACTCTGGCCTGGGTCGTCATGCTCGTTCGCGAGCCTGGCGCCGTTCTGGCCGTTCTTCCCCTCCCGGCCCGTCGGTTCCCCCGTCGGCGTTGGCTTTTCTCGCGGAGCCCTAACCCGGAGCCGCTGGCCGTCAATGACGGTTGCCCTGCGGTTTCGGCTCCCCCGTCGCTTGCGCTCCGGTCCCCCCAAAAACCTATGACGGCGGCGCTGTTTCTCCGGATTGGTCGGGCCGCGAAGCCCCCGAGGACGGGGGTCCAAACCGAGACCTAAAGGAGAAACGACCATGAGCAACGACACGAACACGAACACGAGCAACCGCCCGACCCATACCGCCTACAGCGTCCGCAAATACAAAAAGAACGGCGAATACAAGTCCCAATACAACGCGATCGGCGCAGCCTGGCAGCACGGCGACGGCGAAGGCTTCGACATCATCCTGGAGGCCTTTCCGGTCAACGGCCGGGTGACCCTGCGGAAGCCCAAGCCGAAGGCCGAGCAACCCGAACAGGCCGAGCAGGCCTGAGCGCTCACCTCGCGGGAGCGCCGCCCGGCGCTCCCGCCATCATCCTCAATCTTATTTAGGAGTTTATATTATGCCTACTTATACCGTTCACTTATACCGCGAGATGCGTCTGGTATTCCCCGGCATCGAAGCGGTCACCCACGAGGAAGCCGCCCGCATCGCCTCGGGCAAAGAAACGTACGACGCCATGACGATCGAGGGGTGCGACGGCCTCGACTACAGCGCGGTCGTGGACCTCGACGGCGACGAAGACTACGACAGCTCCCAGCCCATCCTCCTTCGCGCCGACGGCGGCGAGATCGAGCCCACCCCGGATCGCCTCACCAACCGCATGCGTGCCGCTTGGGCCGAAGCCGCTCTGAGCGTCTTCATCCAGCACACGGGGTGCGACCGCGAGGATGCGCTGGGCGATCTGCTCTGCGACCTGATGCACTGGTCGGAGCAGAACGATTTCGACTTCGATCTCGCGCTCGACCGGGCTCAGGGCCACTTCGAGGCGGAGATCGTCGAGGAAGGCGAGGTGCCGCCGCCTCGTCCCGGCGCATCGCCCACGGAACCCCAGCGATTCCGGAGCGCAGCGACGCCGCTCCTGGCGGCCCTCACGCAGGCCGTTGCGGCGCTGAACACCGCCCCGCGCTTTACGGTGCCGTCGCTCGATACGGATAGCTACGCGATCGCCGCGCTCTGCGATCGCGCCATCGCCAAGGCCAACGGACGGAGGCCAGCATGACTCCGTACGCACGCATCACCAACCGCATCCTTGCCGCCCTCGAGCAGGGCGTGCGCCCCTGGGTGCAACCGTGGACGTCCGCCCATGCCGCTGGACCCGTGTCGCGTCCCCTGCGCCACAACGGCCTCCCGTACGCGGGCATCAACGTGCTCGCCCTCTGGTGCGCCGCTGCCGAGCGCGGCTACGCGGCTCCGGTCTGGATGACGTTCCGCCAGGCGCTGGAGCTCGGCGCGCACGTCCGCAAAGGCGAAACCGGCTCGCCCGTCGTCTACGCGAGCTCTTTCACTGCCGAAGACGGCGACGAGAGCGATGGCGGCGAGACCGTGGAGCGCCAGGTGCGCTACCTCAAGAGCTACACGGTCTTCAATGTCGAGCAGATCGAGGGCTTGCCCGCGCAGTACACGGCGCAGGCTGCCCCGGTGCCGAATCCCGAGGCCCGCATCGCCGCAGGCGAGCGGTTCGCCGCGGGCACCGGCGCGGTGATTCGTCACGGAGGCGATCGCGCCTACTACGCACCGCATGCCGACATCGTGCAGATGCCGCCCTTCGAGGCGTTTCGCGACGCCTGCAGCTACTACGCGACGTTGCTGCACGAGCTCACGCACGCGACGGGTCACCCGACCCGCCTCTCGCGCAACCTGCGCAACCGCTTTGGCGACGAAGCCTATGCCGCCGAGGAGCTCATCGCGGAGATCGGAGCCGCCTTCCTTTGCGCCGATCTCGGAATCGCGCTCGAGCCACGGGACGATCACGCGTCCTACCTCGCGGTGTGGCTGAAGGTGCTCCGCGCCGACAGCCGAGCGATCTTCACGGCCGCAGCCCAGGCGCAGCGTGCGGCGGACTACCTGCATGCGCTGAACTCCGTGCAGGAGGCGGCGTAGCCTATGCCACGCAGGCCGCCATACGTCGTCCTCGACGGAAAGCGCTATCTCTGGCGCGACATCCTGGAGCTTCGCCGCGCGCAATGCGCGGCTGTTGCCGAGGTCCGGCAGCTCGCCCTGTTCGAGTTGCGCGACGACGTCCGCCCCGAGGCGCACCGCAAGGCCGCGGGCCGCTACGAGCAGCCGGGGCTTTTCGAAGCGTAGGGTGCGCTGACCGCGCTGCCCCGCGCCCATTTCAGGGGGCTTTGCCCGCTGTCCCTAACCCGGCGGAAAACGCGCGCCGTCAATGGCGCTTCTTGGCTCCCCCGGCGACCGGTCCCCCCAAGAAGCTGATGACGGCGCGTTCCTCCGGGTTGGCCGGGACGCGAAAGCCCCAGGGAAATGGGGCGACAACCCACCCGAGGAGTCTACCGCATGAATGCTTCTTTCAAAGTCCCGTCTCAACACTTCCCGCTTGGCAGCATCGTCGCCACTCCGGGCGCACTGGACGCGTGCAGCCATGAACACCGGCTTGCATGCCTTGCGAGGCACGTCCACGGCGATTGGGGCTGCGTCGGCTCCGAGGACGCCGCCTCGAACGCTGAAGCGCTCCGCGAGGGCTTCCGCATCCTGTCGGCCTACCCGATAGATCCATCGAAGCCCTGCAAAGGCTTCGGCGACAACTGCCTCTGGATCATCACCGAGGCCGACCGGAGCGCGACCACGTTCCTGCTGCCGGACGAATACTAGCCACTGCCGGGAGCGTCCACGCGGGCGCTCCCGTTCTTTCAACCAACTTGACTATAGGAGTTTACCTTTATGACTAACGAAAACTGCCTCGAAGGCGTCCGGTGCCCCGCCTGCGGCAACGAAGACACGTTCCACATCGCAGTGACCACGACTGCCATCGTCACGGACGACGGCGCCGAGGTCGAACACGGCGACATGGAATGGGACGCTGCCAGCTTCACCTGGTGCGTGAACTGCCCGGAGCATGGCCCACTGTCGCACTTCATGGCCCGGAGCGAGGTTCCGCCCGGATCGTCGCCGCCGCCCACGCCGCTGCTGGCGGCGCTGGAATCGCTGCTTTCCAACATCGACGAGGACGTCCCGCTGGCGACCGTTTCGCGTCACTTCCGCGACGCAGTCGCTGATGCGCGCGCCGTCGTCGCCGACGCCAAGGGACGGAGGCCAGCATGACCGCTCTCTCCTTCACCTACCAGGAGCGTGCGCGCCAGTTCGTCGAGGCGAACGTTCTGGTCTGCCAGTCCTCCCTCATCGATCACCTTCTTGCCCTGGGCGACATTCCCGGCTTCACCTGGGATGACGTCACGAACCTCTACGACGACAGCGTGGACGCCATCGAGGAGTACCTGACGAACGTTCCCGGACTCGAGCCTGACGAATGGCACGAGCTGCCGTTCGACGAGCGCGAGACGCTCGCCCAGGAGCACGGCTTCGAGCCGGAGCCGCAGGAAATCTTCGAATGGTGGGTCGTGACACCCTATGTGGCGCGCCGCCTCTGCCAGATGGGCCAGCCGATGCTCGAGAACGACTTCGGCACCTGGTGGGGCCGCACCTGCACCGGCCAGGCCATCTACATCGACGATGTGATCACGCGGTTGCTCCGTGACGGGTTCGAGCAGCCGTAGCCCATCCCCGGCGCTCGCCTGGACCCGCTCGACCCAAGTTCTTCCGGCCCGTTCGCGCGTGCCGCCCAGGCAGCGCCGCGCCTCGCCATCTTCGACCCCTCCCATTCCCTACGCCCTGCGGGCTTCAGGTCGGGGTGCCGGGCTTTGCTTTTCCGGTTTCCCGCAAGCGGGAGCCCTCCGGAAATGCAGCCCGTCATGCCGAGGAGCGTCGCGGCGGCCCGCTTTGGGCGAACGGGCCGGAAAAACCCGGCTCGAAAGCCAACCAGGCAGGTTCCCGATGGAAACGCCCAGCAGCAAGCCGCAGCTCACGAAAATCCCCGTCTACGAAATCCGACTCGTCCAGGCCCGCAGGCCATTGCGCCTCGCCGAGGCAACGCTCCCCGACGCCGAGTACGCCGGACGCACGATGCACGCGTTGCTGGGACTCACCGACCGGGAGCACTTCGCGGCGCTGTTCGTGAACGGCATGCACCAGGTGAACGGCGCGCACGTCATCGCGATCGGCGGACAGCACGGCATCGGCGCGATCGAACCCCGGACGGTCTTCCGGGCGGCAATCGCGGCCTGCGCGTCGGCGGTCATCCTTGGACACAGTCATCCCAGCGGGGACCCGACTCCATCGCCGGAGGACCTCGCGACGACGGCGAAGCTGATGGCGGCGGGCAAGCTGCTTGGGATTCCGGTCCTCGACCACATCATCGTGACGCGGGACTCGCGGATTTCGCACTCGATGGCCTCGCGCGGAACGCTTCCGGCCGCGAGCTGAAGCCCTCGCCCGCTGCCGGGGCCCGCTTCACGGGCCTCGGCGGCGTACGCTTGCTGCAAGGCGCATGAAGGCGTTCTCGTAGCGAGCCCGCTGGCCGCAGGACGGACCCACGCGCGTCGGGCCGAGCCGCGCCCTTCTACGGCGTCGTGGACCAGGTCCCGCCGTTCGCGCATATCTGCATCCCCTCGGCGGCGGTCAGCGGCGGGTACACGCATGTTTCCATGGTGGACATCTTG
>CALFNG010000359.1 GCA_937902985.1 uncultured Myxococcales bacterium
ACCTCGTCGATGTCCGTCTGCGCGAACTTCTTCGGCTTGATCTTGTGCTCCTGCGTCGCGCCGAGCAGATCGTAGAGGAACGCGACGTCGAGCTTCAGGATCTCGACGAACTCGAGGAGCCCGCGGTTCGCGATGTTGAACTCGCCGTCGAAGTTGAATGCGCGCGGGTCGGAGTCGGACCCGTACTCGGCGATCTTGCGGTAGTTGATGTCGCCGGTGAGCTCGGTCGAGTCCTGGTTCTTCTCGTCCTTCGGCTGGAAGGTGCCGATGCCGACGCGATCCTTCTCGCTCAAGACGAGCCGCTTGACGCGAATATGGTTGGCCACCATCTTCGCCCAGTCGCCCTCGTAGCGCTGCATCAGCGCCTTGAAGATGAATCGGCTGGCGGGATCCATGTCGCCGTCGACGCGGACCTTGTACTTGTCGTTCGAGAGGCCCAGCTGCGTGATCGCCTTCGCCCGCCATTCCGAGGGGATGACGCGGAGCGGCTCCTCGTTCATCGCGCTCGGGAACCGATCGACCTCGTGGTTCTCGATGCCCGTGCCCGCCAGGTTCGACCACTCGAAGGTGTAGAGCGCGCCGTCGGGCGAGCGGGAGTACTCCTCGACGCCCTGCTTCAAGAGGCGCGCGATGGTGCTCTTCGACGAGCCCACCGGCCCATGCAAGAGAATGACGCGGCGCTCCGGGCCGTATCCCTCGGACGCGGCCCGCAGCACATGAACGAGCCGCATGAGCGGGATGTCGAGCCCAAAGATGGCGTTGGCGCCGGCGTTGTGCTCGTCCTTGAAGAAGTTGTAGCGGACGAGCCTCTTCTTGTTGTCGATGTACTCCTCGGTGCCATAGCTGATGATCATGTCGTAGAGGCGCTGGTACGCGTTGCGAGTGACCTGCGGCCTCTCGCGAACGATCCCGAGGTATTCCTCGAAGGAGCCCTCCCAGTGCAGCTCCTTGTAGAGCTTGAAGTCCTGCATCGAAGCGATGCGGTCGGTCATGGTCGTCGAGAGACGCGTTTCGGCCATCGGGTGTCCTTTGCGGAGAAGGGCGTTGGCGCGGCGCTCGTGAGGGCAACGGCCGTGGTGTTCACGGCGTTCACGGCGTCCTAGGAACTTGTCGTTCACCATACCATCCGGGGCGGCGGGCGAAAGGCGCGTAACCCCACCCGAGCGTCCCACCCGACCTCGTCCGTACGGGACACGCTGTCCGAGGTCTCGTTGCCGCTCGTTCGCGCGCTTCGATCGGTCACTTTTCGGGCCGTCCGGCGGCGACGGACGGGAACCGAACGAAAGCCGGACGAAACAGACGACCGCTGGACAACACGCCAAGGCGTGCTTCGATTCTCGTGCGCGAGCGAGAGTGGGACCAACCTTGCGGGTGCCTGCGGCCGGGGGCGTGAGCCTTGCACTCTCGTCCTCCGCGTCGAGTCGACGCCAGGGCACCCATGAAGCTTTCGATCCCGACTTTCGCCGTTACGCTGCTGATGGTCGTGCCGGCCATCGCCGGCTGCGCCGGCGAAGAGGCGGAGGCCGGGGAGGCAGCGGCGTATCCGCCGATCGGATACACGCCGCCCGGTGACGCCGCCCAGCCCTCGGCGCCGCCGGCAGCCGCGCGCGCATCGGTTGCGCCGGCCGCGTCCGAGATGCCGGCGCCCCGCTCGGGAGAAGTCGCCATCGGCGACGACGACGCGCCCGCTCCGGGCGACGACACGGCCGAGAGCGGCAGTTATTCCGACACCGATCCGGCCGCGCTCTCCGACTTTCGCTCCACGCTCGAACCCTACGGCACGTGGAGCGACGACCCCACGTACGGCACCGTCTGGGTGCCCTCGGAATCGGTCGTGGGCGACGATTTCACGCCGTACGTAAGCGCCGGGCACTGGGCCTATGACAGCGACTACGCGTGGGTGAGCGATTACGATTGGGGCTGGGCGCCCTTTCACTATGGGCGCTGGGTCTATGCGTCCGGTCCCGGCTGGGAGTGGATCCCCGGCCGCACCTACGCCGGCGCCTGGGTTTCATGGCGTTATGGCGTTGACGACTGGGGCTACGTTGGCTGGGCGCCGCTCGCGCCCACGTGGTGCTGGCGAGGCGGCGTGGCGGTCGGAATCGGCTTCGTTCCGCGTGCGCCCTACGCGTTCGTCGGGCGGGGTGAGCTCTTTCATCCGAACGTTGGCGCCCGGGTCATCGCGGGCCCGCAAGTGGCGTCCGTCGCGGCGCACACCCGGGCCTACGTCGCTCCGTCCGTCGGCGGCCGCGTAGCCGCGCATCCAGGCGTGGGCGGTCCGCCACCTTCGGAACTGCACATCGCACCCGACGCGGTGGCGAGGGCTTCGTTCGACAACCGAGGGCTCGCGCAGGCCCGAGCGTTCTCTCGCCCGAGCACCGCGGTGGCGCTCGGCGCGCGGGCTCCCGCGGGCACCTCGTTTGCCGCGCGCAGCGTGACGGCGAATACCAGGCGGGACGTTCCTCAGGGGTGGTCGCAATCGCGAACCCTCGGATCGGGGGCGCCGGTCTACCGCCCTTACGCATCGACCTCGCACTTCGGGGGCCGCCTCGGCGGCGGCTTTTCGGGCAACGCGGCGACCGCGCCTCCGATGCGCGCGCCCACATATTCGGGCGGCTCGGCGCGTCCTTACTTCGGCTCGGCGCCGCGCTACTCGGAGCCTTCGACGTCGTTTCGCGGCGCCCCGCAGGCCACGTTCCATGCGGCGCCGTCGTTCAGTGGAGGCCGTTCGGCGCCCGCGTTCGGCGGGGTTCGATCCGCGCCGTCGTTCTCCGGCGGTGCATCGCGCGGATTCTCGGGCGGGAGCGCGCACTCGTTCTCGGGAGGCGGCTTTCACGGCGGAGGGGGCGGGGGCGGGGGCGGCCATTCGGGCGGCCATCGGTGAGCGGACATCCGTGAACCGCAGGTCGGGCGCGCGACAAATCCAATGGGGTCTTGATTCGGGAAGCTTGGCAAGGAGAACGCGAATGTCAGCTGAGTTTGGCTTGGGCACCCTGGCGGCGGCGACCGTCGCCGCTCTCCTCGTGGGATGTGTCGTCGACAGCACTCCGTCGTCGGGACCAGGCGGCGCGGGAGGCACCTACCCCGTCGGCGGATCGTCGTCGTCGGGAGGGGCGGGATCGCAGCCAATCCTGGCCGACATCGACACGAACGGGATGCTCATCGCCACGCCCGGGCAGGGCATCGGTGTCTACGTCACCTACGAGACAGGCGGTCACTGGACCATTTCCTGGACGTGCGACACCGCCGCGACGAACCTTTCATGCAACTTCGTGGTCGACGCGACCGTCTCGGCTACTTCGGGCCCGATCCAGAACCTGGCGGGCATCGAGCGTTCCGCTGCCAACTCGCTCACCGAGGAAAACACGAACCAGCAGGTCGAGGCGATCACGACCACGACGACGGGGCTCGATACGATGACGTTCGACACGACTCCGGGGGTGATCGTCACCGTCTCCGTCGCGCTCAACGCGCCCGTCTCGTTCTTCTTCGTGCAAGACAACCAGGTCAACGGCGGGTACACCGGCGCGCTCACGAACCCGCTCATGTTCCAGCCCACCACGCCTTGACGTTCCCGTCGGCGGCGTCGCTCCCCGTGCGCGCCGTCGTGGGCATCGGGGCGAACCTCGGAGACCGCCTCGCTACGATGCGTGACGCGCTCCGCGAGCTCTCGCGGATCGCGCGGGTCCAGAGGGTGTCGCGCGTGTACGAGACGGAGCCCATCGGCGGGCCCCCACAGCCGGCCTTCTTGAACGCGGCCGCGCTCGTCGAGTACGAGGGCGAGCCGCTCGAGCTCCTCGATGCGTTGCTCGCGATCGAGGGGCGCTTCGGTCGCGTGCGCCGCGAGCGATGGGGACCCCGCACCCTCGACCTCGATCTCCTGTGGATCGAGGGGCTCGAGGTGAACGCTCCGCGGCTCGTCGTGCCCCATCCGCGCCTTCACGAGCGCGCGTTCGCCGTCGTCCCGCTGCTCGAGGCCGCGCCCGGCGCCCGCGATCCGGTCACGGGCCGGGTCTACGCCGTCCCCCCGGGCGACGTCCGGGCGACGGGCGAAATCCTGGACGTCTGAGCTCGCGTCAGAGGCCGAACGCGCGAAGCTTCTTGTGGAGGCCTTCGCGCGTGATGCCGAGCGTCTTCGCGGCGGCGGTCTTGTTGTTGTCGTGCTCGCGGAGCGATTCGATGAGGAGCCAGCGCTCGATCTGGTCCATCGTCTCCTTGAGCGTCCCCTTGGTCGGCTTGACGCGATCGACCAGGCCTTCGATCTGCCGGATGCGCTGCGAGAGCAGCTCCGGCGTGACGAACCCGCCCGGCTCGATCTGAATGACCAGGCGCTGGACCTCGTTCTGGAGCTCACGAACGTTGCCCGGAAAGTCGTACGCCTGAAGGAGCTCCATCGCCTGCTGCGAGAACCCGGCGGCCGGCTTGCCGATCTCGGTCGCGTAGCGCTTGAGAAAGTGCTCCGCCAGGAGAGGGATGTCTTCGCGCCGCTCGCGAAGCGGAGGCACCCGGATCGGGAACACGTTCAGCCGGTAGTAGAGGTCTTCGCGGAAGCGGCCCTCGGCCACCTCTTTCTCCAGGTTTCGGTTCGTCGCGGCGACGATGCGCACGTCGACCTTCTTCTCGTGGGCCGCTCCGACGGGCCGGATCTCGCCCTCCTGGAGGGCCCGCAAGAGCTTCGACTGCAGCGACATCGGCATCTCGCTCGCCTCGTCGAGGAACAGCGTCCCCCCATCGGCGATCTCGAAGAGCCCCTTCTTGTCTTCGTGCGCTCCGGTGAAGCTTCCCTTGCGGTGGCCAAAGAGCTCGCTCTCGAGCAGGTTCTCGGGCATCGCCGCGCAGTTCTGCGTGACGAAGAGCTGCGCGCGCCGGCGCGAGCGGTAGTGCACGGCCGCGGCGATGAGCTCCTTGCCCACGCCGGTCTCGCCTTCGATGAGCACGGTGACGCGCGTGTCGACCACCTTCGCGAGCTGGTCGAAGAGCAGCGCACGCATCGCAGCACTCTGGCCGATGATCTCCTGCTCGGCCTTGCCGACGCGGCGCGACTCTTCACGCGTCTTGAGGAACACGTTCTCCTTCTTCAGGCGCTCGTCTGCGGCGCGAAGGCGCTGAACGAGACGTGCGTTGGCCACGGCGAGCGACGCGTGGTGCGCGAGTACGGCGCTCACGTCGAGATCCGCGCTCGTGAAGACTCCGGCGCTCTCGCGGTTGTCCAGCTGCAAGACGCCGAGGATCTCTTCGCCCTTGCCGCCGCCTCTCCAGAGGGGCACGCCGATGACGCTGCGGATCTGCGCGCCCATGAGCGATTCGGAGTGCCCGACCTCGATGGGCGCGTCGGCCGCGATGACCGCCGTTCGCTCGTGAACCACCTTGCGGAAGACGCTGCGGGTGACGGGGATGGGCGCGATGCCCGGACCCGCCTGACCGCGAACCCGGGTCGCGATGGGCACGTAGCTGGCGGCCTCGCTGCGCCCGCCGTCGTCGTCTTCTTCTCGCAGTACGACCGTGACGTGCGTCGCTCCCGGCACGAGCGCGAACGCTCCGTCGCAGATGGCGACGACCACGCTCTTCAGGTCCTCGGCGTTCCCGATGCGCTTCTGCGCTTCGTAGAGCGCCCGGAGCCGGCCGTCGTCGCGCTCGACGGTGGACTCGACCCGTACGAGCTCGTCGAGCTTTCGCGTCGCCAGCACGTGCGCACCGGACGCGTCCCCCGCTACCGTCGCGTGCGGGTGAGGGCCATTGGCCGCGTCGTCGAGCGTGATCGCGAGCCGGACGATGGCCTCGCCCCGACCGAGCTCCACGACGTCGCCCGCCTCGAGGGCGATCTCGCGCCCGTTCCCCTCGTCGAGCGCGATGCGTCGGGGCCCGCGGACCACCGCGGTGCCGTTGGTCGATCGGAGGTCTCGCAACACGTAGCGCGCATCACCCGAGACGATGCTCGCGTGCTCTCCCGACACGTGCTCGTCGGGCAAGACGACGTCGTTCCCCGGCGCCCGGCCCAGGCGAATCACCTGGGCGGTGGACTCGTGGCGCGACCCTCTGGCGAGACCTTGCGTCACCTCGAGGAGGATCATCGAAGGACGATGATACAACGCGGGGATTCGCCGCGCGCTCTGGTCGGATCGAGACGGGAGACTACGGCGCCGCGCGCGCGCGCAGGCGCAGCGCGATCTTGACGACGGAGTCGTCGGCCATGAGCACGCTCTTGTCGCCGGACTTGGTGTCTGATGCGACGATCTTGTCGAGAGCATCGGCCGTGGCCACGTCGCCCTTGGGCGCGAGGTGGTCGATGGCCTCGACCACGGCGAGGCGCGCGCTCGCGTCTTTCACCTTGTCGACGCGCTTGAGCAGCTCGGCGCGGGTTCCGTCGGCCGCGCTCTGACCGTAGATCACCGTCATCCAGGCGGCCTTGACCGCGCGCATGTTCGCCGTGGTCGGAGACGACGGGATCGGCTCGTCGAGGATGCCGAGGTAGCAGCTCGCGTTCGTACCGCATTTGTCGGTCGGCTGACTCGCGTAGTCGAACATCTGCTTGCTCGCCTGGAACACGTCGCCCGGTAGCTCCCCTTTTGCCTTTTGAAGGGCCGCGCCGACGTCGGCCTTCTTGTTCGGAGGCATCACCTTGAGCGCCGCTTCGATCGGCAGGAGCTTGCTCGCGGCGTCGGGCGCGGCGACGGTCTCCTTGACGAGCCAATCGGTGAGGCTCGGGTCGTAGAGGCTCGCGGACGCCTGCGCGAGGGCCGCGCGCGGCTTGAGCGCGCCGAGAAACTCGACCGACGCGCTCCACGGCAGCTTGGAATACGCCGCGAGGAACGCAGGCTCGACGCGGGGGTCGGGCGGGAACTGCGTGAGCGCCTGCGCGAACGCCGTCTTCGTCGTGTCGGTGTCGGCGCTCGGGAGCGCCGTCAACAGCGCGTCGCGTCCGCTCGGTCGCGAGAGGAGCCCCAGCGTGTCCGCGACGATGGCGAGGTTCGCCTTGTCTTTGAACGCCGCGCCCGCGCTGGTGTAGTCGGGGTCCTGCCCCAGCAAGGCCTTGATGAGCTCGGGCTCCGCGGCGGGCGCCATCTTGAGGAGCGCCATTCGGGTCGATGCGTTGAGGTCGATCTTCGAAGGCGTGAGCAAGACGAGGACGAGCTGCTTCACCGCCTTCGTGTAGCGGAGCTCGCTGATCACCTGGATGGACGTCAACTGCCACCAGTTGATCTGATCCTTATGCGAGTCGACTCCCTCGGCCACCGGCGCCTTCAGCTTCTCGATCGCCTTGTCGCCGTAGCTCGCGTCGTGAACGTTCAAGATAGCCTCGTGCAGGCCCTGATAGAGGCGCTGGCTCTGGGCCTTCGAGAGCTGGAACTTGGCGAACGTGTCCCACAGGGGGTCGGTGAGGGTCTTGTCGAGCTTCACGCCCCCCTTCGCCATGGCGTTGATCGACTCGCACGAGACGCGCACCTCGTCGTCGGTCTTGCCCATCTCGAAGTCCTTGAGGGCCTTCGCGAGCGCCGGCTGCGTCCGGGGATCGTGCGTCTCAGCGAGGAACTTGATCAGCTCCGTGCGCGTCAACTCGTCGAGCGCGCCGCCCGTGTATTGCTTGGTGAGTGGATCGACGATCGCGTCGAGGAGCTGCTTGACCTCGGGGGCGCTCGCGTCGTTGCTCGCGTGCGTCATGTCATCTTCGTAGAACTGCGTAAGCCGCTTGATGGAGTTGGCGCGCTGCGCCGGATCATCGAGCCGCTTGACCCACGTCACGGGGTCGTTGTCGTCTTCGCAGGCCACCAGCGCGGCGGCCACTGCAACCACGGCGAGCGGCGCAGCGAGGCCGGCGGTGGCCGACAGCAGACGGAGCGTGCAGCAAAGCGTACGCACGGTCTTCATGGATCTCTCCCAGTGGAGCAGTGGCGGGCTGTAGCGCTTGAACGCCGCGCGGTGCTGCGGCGCGTCGGTTTGCGTTACCGAAAAAAGGGCGCTGTCGCGGATGAACCTGCGGCGGACGCGACCCGAAGCGACCGTACAGGGGCGCGCGAGCGAGTGTCAACGTCATGGCAACCGGCGCCGACACCTGCCTTCGCAAAAGGTCGCGCGCGAAGAACCGCAAATGCGCGGAGGCACGATGTTTTTGGGTTCGAAGGCCGCTGCCCTCACGATGGCGGAGAAGGTGGGTGCCTGGCTCATGGCTGGGCGACGAACGGTGCCAGATGGGTGCCGAGCGCGACTTTGCTGACTCGCCGCGAGGGCAGGAGCGCAGCTCGGGGCGCCAATTTTCGAGTGGTACGCTCTGTGACGAGACCACTCTCTTCTCTCGCGTCCTCGGCGCCCTCCGCGGCGAATCTCTCTCTTCGATCGGCGCACCCGCAGCGCCGCGCGCGCTCACCCGATGATCATCCCCTCGCTCAGGAGCTTGCCCTCCTTGAAGCGCCGGAGGTTCCAGCGCTCGAACTCGGGAATCATCGGCTTGCCCGCGATGGCCTCGGCCAGCCGCTTGCCGACGATGGGCGCCATCATGAAGCCGTGCCCCATGAACCCGCTCGCCTGGTAGAAGTGCTCGACCTCGGCGACCGGACCGACGATCGGGTTGGCGTCGGGCGTGAGATCGTAGCAACCTGCCCACTGGCGCAGGACCTTCACCGCCCCCAGCACCGGGCACGCGCGAACGAGCGCGCTCGCGTAGCGACCGAGGAACGCGTGCGAGCTCTCCTGGTCGAGCCCGGGCGCGACGTACTCGTTTCCGATACCACCGACGATCTCGCCGCGCGTGGATTGCGAGAAGTAGAGGCCGTCGGAGAGGTCGGCGACCAGCGGCTTGAGCCAGGGTTTGAGCGGCTCGCTCGAGCAGATCTCGTGACGGTGCGGCTTGTTCGGGAGCTCGACGCCCAGCATGCGCGCGACGCCCGGGGACCACGCGCCGGCCGCGTTGACCACCCGGTGCGTCGCGATCGTGAACGTCTCGTCGGTCGAGGGCGTCGAGCGCGTCGAGGAGGACCGGCCCGTCCGGCGCACGCGCACGCCGTCGATGCGCCCGGCCGTCGCGTCGAAGCCGACGACCTCGTGCCAGGCGGCGACCTCGACGCCCAGCTTCTGCGCCGCCTGCGAGTAGCCCCAGACGAAGGGCCACGGGAAGACCACGCCGTCGTCCGGGTTGTAGCTGGCGGCCTGCACGCCGGTGACGTCGAGCTCCGGGACGACGCGCCGCGCCTCTCCGGGCGAGAGCATGCGCGTCTCGAGCCCGCACTCGTTCTGGAGGGTGACGCTCCTCTCGAGCGTGGCGCGCTCGTCGTTCGTGCGAGCGAGAAAGAGGTACCCGCCCTGGCGAAACCAGACGTTGATCTTCATCTTGGTGGCGAAGTCGCGGCACATCTGGATGCTCTCGAGCATCAAGCGCACGTTCGCCTCGCTCGACCACTGGGCGCGCACGCCGCCGCCGTTCCGGCCGCTCGCGCCGCCGCAGAGGTAGCTCTGGTCGACGACGGTGACGTTCCGCATGCCGCGCTCGGCGAGGTGATACGCGACCGAGAGGCCCATGATTCCGGCACCCACGACGACCACGTCGGCCCGGTCGCGCATCGCGGTCGCTCCTCCGCTCTCTACTTGCGCGGCGTGCCGGCGAAGGCGTCGATCACCCGGCGGTGCAATAACCCGTTGGTCGCCAGCAGGCCGTTGCGGTTCGTGATGTCGGGGTTCGCGTAGTCGATCGACGCGCCGCTGACCTCGGTCAGCTCGCCGCCCGCGGCGCGCACAAGGCCCTCGCTCGCGCACGCGTCCCACCGCATGCCGGCGCGGCCGGGTTGAAGGTAGACGTCGTGATCTCCCGTGGCGACGAGCACGGCCTTGAGCCCCGAGCTCCCGAGCGCCACGGGCGCCCGCCCGCCCAGCGCGGCTGCGAGCGCGGTGAGCTGCGGCTGCGTGCGCGAGCGCGAGACGAGCACCGACGCGCCCTCGAGCGAGTCGCGCGTGGAGACGTGGATCGGCGCGCGGGTCCCGTCGGCCGAGACCTCCCACGCGCCCTCGCCGACGATGCCGACGAACGCGCGGCCCCAGGCGGGCGCCGTGATGACCCCGACCGTCGCCCGGCCGTGCTCCGCCAGGCCGATCATCACCGCGAACTCGCCGTTCTTGTTCACGAACTCGCGCGTGCCGTCGACGGGATCGACGAACCACACGGCGTCGGCGCTCGAGAACCCTGCGTAGGAGCCGGGATCGCTCTCTTCGGCGACGATGGGCAGCGCCGGGAAGGCCCGCGCGAGGCGATCGCAGATGAGCGCGTTCGACTCGTGGTCGGCGCGGGTGACGGGGTCGTCCTTGCCCTTGTACTGAACGGTGAAGGGCCCGGCGTAGATGCCGAGGACGACCTCGCTCGCCTCGCGCGCCGCGGCGAGCGCGACCTCGGCGGCCGCCAGAGCGAGGGCCGTCATGGCTCGATCCCCACGCTCTCGAGGGCGCGAGGAATGCGCGCCAGGGCCGCGTCGCGCAGGTAGACGGGGCCGACGCCGACTTCGCGCACGACGTCTTCGATCTGGCCCACGCTCCGGGGACCGAGCACGGCGCTCGTGACGAGCGAGCTCGAGAGCACGTACCGTATCGCCGCGGATCGCATGGTCGCCACCTCACCCTGCACGAGGAAACGGAACGCGGCTACCTGTTCGAGCCTTCGCGCGAGCTCGGGCTTCGTCCAGCGGTCGGCGCGGTGGTCGCCGGCGGCGAAGTCGTGGTCCTTGGCCCAGTCGGCGGCGAGCAGCCCGTAGCCGAGCGTCGAGCGCGCGAGCACGCCCGCGCCGGTGACCATGATCTCGCCCGCGAGGCGGTGAAGGTCCCACGAGTGCAGGAGGTTGTAGGCGAGCTCGATCACCTCAGCGCCTTTGCGCAAGGCCGCGCGCCCGACTTCGATGTCGCCGGCGCTGACGCCCCAGTGCGCGATCTTGCCCTGCGCCTTGAGCTCGAGCAGCGCGTCGACCGTCTCCGAGGTGGCGAGGGTGCTCGCCTGCGGATTGTGCAGGAGATAGACGTCGATCCAGTCGCGGGAGAGGCGGCGGAGCGATCGCTCGACCGACTCGCGAAGGTACGCGGCGTCAAAGCGCTTGCGGGGCGGCGACGTCGTGCGATCGAGGCCTACCTTGGAGACGACCACGATCTCGCCTTGCCCCGCGATCGCCCGCCCGACCTTCTGCTCCATGCGCCCGCCGCCATAGGCGTCGGCCGTGTCGATCACGCTCACGCCCATCTCGAGGGCTCGCGCGAGGACGCGGTCTTGCTCGGCGTCTTCGACGGGGCCGTAGGCATCGCCAGAGAGACCCCAGGTGCCGAGCGCCAGTTCGCTGACGCGGAGTCCGGTCTTTCCGAGGGCACGGGTACGCACGGGAATCGTTTCACGTGTAGCGTGCTTCGCCGGACCGCGGAAGGAGACCGCGGAAGGAGACCGAATGCGATCGACCATGAACGGTATGGCAGTGCTTGCGTGCATCGCAGCGCTCTCCGGCCTCGGCCTCAGTCTTGTTCTCGTTCTCGTTCTCGTTCTCGTTGCTTGCGGCGGAGAGGCCCCGCCGCCGCTGCCTCCGCCGGCGCCTCCGCCGGTCGTCGCGACGGAACCGGCGACCCCGCCGCCCGCCGACACCACGCCGCCGCCCCCGGCGAAGCCGACCCTCATGCAGCTGATCCCCCAGACCATGAAGGGGGTCACCGACGCGTTCAACGCCCACGACTCGAAGAAGGTCGCCTCGTACTACACGCCCGACGCCGTCATCGCGTCCTACGGCGCGCCCGGCGGCCACGGCCCCGACGACATCGCCAAGGCGATGGACCTGTTCGTGTTCGCCACCTTCGCCGACGCGAAGGAGGCGCCCGTGCGGGCTTGGGCCAAGGACAACGTGCTCGTCATCGAGATGGCGTGGGCGGGGACCATGACCGGCGACTTCATGGGCATGAAGGCGACGAAGAAGCCGGTGGGCCAGATTCGCCTCGGCGTTCTCTGGTTCAACGACGACGGTCTCGTCAAGGAGCAGCACGAGTACGGCGACGACGCTGGACTCATGGCGCAGATGAGCGGGAAGAAGGGCGCGCCCGCTGTTCCAGTGCTGCCGACGAACGTGCCCGAGGTTCACCTGGCGAAGGCCACGCCCGACGAAGACAAGCTCATCGAGATGGCCAAGGCGATGGATCCGCTCTTCAGCAAAGACGACGCGAAGGCCGTCGCCGCGGGCACCGCCGACGACGCCGACTACTGGGTCAACATCAGCGGCGGTCCTGCGATGAAGGGCAAGAAGGACATCGCGAAGGACCTCGACAATTTCTTCAAGGCGTTTCCCGACCAGAAGTGGACCACGGTGAACGCGTGGGGAATCGACGGCTTCGCGATCGTGGAGCACACCATGACCGGCACCCAGAAGGGCGCGCTCGGCCCGCTCCGCGCCTCGAACAAAGAGGTCAGGGACTGGCACTGGGTCGACATCGTGCAGCCGAGCGCTGACGGCAAGGTGCAGCATGGGTGGGGGTACGCCAACCTGCTCGAGATGATGCAGCAGACCGGCGCCATCAAGCCGCCGCCGAGCGCGAAGGGCCCCGCAAGTGGTGCGCCTGCTGCAGCGGCCGTGGCCCCGAAGCCGGCGCCGCAGAAGTAAATTGCGTCGCGGGGCCTCGGGGGGGAACTCGCGTGGGCGACGGCTGTCCTTCGAGGCATGGACGTCGTCGACGGTCGCGAGGTCGCCGGCGTGGTCTACCCGATCGTCTTCAATCCGGAGTGACCGGCGGGGGCCGCGGACCCGGCGGGCCGGAGCGGTCGACGAACCAGTAGTGGAACACCGTGACCGGCGCGCTCTCGGAGCGGAGCTCGATGGTCGAGCGCTCGCCGCCCATGCCGGCGGGGATATCGAACGAACGCTCGACCCAGTCTTCGTCGTCTCCGAGCTCGAACGCTCCGACGGGCTGTTCGTTCGAGATCACCTGCACCCGCGTCCCCGCCGGCCCGTCGAGCCGGACGATGCCGTGCGCGGCGACGCCCGAGGGCAGGTGCGCCGTGAAACGCTCGACGGAGCGCTGCGTGCGCCCGCCGTCGATCACGGTCGCGCCGTCGGGAGAGATGCCTTCGTGGGCGGTCTGTTCGCCGTCGCGCGCGCCGAGGAGCTCGTAATCGTGGTCTCCTTCGCTCTCGAGGTCCGCGACGTCGATCGCGTCGACGACGCTCGCGCCAGCCGGGAGGCTCCAGGGCCGTTCGCCGCTTCCGAGCTTCGACCAGTCGGCCACGTAGACGCGCATCGTCTGGCCCCCGAGGATCGTCGCGTCGGTCACGGTCGCCTCGGTCAACTGAGCCCCGAGGACGGCGTCCATGGCCATCCACTCCGGGTACACGATGAAGTGGGTCGGGAGCTTCGCCGGATCGGTCGCCTGGAGATGCTCGTAGTGTTCGAGTCGCGATCCGGCGCCCGCCACCCAGTAGGGCGCTTCGCCAGCGGTCGTCAGGCCGACGACGTCGAACGTGGTCCGGCCGCTGAAATAAGCGATCGCGCCGGTGTCGTTGACGCCGATGCGCGCCGACGCGTCGAGGTTCTCGCCGGCCCATCGCCCGAGGGCCACTTGCTGTCGATCGATGCCGCTCGCCGACTGGGCCACGTCGTCGATGACCCATTCGAGCTTCGAGAGGAAGAGGCCGACGAACGCCCCGCACGCGAGCCCGGTCACCGCGCGCCACCGCGGTCGGACCGCCGCCGCCAGGTCGCCCGCGAGCCGAGCCAGGCAGGCGAGCCCGATGATCCATCCGGTTGCGAAGGGCCAGAGATACCGGAGGCGGTTCCAGAGGAACGTGTAGTAAAAGCAGGGCGCGAACATCGTCAGCGCGAGCACGAGCACCGCGGTTCCGCGCCAAGCCGAGCGGAGCCCTCCTTGGCCGCGCCCTGCCGCGACGGCAATCGCAGCGAGGCCCGCCATCGCGATCGGTGTGCCTCCGTGAGGCAAGAACTCGGCGGACCAGGCTTCCCCGTTGAGCAGCCTGCCGACAAGGAGCCGGGCGTTCGACTGCACCGTCTCGAAGAGCGCGGCCCCGGCGTAGTAGGGGTTCTCGGGCAAGAGCTTCGCGACGGCCGTGTTGCTTCGCGGCGAGCCCGTCAGCGCCCAGAGCAAGAGCGGAAGGGCGAGGAGCGCGCTGGCCGCGGCACAACCGAAGGCGCGGTCTCGCCACGCGCGCCTGCGAGGGAACGCGACGAGCGTCACGCCCACGAAGACCGCCGTCACCGCGCCCTCCGGTCGGAACAGCGCGCCGATCCACGCGAGCGCGATGAGCTCCGCGAGCCTCCGCCCGGAGCGCGCCGCGGGCGCCGCCTCGGCCCACTCGCTCGCCCGTCGTGACCCTCGAGCGATCGCCCACGCGAAGGGCACGACTTCCATGCCGCTCGCCGCGCACCATACGAAACCGCCGAACGTCACCGTCATCGCTCCGGCGCCGACGGCGGCGACCGTCCCCGCGAGGCGTTCGGTCAGGCGGTACGCCTCCCACGCGAGCGCCCCGAGAGCGAGGAACGAGAGCCCCCACGCCGGCCACACGATCGCGTCGTCGCGGGCGCCGAGGGCCCAGAACGGGGCGAGCAGCGCGGGCCAGAGCATGCTCGTCGCCCCGCTGGTGACCGGCGCGCCGGCCTGAAAGCGCAGCGGGTGACCCGACGCGATCGCCCGGGCGTACTGGAAATGGATGTACGCGTCGTCGAGCGTGGCCGCGGCGTGCCCGGTCTTCGCCAGAACGGCCGCGATGGTTCGCTCGGCGACGAGGGCCACCGCGATGACGAGAGGCCCGTAGGCGATGGCGCGCGGCCTCCAGACGTCGGTCCACCCGCGCGCCGGCTCGCCCGCGAGGTCGGCGTCGGAGGGCTCGCGACCGGGCACGCCCGGGACGGTCGCCGAACGGACCCGCCGTGGTCAAGCGCGCCGTTTCGGCTCGCTTCGAGTAAAAGCGTGGCCATGACTCGGCCTTACGACGACGCGCCGCGCTTGCCCGAAGCGGACCGTATCGAGCTCCGCTCGCTGGCGAACGGCGAGTGGATCGAGGTCGAGCTGGGACCCGGGCGGGGGTGGTTCCTCGTGGAGCGCGCCGAAGCCGAGCCCCGCGCCGCGCTCGTGGGGCTCGAGATCCGCCGCAAGTGGGCGGCGATCGTCGATGCGCGCCTCGCGACCCGAGGCTATGGCGCGCGGGCCCGGGTGTTCGCCGAAGACGCACGCTTCGCGCTCCCGCGCCTCGGCCCGGACGGCTCGGTGCGTCGCTTCTTCGTCCACTTCCCGGATCCGTGGTGGAAGAAGCGACACGCGAAGCGCCTGCTCGTCCAGGGGGACTTTCTCGGCGAGGTCGCTCGGCTCCTCGAGCCCGGGGGGGAGCTCTTCGTCCAGACTGACGTCGACGAGCGCGCGGCGGGCTACGAGGAGTTGGTCGCCGAAGATCCGCGGTTCGTTCCCGGCGGCGACGCCGACGGCTCCCCGCGCCTCGCCGAGAATCCATACAGCGCCCGGAGCCCCCGAGAGCGCCGCGCCATCGCCGACGGCCTCCCCGTCAACCGCCTCCGCTGGACCCGTCTGACCTGAGGGAGAACCGCAAAGGCGCAAAGGCGCGACGTTTGGGTTCAGAAGAGGGCTGAGCGCGCGCGCCCTCCAACCCCATTTCATTCAAGCGAGAGAGAGATGGGCCGCAGAGGCGCAGAGGGCGCAGAGGACAGAGGGTTTTGCGCGCGCTCGAGTCGCTTGCATCTCGCGCGCGCTCTGCCAGCGCTCGCGAGGGTCGCGCGAGAGCGCGCGCATCACGATGGCCTCGAGCGCCGGCGGGTATCCCGGGCGAACGCGCGACGGGGACGGGAGATCCAGCTCGCAAATGAGCTTGAACGTCTCGTACTCGCTCGCCGCCTTGAAGAGTCGCCGCCCGGTGCTGAGCTCGAAGAGGATCACCCCGGCAGCGAAGAGGTCGCTCCGTCCGTCGACGGCTTCGCCGCGCGCATGCTCCGGCGACATGTACGGGACCTTGCCTTTCAGGCGCCCGCTCGCCGTGTCGTCGCCGAGCTTGCCCGTGCTCTTCGCGATGCCGAAATCGACGATCTTCACGTCGCCGCTGAAAGTGACCACGACGTTCTGGGGCGAGATGTCGCGATGGACGATGTCGAGCGGAGCGCCGTCGAGATCCCGCTTCTCGTGGGCGTATGCGAGCCCCGCGCAGACCCCGAGCGCCACCGAGAGGGCGTGCTCGATCGGAAACTCGGTCGCTCCGAGGCGCTTCATCTGGCGCACGATGGCGCGCAGGTCCTCGCCGTGGACGTGCTCCATCGCGATGAAGTAGGCCCGGTCGGCCATCCCCACGTCGAAGACGTGCACGAGGTTCGGATGCGACAGCGTGGCCGCAACCCGTGCCTCGTGGAGAAGCATCTCGATGAACCCGCGATCCTGGTTCATCGCGGGCAAGATGCGCTTGATGACGATGAGCTTCTCGAAGCCGCCGAGGCTCCGCTGGATGGCGAGAAAGAGCTCCGCCATGCCCCCCGTGGCGAGCCTGCGAACCAGCGTATACTTGCCGAGCTGACGGGGCAGTCCCGCCAGCGACGGATCGCCCGTCGTCGCCGGCATGGTCCCTCCCATGGGAAGGGGGACGCTACTGGCCACCGGCGGGCCGGTCAATGCATAGCGACTGGCGTTGGCGCGACCGTTCGCGCGGCTCGCGGCCAGCTCGACTACGAAAGGGAGACATGAATCGCGACGTCTGCGCCCGCGTTCCTCGCGCCTGCGCGCGCTCCGTCGGGCTCGCCCGCACCGCCGCCGTGATGTTCGCGCTGGCCTCGTTCGCGTTCGCGTTCTCGTTCTCGTTCTCGTTCTCGTTCGGGTTCGCCAGCGCCTCGGCCCTCGCTGACGGCGCCGGGGCGCAGCCGGCGACGAAGGGACCGTATGTCACGGCGCTCTCGGAGACGACCGCCACCGTGCGCGTCGAGCTCCGAGCGGCGGCGCCTCTCGCCGTCGAACTGGTCGGCGAGAGGGCAGGCGAGGGCGGCGATGCCGGGCCGCGCCGCCTCCGCTTCGAAAGTCCGAGCGCGACGATGCACGTCGTTCGGGTCACGGGCCTCGCCCCCTCGACGCGCTACGCGTACACGATCCTCGCTGCGGGAGCGCCCGCGGGCACGGGCCACCTGGTCACCGCGCCGGAGCCCGCGTCGGCCGACGCGAGCGCGCCCCACACCTTCCTCGTCTACGGAGACGATCGCACCGACGACGACGCGCATGCGGCGATCGTTCGCGACATGGCGCACGTGCCAGCGGACTTTCTGGTCAACACCGGCGACATGGTCGCCGACGGCGGGAGCGCCGCCAACTGGGCCACGTTCTTCGACATCGAAAGAGACTTGCTACGCGAGCGCCCGCTCTTCAGCGCGATCGGAAACCACGAACTCTACAACGACGCGGCGGGAGCGAACTTCTCTCGCTACTTCGGCTTCGACGACGCCGCGGGCGCCACGCACCCGTACGGCACGGTGCGGGTCGGCGCCTTGCGCTTCTTCTTCATGAACGGCACCGGCGAGTGGGGCGGGGGCCCCGAACGCGAATGGCTCGAGCGCGCGCTGTCGAGCGCCGACGCCGAGGCGGGCGTCGTGTGGCGGTTCGCGATCGTTCACCAGGGACCGTGGTCGTCAGGGCCGCACGGACAGAACCCCCGGCTCCTCGCGGCTCACGTCCCCGAGCTCCTCGCGGCGCACCACGTCGACCTCGTGTTCTCGGGGCACGATCATATCTACGAGCGCGGCGACGCGGGGCTCCTCAAGTACGTCGTCTCGGGGGGCGGCGGGGCGCCGGTCTATCGCAACATCCACCCGACGGCGACGACGCGCAAGGTCGAGGCGGCATATCACTTCGTCGAAGTGACGACCCACGGCGACGGGCTCCAGATGGTGGTGCACCGGCTCGATGGCTCCTTGCTCGAGCGGTGCGGCTTTGCCAAGGGGGCTCCGTGGGATTGCGATTCGCCCCTCGCAACGGCCAGCGCCTCCCGGGAGCCCGTCGAGGCCAGCGCCGGCGCGGTCGGCGAGTCCAACGCTGCTTCACCGGATCGCCCCAGCGCCTGCATCTGCGACGCATACCCCGGCGCCGAGCGCGAATCTCCGGGAACCCGCGCGTGGGCGGCGGCCGCGTCTTTGGTTTTGCTCCTCGGGTGCGTTCGCCGCTACGCTCGGTGAAGATGCGCCCCTTCACCGCGCCCGTGGCGTGTCTGGCTCTCGCGATTCTCGTTGGCGGCGCGGCCTGCAACACGTATGCAGACGAGCTGACCCGCGGGCAGCGAGCCTTCGACGAGAGCGAGCACGAGCGCGCGCTCGCCATCTTCCGCGCCCTCGAGCCGGACGTGCAGCGCCTCTCGCCGAACGACCGCGCTCACTACGCTTACCTGCGCGGAATGACCGACTTCCGGATCGGGTACAAGGCCGAGGCGCGCCACTGGCTCTCGATCGCGTCGGCGCTCGAGAAGCAGTCGCCGGAGTCGCTTCCCGCTGGCTGGAGCAAGCGCATGGCCGAGTCGCTCAAAGACCTCAACGACGCCGTCTACACGGCGGGCATCGCGTCGCTCTCGAACACGCCCGAGCCCGCGACGAAGGTCAGCGACACCGACGAAGGTGCAGACGACGAAGCGCCCTCACCCTCCAAGCCGTAGCCGAATCCGTCTCTCGTGAGCGGCATTGTGCCGAGCCCCCGAGCGACGGGCTACCGCAAGCCGAGCGCGTAGAGCTGGTCCTTGGCAAGCAGTCGCTGCTTCTTGAGCTCGGTCGCGCGTTCGCGATCCGACGGCGTCATGTGCACTCCGCGCCGGTCGAGCTTGTGGATCTGCTTGTCGAGCGCGCGGTAGCGGAGCTCGAGAACCCGAACGTCGAAGATCTTCATCGCGCAATGGCCTCCTTGCGAGGTGTCGTGCCGCCGCCCACCCCGCTCTCTACGGTAAACGCTGGCCGCGCGAACGCCGAGCGTCAACGGACGCGGGCGTTCAGTGCAGAGGGCGGCGTGTGCAGCGAGCGGGTGGGTTGCTGGTTGAACAGCGACCGAGGCGCCCGGCGCATTCCCCGGAACTCGGGCGCCGCTTGGGTACTCTCTCTCTTGATGTGCATCCGCGCGCGATGGCCGCCGTGGGGTTCCGGGCTCGGCGTCGATGCGCTCGCACGGCGCCTTCCCGTGGCCGTCCTTGTTCTCGCCTTTGTTCTCGCCGGCGCGAGCGGGTGCGCTCGATCCGTCTCGCCGGCGCTCGGGCCGCCGATGCACATCGACGTGCCGCCGGCCATCGTCACCGCCGACGAAGTAACCACCGAGCCGGAGCTCGCCGCCCGCGGCGAACGGGCGCTTCTCGAGCAGCGATGGAAAGACGCGGCCGATGCCTACCGCCTGCTGGTCGCGGCCGACCCGACTGGACCTCGCGCGCCGGAGTACATGTTCGATCTCGGGCTGGCGCTCGAAGGTCTGGAGGAACGCGCGGGCGCTCGCGACGAGTACCTCGAGCTCGCGCGCCGCTTCCCGACCGGTCTCAAGGCGCGCTCCGCCCTCGTTCGAGCTGCAACGCTCGACGCGTACCTCGAAGACTGGACGGCGCTCGCCGCCATCGGCGACACGCTGCTCGCCCGTCCCGATCTCGAGGACCTCGAACGAATCGTCGCGCTCGGCGCCCGCGGCCTCGCGCTCGTGGAGCAAGGCCAGCTCGACACCCCGAGCTCGACCGACATCTACGACGGGCTTGATCTGTCCGATCGATTTCACTACGGCGAGCGCGACGTGCTGCCGGTCGCCGTCGCCCAGCTTCGCTTCGCGCTCGGCGAGCTCCGCCGCGGCCGCTCCGAGCGCATCCAGTTCGACCCGCTCCCCCCCGACTACCTCGACAAGCTCGACGAGCGCTGCGCCGGTCTCCTCGAGGCCCAGTCCGCCTACAGCCAAGCGGTGCGGTCAGTCGACCCCCACTGGGCCGCCATGTCGGGCTACCGCGTCGGCGAGATGTACCGGAACCTGCACCGCGATCTCATGGGCATCCCGCCGCCCGCCACGTCGAAGACCGAACGCCAGAAGCAGATCTTCTTCGCCTTCATGCACGTCCGCTTCCGGGTGCTCCTCGAGAAGGGCCTGCGCGAGCTCGATCAGACGGTCGCCCTCGGCGAACGGACGCAGGACTCTTCGCCATGGATCGCGCGAGCGCGCGACGTCCAGGCCGAGATGCAGACCGCCCTCGCCGACGAGAAGGCCCAGATCGAAAAGATGCCCTTCACCGAGGCCGAGATCCAGAAGGCCCTCGACCTCATGACCGCCAAGCTCCGCCGCTAGCACTCGCGGCGCTCTCGCGAGAGCGAGAGGGAGATTGGCCGCAGAGAGCGCAGAGGGCGCAGAGGGCGCAGAGGGCGCAGAGGGCGCAGAGGGCGCAGAGGGCGCAGAGGAGAGGGGGTCTTGTGCGCGCTGGGCGGCGCGCCGGGAGCAGTGCGTGCCCAGCGCATCCGCGGCGCGGGTCGCGAGACTTCGACCCCATCTCTGTCCTCTGCGCCCTCCGCGCTCTCTGCGGCTGATCTCTGGCTCTCCCAGGGCGTGACGTGCCGAGTCGGCCTTGACGTCGTGGCTGTAGCAAGCTAGCGAGCGGTCCTCTTAACGCGGGTGGCGGCACGGGTCGAAAGGAGACCGGGCGTGCCGCGGCCGCGCGTAAGGCACGACGATTCATGACTGGCTTCCTTGTTGCTTGCGCGGCCGCCCGCCGCCAAGTAGTGTACCTGCCCCCAAAGCGGCGGACCCTTCGCCGCGCGGGCTGGCGTAGCTCAACTGGCAGAGCACCTGTTTTGTAAACAGGCGGTTAGGGGTTCAAGTCCCCTCGCTAGCTCATCGCCGCACCGAGCGACTCACCGAAACGACGACACGAAGCACCCCGAAGCGACGCACGTAACCATCGATAAACGCTAATAATACGCCAACGATAACGGAGGGTTGCCCGAGTGGCCAAAGGGAGCAGACTGTAAATCTGCCGGCTATGCCTTCGAAGGTTCGAATCCTTCACCCTCCACGGTCCGAGTCAGCACGAACCAAGAACCAGGACACTCGCGGGAGTAGCTCAGTTGGTAGAGCGTCAGCCTTCCAAGCTGAACGTCGCCGGTTCGAACCCGGTCTCCCGCTCACGAAGCACCCTCCCCTGAGAAGCCACGGAGTCAACGAAGCAATAGAAACAAAAGCCGCGCCTTAAAGGGGTTCTCGCCGATCCCGTCCTGCAGGGACGTTGAGAGGCCGAGCCCCGAAGCCGCGGTTGGGTCAGCTGGTCGTTTTGGGCGCGCAGCCGTACTTCCCGTACGGCGAGCACCCAAAACGAGCAGATCGCCCAACCCCGGCAAGGGATCGGCTTCTCAACGCCCACCTAGCTCAGTGGTAGAGCACTTCCTTGGTAAGGAAGAGGTCACGGGTTCAAGCCCCGTGGTGGGCTCGAGATTGACCTTTCGCGCTGACTCAGACCTCACCGAATCGCCACCGAATCCGAGTCCCCCTTCGAGTCCCAGGAGACGACAGTCATGGCCAAGGAGAAATTCGTTCGCAACAAGCCCCACGTGAACGTGGGCACGATC
>CALFNG010000360.1 GCA_937902985.1 uncultured Myxococcales bacterium
AGCGAAGCGGCCCAATCGGCTCGCCTCAGAGACGCGTCGGCCAGCGAAGCGGCCCGATCGGCTCGCCCCCTGCCCCGCGCACAGATGCGATCCTTGGCGAAGCTCGTCGACCCCCGAGCGTAAGGGAGACTTCCCAGGACGCGGACGGCTGTGCCGCTCGCTCTAGAAGCCGGGCAGGACGTTCTTTTTCGGGGCCCCCGAGGGCGGAGCCGGGCTGGCCGGGGCCGACGGTCCGCCGTCGCGCTCGAGAATGATGAACTGAACCCGCCGATTCTGCGCGCGGTTATTGGCGGTCACGTTGGGAACGAGAGGGCGCTCTTGCCCATAGCCTCGCGCGACCAGACGGTCGGACGCGACGCCGTGCTGCACGAGCCAGGCTCGTACGGCTTCTGCACGCTGCTCGCTCAGGAGCTGGTTGTGGTCGGCCGAGCCGCTGTTGTCGGTATGGCCTTGCACCTCGACGCGCCGGATCTCGGGGCGGCGGATCACCGTGTCGGCGATCTCGGTCAAGAGGCCGAACGACTCGGGGAGGATGACGGCGCTATCGAGCGCGAACTGGATCTGATCCTTGATCGTGATCTCTTTCGCGGTGATGGCGACCTTCGAGTTCTTCGGCTTCGGCCGGAGGAGGAGGTCGACGGAGCTCTCCTGGCGCGCCTTCACGTCGACCGGGACGACGAGGACCAGGTAGCCCTCGGCCTCGACGCGGAGCTCGCCGGTTCCGGGCGTGATCCCTTCGAACCGGTAGCCTCCGGCGCCGTCGGCGTTCAGGGGCGACTCCTTGTGCTGCGAGTCGGCCAGGACGACCTGCACGCCGGAGATGGCCTGGCTCGTGTCGGCGTCGCGGACATGACCGACCACGGTCCCGACGCGCGGCAGCGCCTCGAGGGGGCAATCGGTCGGCACTTCTCCGCCCTGCGCGGGCACGTCGGCGTCGCAGCTGCCGGGACGATAGCCGTCGGCTTTGAGGTCGTATGTGTACGCCCCGGGCGCGACCTCGTCGCCGAACTTGCCGTCGGCTCCCGTGGCCAGCGGCGCCATGTCCGCGCGGTCGCGGTAGGTCGCGATAGCGCCCACGATGGGGTCGTTCTTGTCTTTCTCGTGCACGAAGCCCACGACGTGCCCGCGCGGCGTGAAGTGCTCGATGACGTGCTCGATCTTGCGAACGACCGGTGGTCGGTCCCAGGTGTCGACCGCCCAGCCCGCGCCGAAGTAGAGCGTCCACGGCGCGACGGGCTGGAGCTCTTCGATGAAATCGCTCGTGCCGCCGAGGCCGATGTCGAGCGCCGCGAGCAGCGAAAAGCCGCGCTTCCACGGGAAGAAGCGGCTCCCGAGGGTGAGCGTCGACGGCACCACGGTGTCGTTCGCGAGGCAGTGGTCCTTGCTCGGGTTGTTGAGGGGGCAGGGGTAGTTCTGGCGGTTGTTCGGCGCCAGGATCCGCCCCTCGACGAACGGTCGAACGCGGTCTTCGGCGATGAAGGCCTCGCCCGCGAGCAAGAAGTCGAAATGGTCGACGCGGTTCACCCCGAGCCCGAAGCGCTCGATCCGCGTGACCGGCGCGCCCCGCGCGACCTCGGTGCCCTGAAGAACGGCGCCCGTGTTGTCGAGCGAGTAGACGATGTTGGCGCTGAAGCGCAGCGGCACGTGCGACGCCGACGTCGCGTTCCCGCGCAGATCTGCGGTGGCGATGGCGCCGAATTTGGCGCTCGTTCCGCCCCCGTCGAGGCCGACCGACCCCGTACCGTTGATGAGCCAGAGCTCCGTGAAGAGGCCGAGGTGCATCACGTCGCCCACGGGGGCCATGTATTTGATGCCCAAATCCGTGTCGCCGAGGACCTGCAAGAGGCCCGGCCGGTTCGCCGCGTCGCTGTTCGCCACGGCGCTGACCGCGAGGTAGCCGTCGAACGTGCCGGCGCCGATGTTGAAGAGCGACGCGCCGAGAGAGAGCGTCCCCCCGGTGTGGCTCAGCGAATCCGTGGTGAGCGCGGCCCTCCCCGCGGTGGGGTTCGGGCATGGAAACTTGTCGGTGCAGAGGAAACCGGCCTTGAACCACTCGCCCACGAACCCGATCCGAAACTGACCGGGGGCGCCGCTCTGCGCGTGCTGGGTGTGAAGGAGTCCGCTGCCGCCCGTGATGGTGTTCGACTCGTTGACGGCGCTGTCGCGCTCCGCCCACTCGGCCGCAGC
>CALFNG010000361.1 GCA_937902985.1 uncultured Myxococcales bacterium
CTACTCACCGTCTGCTCACCTACTTCCTCCTGCCGGTCTCCCGGCGCTTTCCCTCCGCGGCCAATCTCCTCTCTCTGCTCTTTTGCGGCGTACCTGGTTCTGGAGGGTAGGGAGCGGGCGATCGGCTAGAGTTCGCGTCGATGACGGAGCTTGATGAGTTTCGGTCGCAGGTGCGGCGGGTTCTCGAGAACGAGGTGCCCGCGGCGCTGCGCGGTCGGGCTACCGATCCGAAGGCGCATGTCTGGGGCGGGCGTCGAATGGCGTTCGCCCTCCCCGAGTCGCGCGCATGGCTCGAGGTCGCCGCCGCGCGCGGGTGGACGGCGCCGACCTGGCCGCGCGAGTACGGCGGCGGCGGATTGAGCGGCGAGGAAGCGAAGGTCTTGCTCTCGGAGATCGGCCGCCTCGCGCTGCCGCCCCCGCTCGTGGGGTTCGGCCTCACGATGATCGGCCCGACGTTGCTCCAGTTCGGCAGCGAGCGGCTGCGGCGCGAACACCTGCCGAAGATCACGAGCGGTCAGATCCGATGGTGCCAGGGGTACTCGGAGCCGAACGCCGGCTCCGATCTCGCTGCCGTGCAGACGAGCGCCGTTCGCGATGGCGACCACTTCGTCGTCAACGGTCAGAAGATCTGGACGAGCTACGGAGACCTCTCCGACTGGATGTTCATGATCGTTCGCACCGATCCGGGCGCCAAGAAGAAGCAGGCGGGCATCACGTTTTTGCTCGTCGATTTCGCCACGCCCGGAATCGAAGTGCGTCCCATCCGGCTCATCAGCGGCGCGTCGCCCTTTTGCGAGACGTTCTTCTCCGACGCCCGGGTGCCCGTGGAGAACGTCGTCGGCGAGCTCAACGCCGGGTGGACCGTGGCCAAGGCGCTGCTCGGTCACGAGCGTGCGATGATCGCGAACGTGATGGGGAGCGGCGGCCGGCGCGACACGGCCAGCCGCTGGGATCCGGCCGAAGAGCGGCTCGCCGCGCTCGCGAAGCAATACGTCGGGCAGGCCGGCGGGAGGGTGGCGGACCCGGTCCTCCGGGACCGCATCGCGCAGCTCTCCATGGACACCCTCTGCTTCCAGCTCACCGTGCAGCGGGCGGCCGATGGGGCCGCGGCGGGCCACCGGCCGGGCGCCGAGACGTCGATGTTCAAGCTCTACGGGACCGAGCTCAATCAGCGCCGGCAAGAGCTGATGCTGGCCATCCGCGGCCCGCAATCGCTCGGCTGGGAGAGCGCACAGGGAGAACCCGGGGATGGCTTCTCCGCCGACGAGCTCCAGCAGACGCGCGACTGGCTTCGATCGCGCGGGAACACGATCGAGGGGGGCACGTCGGAGGTTCAGCTGAACGTCCTCGCCAAGCAGGTGCTCGGGCTACCCGATTGAGAGACCGGGGTCGAACGACGCCAACATGAAGCCAGATACGGCAACCCAGGCAACTTTGACGAACGTAACGAACGTAACGAACGTAAGCGGTGCACCTCGATGCGTCTCGCGCTGACCGACGACCAGGCCATTCTCGCCAAGACCGCCGCGGCCTTCGCCGCCGAGCGGTCGCCGCTGTCGCGCCTCCGCGCGCTGCGCGATCCGCGGGACTCGCTCGGGTATTCGAAGGACCTCTGGTCGCAGATGGCTGGCCTCGGCTGGGCCGCCATCCCCTTCGCCGAAGAACACGGCGGCGCGGGCCTGGGCCTCGCCGAAGTCGTGCTCGTCACCGAGGCGCTCGGCCGGTGCCTCGCGCCCGAGCCGTTCCTCTCGTCGGTCATGCTCGCCGGTCGCGCGCTCGCCCGCGCCGGCACCGACGCGCAGCGGGCGGCCCACCTCGCGCCCATCATCGCCGGCGACGCGGTGCTCGCGCTCGCGCTCGACGAGCGAGGCGCTCGCCACGATCGGCGGATCACCACCCGCGCGGAGACCACCGCGGCGGGCGGCTTGAAGCTGACCGGCGTCAAGGCGAACGTCCTCGACGGCTTCGGAGCCGACGCGTTCGTCGTCGCCGTGCGGACCTCGGGCGAGCCGGGCGACGCGCAGGGCATCACGCTCGCGCGCGTCGGCTCCCGCGCACCCGGCGTCCGGGTCGTGCGCCAGCACCGCGTCGACGGCCGCAACGCTGCGCTCGTCGAGCTCACCGGGGTCGAAGTCCCGGCGAGCGAGGTCGTTGGTCCTGTCGGGCAGGGCGGCGAGGTGCTCGACGAGGTGCTCGACGCCGCGACGGTCGCGCTCTCCGGCGAGATGGTCGGCGGCATGGTCGAAGCCTTGGAGCGCACGCTCGCCTACCTGCGCGAGCGCGTTCAGTTCGGCGTCGCCATCGGCACCTTCCAGGCCCTCAAGCACCGCGCGGCCCGCGTCTTCGTCGAGATCGAGCTGGCGCGCTCGGCCGTCATGGCCGCCGCGCGGGCGATCGACGAAGGCTCCGAGCACCGCCGCGCGCTCGTGTCGGCGGCTAAGGCGCGGGCGTCGGACGCGTATGTCCACGCCGCGAACGAAGCCGTCCAGATGCACGGCGGGATCGGCATGACCGACGAGCACGACATCGGCTTGTTCATGAAGCGCGCCCGGGTCGCCGAGATGACGTTCGGCGACGCTGCGTACCATCGCGACCGCTTCGCCACGGCCTGCGCGTTCTAGAGCGAGCGCCGGCGTCGCGGAACGAGCCCGTCTCGACGCTCGCCGTGCTCGTCGTACGGGAAGTACGCCTCCGCGCGGCGACCGCCGAGCCACACCCGTTCGACTTAGCCGACGCTGGCTCTACGCACTATTGCGACCGCCTGCCGGGCGCGTTCTGCCGCTACGCGTTGTTGCGACCGCCTGGCCGGACGCGTTCCGCTTCGACTACGCGGCGTTACTTTCTGTCTTGCAGGAGGTCGTCTTGGGATTTCGGCGGCGGCTTGGCCGTCGGGGGGGTTTGGCTGACCGCGGGCTTGGGCGGGGGCGTGTGCCGCGGCGTCCACGCGGGCGGGGGGGCGAGGGCGGACGCGGGCGCTTCTGCCGGCGGCGGTGGGGGCGCGATTGCCGACGCGGGGGGCGTGGGGGTGGGTGTGGGGGGCGGCGCTGCGGACGCGAGATCGGTCTTTGGCGGCGAGAGGGGCTCGACGGCCATTCCGGCGGCAATGGTTGGCGCGGCCGACGATTTCGCGCTGGCACCGGGCCACTTCGCCAGGACGACGATTCCTATCAGGAGGGCGATGGCGCCCACGGTTCCCGCCGTAGCGGCCATCGCTCGCCGGCCTCGCCGGGTCCCCGTGGTCTGCCAGGACGCCACCGTCTCCGCGTACCCGGTGGCCGGGTCGGACAGCGCCGCAGGCGCCGCGAGAGGTGGAGTCGGGGTGGCCGACGCCGACGGACTCGGCGACGAGATGCGCCCGTCTTGATGGCTGGCGAGCGTGGGTCGAAGGCCGCCAAGGCGGGTGATCTTGTTGACGGAGACGAGGCCGTCGGCCGACGCGAACGGCCGCAGGGCCGTCGCCAGCTCGCCCACGGACTGATAGCGATTGGCCACGTTCTTCTCGAGGCACTTCATGACGACCGCCTCGAACGCGGCGGAGACGTCCGGGCGGACCGAACGAAGCGGCTCTGGCTCGTCAGCGACGATCTTCGCGCACAGGCTGGTCACGGTCTCGGCCTCGAACGGCTGGATGCCGGCGAGGAGCTCGTAGGCGATGACGCCGAGCGCCCAGATGTCCGTCCGCGCGTCGACGCTCTTCGAGCTCCGCACCTGCTCGGGCGACATGTAGAGAGGCGAGCCCAGCGTCATCGACGTGGCCGTGAGGCTCACGGCCTGCTTGCCCGTCGAGTCGAGCGCCTTGGAGATCCCGAAGTCGAGCACCTTCACGATGCGCGTGCCGTCGGACCGGGTCGTGAGAAAGAGGTTCGACGGCTTGAGGTCGCGATGAACGATGCCCGCCGCGTGAGCCTCGGCGACGGCCTCCATGGACTGGAGCAGGTATTCGAGGCACTCCTCGAGCGGCAGCCGGCCCCGCTGAACGAGGACCTGGTCGAGATCGACCCCGTTCAGGTATTCCATGACAAGATAAGGCAGCCCGTCTTCGAGGCGGCCGGCGTCCATCACGCGCACCACGTGCTCGCTCTGGAGGGCGGCCACGGCGCGCGCCTCGCGCAGGAAGCGATTCACGGACGCCTCGTCTTGGGCGGCGTCGCGCCGGAGAAACTTGATGGCCACCGTCTGTTCGAGGTGCGAGTGGTGGGCGGCCACGACGACCCCCATGCCCCCGATGCCGAGCACCCGTTCGATCACGAATTTGCCGCCGATCACCTCGCCGGCCTGAGGCACGCTGGCGCTCGCGTCGTACTCGACGCCATCGCCAGACGCTTCAGGGCGCATTGGATCCACCGATCCACGATATCGAGTCGCCCGACGACCCTCAACCGTCTTCGATTCGTACGCATCGATCTCGCGAAGGGGACGAAAACTGCAATTGTCGGCTCGTACCCCCTATCATCGCGCCAATGTCGAGTCTGCGATGGCTGACGCGGGCGGCCGCGCTCGCGGTGAGCGCGGCAATCGCCGGGGTGCCGATGACCGCCCGGGCGCAGGGCGCCGGCGAGCAAGCTGCGGCCGAAGCGCTGTTCAAGCAGGGCCGCGACCTCATGACGGCCGGTCGTTTCGCCGAGGCGTGCCCGAAGCTGGCCGAGAGCGAGCGGCTCGATCCCGCGACCGGGACCCTCCTCAACCTGGCCTCTTGCTACGAGCGCAACGGTCAGCTCGCCAGCGCGTGGGTCACCTACAAGGAGGCCGCGAGTGCGTCGCAGAAGGCCGAGCAGCCCGAGCGCGTCCAGCTCGCTCGCCGCAAGGCCGCCGAGCTCGAGCCCAGGCTCCCGACCTTGACGATCGTCGTGACGCTGGCGGCCGACCGACCCGATCTGCAGATCAAGCGCGACGGCGATCCGGTCGGAAGGGCGGCGTGGGGAGCGGCGATCCCCGTCGACCCGGGCGCTCACGCCGTCGACGCGACGGCGGCGGGCCGAAAGCCGTGGCACGGGCAAGCGTCGGTCGAGGGCCAGGGTACCCAGACCGCGATCGAGGTGCCCGCGCTCGAAGTCGACTTGCAACCCGAGCCGGCGCCGATCGCGCAGTCTTCGATCCCGGCCGCCGAGCCGGCACGCCCGGACGGGGCGACCGCGCTCCCCCCCGCATCGCACGGACCGACGCAGCGCGTGCTGGGCGTCATGGTAGGCGTCGTCGGTGTCGCGGGCGTGGCCCTGGGCGCCGTCTTCGGCGAAATGGCGAAGTCGGACAACAACGAGGCCTCGGGGCACTGCCTCAATGACATGGCGTGCGATCCGCAGGCCCTCTCGCTGACGTCCTCGGCCCGTCGCGAGGCGACGGCGTCGACCATCGGCTTCGTCGCCGGCGGGGCCCTCCTTGCCGGCGGGGTCGTGCTCTTTCTGACGGCGCCCGCGCACTCGCCCCAGAGCGCCGGGCAGCCGGAGCGCCGCGTCGGCCTTTCGCCGCTCGTCGGCGCGGGAACGACCGGCGTCGCGTTGCGAGGGGCCTGGTGATGGGCACGAAGCTCCTCACGGGCCTCGCCGCGGTCGCCGCGACGGCGGCGGCGATAGCGATGTTTGCCGTCGCGATCGGGTCGGCGGGCGGCTGCGCTTCGATCCTGTCGATTCCCGATCGAAGTCCCGATTGGTGCAACCGGCCGGGGAACGTGCACGACTTCTGCGACGACTTCGACCACGCCGACGCCGGGGGCGCGTGGCAACAGGGCGTGCTCCCCGGAACGTCCCTCGACTTCACGACGGAGGGCGAAACGCCGCCGAATGCGGCCGCTCTCGGGACGGCTCCCCAGGCGCTGGGCTCGCCCACGGTGGTCGGGATCTTCAAGCAGTTCGACGACCAGAAGTTCGACCATGTCGTCGTCGGCGTCGACGTTCGCTTCAACGACGCCGATCTCCGGGCCGAAGCAGGCCTCGAGTCGCAGCTCGGCTTCCTCCTCCTCGAAGATCAAGACTTCTGCATCGGCGTCGTGCTGACCCCCGGCCGCATCGGGATGGTCTTTCGGGCGCACCAATTGGACTGCACGGGTGTGGGCAACCTGCCCGCCGATGCCGGAGAGATCATCGACGACGCGGGCCTGACGGCCTTCGCGCCCGTGGGGCCCATTCCCACGCTGAAGCAGTGGGTGCACATCAAGCTCGACGTGAAGCGCAACGCCAACGGCAGCGGCGACGTGGGGTTCACCATGAACTACCCGGGCGTCCTCGCGCCGCCGCAGATCCCTGCCGGCTATCTGACCGGGAACGCGCCGCCCCTCGTGGCGCTGGCGACCAGCGTGGTCGGTCCCACCGGCAAGATCGACGTGCAGTTCGACAACGTCACCATCGACTTTCCGAAGAACTGATCGCCTGGCGCCAGTGCCGCTCACTCAGGAGAGAGCGACGTGGGCCGCTAAATCGACGTGCGTGATCTTCGATCACGCTCGCCCGATTTATTCGCCCAGGTTTGACTAAATCAGCGCTCACGTTCGTGAGCGCCGATCTAGCGCTTCATCTCGAGGTCGACGACGGGCACGCCGGCTTCGCCGCGCGCGAGATAGCCGTAGCGCGCGAGGTTCCCCATGACCCTGGCCACGTAGTCGCGCGTCTCCTTGTAAGGGATCCGCTCGACGAACGTATCGAGCTGCATCCCGGGCGCGCGCGCGAGCCATCGATCGACCGAGTCGGCTCCGCCGTTGTAGGCCGCCACGGCGAGCGGCACGCTGCCGTGGAACTGGTCGAGCAGCTTGCGGAGCACGCGCGCACCCACGCGGATGGCGTAAGGCGGGCTGGTGAGCCGTGCGTCGTCTCGCGGGAGCGCGAGCTCGTCGGCGACGGGACGCGCCGTTTCGGGCAAGAGCTGCATCAGGCCCACGGCGTGCGCGGGAGACACGACATCGGGATCGTAGGCACTCTCCTGCCGCATGACGGCCCAGAGCAGGCCCGCCGGGAGGGCCTCTGCCGCTTCGGCCGCGTGGACTTCGTCGGCATACGGCGAGGGATACGCGCACTCCCAGGCCCAGCGCGTGCGCGGCCCGGGGGCTGCGGTGAAGAGCGCGGACGGGAGCGACTGCGCGATCTGATAGCGACGGCGGGCGCGCCCAATCTCCCCGTAGGCCCTGCAGAGCGCCTCGGGCGCGCGGCCGCCCGCGCCCATCGTGACGGCGCCTTCGCGGTCATGGAGGGCCTGCTCTGCGTCGACCTCGAGACCGAGGTGATGGAGCGTGTCGGCCGGCGGAGGGACGACGATGACCAGCGGCGGCGGGTCGGCGCCCTGCGGGACCTCGACTGGATCGATCGCCTGCGGCATCGGAGCACCCGCGAGGCCGAGGCGCGCGCGCGCGACGAGCGCCGGCCACGAGAGCGGACGAGACCGCGCGACGTCGGTCCATCGAGCCACCGCGTGGGTCCGATCGCCGTCGCGGAGCGCGGCGAGCGCGGCCATGTCGGCCATGCGCGAGCTCACGACGGGGTCCGGCTCGTCTTCGACGAGCTGCTCGAAGCCGGAGCGCGCCGCCTTGGTCTCGCCGTCGAGGAGCTTGCAGAGGGCGCCGTCGCGGTCGCCCTCGCGGGCCTCGGTCCCGTTCGGGTGAGCGCGCAGGTAGGCATCGAACCCGCGCGCGCACGCGCTCCACTCGCCGTGCAGCATCTTGAGGTACGGCGAGTAGAACGCCGCCTGCTCGGCCCACGGCGTCTTCGCGAAGCGGCGCTGCACGTCGTCGTAAGCGCGAATGGCTTCTTCGTCACGGTCCGCCCGCGAGAGCGCGCGGGCCGCGTAGAACGCGTCTTCCGCGCCCTTCGGCCCCGCCGCGACGGCACACTCGGAGAGCACCTTCGCCGCCTCGCCCCACCGCCCGCGCGCGCGGTAGAGCGCCATGCCGCGCGCGCGCTCGCGGGTCACGGTGCTGACCTTGTCGGCGCCCGGGGACGTCGCGACGAGATCGATCGCGCGCAGCGCGTCGTCGGGGCGCGCTCCGTCCGAGAGCACCTTCGCGCGCGCCAGCAGCTCGTCGGCGGTGAGCGGATGCTTCGCGTCGAGCTTGACTACGAGCCCGAGCGCGTCGGCCGCGGCGGGCAAGTCGGCCCCTTGCGTCGCGAGCCACCGTGCGTCGGCGCGCTCGGGCTCGCCGGGCGGCTCGCCGAGCCTAACGCGCAGCGCCCGCGCTTCGGCTTCCTGATCGCGGGTCCGGCGCTCGCTGGCGATGACGCGGTCCGCCGCGGCCCGGGCGCGCCTCGGGTCGTGCGCCTTCTCGAACGCGCGGGCCGCGTCGAGCTGGGGCCCGGGCGACACGCGCAGCGCGAACCACTCGCCGGCCTCGGCGAAGGGCCCGACCGAGAGCTTGGCCTCTGCGCGGCGGCGGACCACGTCGTCGGCGAGAAGCGGGAGAACGGACTCGAGACCCTCGAGCAGCGGCAGCGCCCCGGCGGCGTCGCCTCGCGCGAGCGCGACGCGAGCGCGGGCGTAGCGGACCTCGGGCCGGGAGCGCTCCGCCTCGGGCAAGGCGTCCAGCGTTCGCCAGGCCGCATCCCACCGCTCGCCACGAACGAGCGCGGGCCACGGCGTATCGTCCGCGGAGGCCGGCGCGGCGGCGTCCGCGAACGGCGACGCGAGCGCCGAGTCGGGCGCGGACTCCGACGCCGGCGAGAGCGCGGAAGCGGGGGCGAGCGCTGACCCGGGCGCCGGCGCGGCCCGGCCGCAGCCAGTCAGCATCGCGAACGCTAGCGACGCGGGCGCAAGGTGCGCACGGCCCCAGGCAGCGGCCGGATGGGGCACGAGCTCACGTCCATACATGGAATCCGCCGCCTCCCTTCCAGGCGCAGGCGCGCGTGACTCCAGCGTCGTCTTCGCCGTCGACGACGCTCCGGAGGCGCGGAAGGCACAGGGCGTCGACGTGCGCGCCACGCTCGATCCCGACCCAGTGCCGGCCCATCTTGAGCGCGACGGCGCCCGTCGTGCCGCTGCCGAGGAACGCGTCGAGCACCCAGTCGCCCGGGGCGGTCGCCATCGCGAGAATGCGCGCGATCAGCTTCTCGGGCTTCTTGCTCCGGACGAAGCGAACCCCCCCCTCGCGCGCGATGCCCTGGAAGCCGATGTCGTCCCACACGTTCGTCAGCGGCTCGACGATCACCGGTCGGCCTT
>CALFNG010000362.1 GCA_937902985.1 uncultured Myxococcales bacterium
GCCGTGGGAGTCGGAGTCCTCGGAGAACCTCGCTCCGTCCGAGGTGGGCGTCACACCAGCCGATCTCGCCTACGTGATCTACACCTCGGGCTCCACAGGGGCGCCCAAGGGGGCGATGGTGGAGCACCGCAACGTGGGTCGCCTCCTCCGGGCGACCGAGTCGTCCTTCGGTTTCGGTGCCGCCGACGTCTGGACGCTCTTCCACTCGTTCGCGTTCGACTTCTCCGTCTGGGAGATCTGGGGAGCGCTTGCCTACGGTGGCCGTCTGGAGATCGTGCCGCTCGCTACGGCGCGTTCGCCGCGCGTCTTCTACGATCTGGTCTGCGCGCGAGGGGTGACCGTGCTCAACCAGACCCCGAGCGCCTTCCAGTCCTTCATGGCCGCCCAGGCTTCGGGCGGAGGCGCTCACCGTCTGCGCTACGTCGTCTTCGGCGGAGAGGCTCTCGAGGTCCGCCTGTTGGCGCCGTGGTTCGCCCGCAACGACGAGCACGCGACGGTGCTCGTCAACATGTACGGGATCACGGAGACGACTGTGCATGTGACCTACCGCCGCCTCGCGGCCGCGGACGCCGAGGCTGAGGCTGCCGCCGGGGGCAGCCCGATCGGTGTCCGGATTCCGGATCTCCGTGTCTACATCCTCGACGCGCAAAGGCAGCCGGTCCCTCCGGGGGTTACCGGAGAACTGTACGTCGGGGGGGCAGGCGTCTGCCGCGGGTACCTCGGGCGTCCCGAGCTAACGGCCGCGCGGTTCCTCGACGATCCGTTCGTCGGCCGAGGCGCGAGGATGTACCGGACCGGCGATCTAGGGCGCTGGGGCGCGCGCGGCGAGATCGAGTACCTCGGACGGAACGACTTCCAGATCAAGCTCCGCGGCTTCCGTATCGAGCTCGGCGAGATCGAGGCGCGGCTAGCATCCGTAGGCGGCGTCGAGCGCGTGATCGTCGTCGCGCGTGAGGACGCACCCGGCGACAAGCGACTTGTCGCGTACTACATCGGCGTGGACGCGCCCGCGCCGGAGGCGCTCCGCGTGCGGGCGCAGGCGAGCCTTCCGGAGTATATGGTCCCCTCGGCGTACGTCCGGCTCGACGCGCTGCCCCTCACCACGAACGGGAAGGTGGATCGGAAGGCCCTTCCCGCGCCCGAGGGGGACGCCCACGCCACGCGGGCCTACGAGCCGCCGGAGGGAGAGATCGAGCGGGGGTTGGCGACGGTCTGGTCAGCGCTCCTCGGCGTGGAGCGAGTCGGCCGCAACGACCACTTCTTCGAGCTCGGCGGGCACTCCCTCCTCGCTACACAGCTCACCTCGCGCGTGCGGGCGGCGCTCGGCGTAGAGCTGGCGCTCACCGCCGTCTTTGCGCGCCCCGTCCTGAAGGATCTGGCAACGGCCGTCGACCGGCAGCCGCGTGCGGTCCTCGCCACGATCCCGTCGATCTCTCGGGAGGGGCCCGTCGCGTTGTCGCTCGCGCAGCAGCGCCTCTGGATCCTGTCCCGGTTCGAGGGGGCGAGCCGCGCCTATCATCTCTGCGGCGGCCTCCGGCTGCGCGGGGACCTCGACCGGGGTGCTCTTCAGGCCGCGCTCGACCGCGTCGTCGAGCGTCACGAGGCGCTCCGGACACGCTTCGTCCTAGTGGACCACGAACCCATGCAGGTTGTCGACCGAGCCGCCCGGCTACCGCTTCGGGAGCGGGACTTGCGGTCTCCCGATGCTTCCGCGGAGGCGATCGCGGCGAAGCTCGATGCCGGCATGCGTGAGGAGTGGGGCGCCGAGCTGGTGCTCGATCGCGGGCCCCTCATCCGCGCGTCGCTTTTCCGGTTGGCGGAGGACGAGTACGTCCTGCAGCTCACGATGCATCATATCGTGTCGGATGGGTGGTCGATCGGCCTCTTGCTCTCGGAGTTGGGGGCGCTCTATGGCGCGTTCCGCCGCGGCGAGCCGGATCCGCTACCCACCCTCGGCACGCAGTACGCGGACTACGCGGCCTGGCAGCGGGCGTCGCTCGCCGGGGTCGCGCTCGAAAGACAGGTCGCCTATTGGAGAACGACGCTGGTCGGGGCGCCAGCCTGCCTCGAGTTGCCGGCTGACCGGGCGCGACCCTCGGAGCTCGACTATGCCGGCGCGAGCATCGCCGTCGATCTGGACGCCGAGCTCACGCGCGCGGTGAAGGGGCTCGCGCATCGTCACGGCGTGACGCCGTACATGACGTTGCTCGCGGCCTGGAGCGCAGTCCTCGCGCGCCTGGCTGGGCAGGACGACATCGTGGTGGGTACACCGGTGGCCGGTCGTTCGCGCCTCGAGGTCGAGCCACTTATCGGGTTCTTTGTCAACACGCTTGCCGTGCGCATTCGACTCGACGGTGAGCCGAGCGTAGGCGAACTCCTCGCGCGCACGAAGGCGCAACTCCTCGACGCCCAGGCGCACCAGGATCTCCCGTTCGATCAGGTGGTCGAGGCCGTCGCGCCGCCCCGAAGCCTGGCGAATGCGCCCATCTTCCAGGTGAGCTTCGGCTGGCAGACCGGAGGGCAGGGAGTGCTCGATCTCCCCGGACTCCAGGTTGCCCCGGTGGAGATTCCGGCTTCGACGGCCCCGTTCGATCTGACGCTGCAGCTCGAGGACGCAGCGGGTGCGATCCGCGGGACTCTCACTTATGCGACTACGCTCTTCGATCGTTCGACGGTCGAGCGGTACTTCGACTATTTTCGGCGTGCGCTGAGGGCGATGGCGGAGGACGACGGGCAGCCGGTCTGGACGCTGCCGATCCTCGGCCCGGTGGAACGCTCTCGGCTCACTGAGGAGTGGAACGAGACGTCGGCCGACTACCCGCGCGACCTCGGGGTCCACGACCTCGTCGCCGCGCAGGCCCGGCGGAATCCAGCGGCTATCGCCATCGTCCACGGCACCGAGCGAATGACCTACGGCGAGCTCGACGCTCGAGCGAGCCGCCTGGCCGTGCACCTGCGCGAAGTGGGCGCAGGTCAGAACACGCGCGTCGCTATCTGCCTTGAGCGGAGCACGGCGATGGCAGTCGCTCTGCTGGCGACATGGAAGGCAGGGAGCGCGTACGTCCCGCTCGACCCGCGTTACCCGCAGGACAGACTGGCGTACATGCTCGAGGACAGCGCGCCGGTCGCGGTCCTCGTCGACGAGGCCACGCGCGGAGTGCTACCTCGCGCCGCGCACGGGCCGCAGGTCGTCGACCTCGACCAGGATCGAGCGCGCTGGGAGTCGGTGGAACTCGCGCCTCCGGTGGCCGGAGACATCGCGTACGTCATCTACACATCGGGCTCGACGGGGAAGCCAAAGGGCGTCTGCATCACCCACCGTTCTCTCGTGAACTTCCTCACCTCGATGGCGAAGGAGCCGGGACTTCGGTCCACGGACACGCTCCTCGCCGTCACGACCCTGTCCTTCGACATCGCCGCCCTCGAGCTGTACCTTCCCTGGACGGTCGGAGCGCGCGTGATCCTGGCGACGTCCGAGGAGGCTCGGGACGGCCGGTTGCTGCGCTCGATGGTCGAGCGGCACCGCGTCAGCGTGCTCCAGGCAACCCCCGCGACGTGGTCGATGCTCGTCGCGTCAGACTTCCGCGGGGGTGAAGGCTTCACCGCGCTGTGTGGCGGTGAGGCCATGCCGGAGGGCCTCGCGCGGGAGCTCACGCGACGGGCGGAGAGCGTCTGGAACCTCTACGGACCGACGGAGACGACGGTTTGGTCTACCTGCGCTCGCGTCTCTGCGAGCGCAGGGCGAATTGCGATCGGGCAGCCGATCGCGAACACGCGCGTCTACGTTCTCGACAGGCATGGGCAGCTCGCGCCGACGGGAGTGGTCGGAGAGATCCATATCGGCGGAGACGGCGTTGCTGCCGGCTATTGGAATCGACCCGAGCTGACGCGAGAGCGGTTCGTGAAGGACCCGTTCCGTTCCGGCGAGGAGCGGATGTACCGCACCGGAGACCTCGGAAGGCGGCGGAGCGACGGGACGCTGGAATATCTCGGGCGCAACGACCAGCAGGTGAAGCTACGCGGCTTCCGGATCGAGCTCGGCGAAGTGGAGGTGCGTCTCACGAGCGCCGCGGGGGTCGAGCAGGCCGTCGTGGTCTTGTGGCACGAACGCTCGAACGATCCGCGCCTGGTCGCCTATTACACCGGCACTGCCACGCCCGCAGCGCTCCGCGCCCACCTCGGCGCGGCGCTCCCGGAGTACATGGTCCCCTCCCTCTTCCTGCCGCTCCCGTCGCTCCCGCTCACGTCGAACGGCAAGGTGAACCGCAAGGCGCTCCCTGCGCCGGACGCGAGCGCCAATGCTCCCGCCGGCTTCGAAGCGCCGCACGGCGGCATCGAGGACGATCTCGCGTCAATCTGGGCAGATCTGCTCGGTGCGGACCGGGTGGGGCGCCAAGATCACTTCTTCGACCTCGGTGGGCACTCGCTCCTCGCGGTCAGGCTCATGGGGCGGATTAGGCAGACCTGGGGGCTCGATCTGCCGCTCCAGACGTTGCTGGTTCACCCGACCCTCTCCGCGTTCGCGGCCGTGATCGTCCGCGGAGAGTCCGAGGCGCGGAGCGTGAACGTCGTTCCTCTGCGGACGCACGGCACGCGCCGTCCCCTCTTCGTGATCCACGAGGCAAGCGGGAAGGTTGACTACGTGCGCCGACTGGCGGACCGACTCGACCCGAGCATCCCCGTCTACGGCCTGCAGGCGAGCGGCTTCGCCCCCGGCGAAGTGCCGCTCGCTTCTGTCCAGGCCCTCGCCGCCCGCTACGTCGCCGCGATCCGTGAGGTCCAAGCGTCAGGGCCCTATCGCCTTGCGGGTTGGTCCGCGGGCGGTGTAATTGCCTACGCGATGGCCGCTTGGCTCACGGCGATGGGGGACGAGGTCGAGTTCCTGGGCCTGATCGACGCGAAGGCAAGCGGCGCAGGCTTCGTGGATGCCGTCGCTCGGGCGGAGGCGTCACGAAGCGCGGGTCGCGACGAGACGGAGTGGCTTCTCTGCGCCGTGGGCGAGCGGCTCATCCCCGAGTTGAGGCGCGACGCGTTCGTCGAGGTGCTGCGTCGCGGAGACGTGGAGGCCTTGTTCGAACAGCTTCACGCGGAAGGCGCTCTCCCGTCCGAGGTCTCGGTCGCGGTGCTGCGGCGAGAGGCCCGCGTGCGAATCGGGTTGTATGAGGCTTTGTACCGCTACCACCCTACGGAGGCGGCTGTCTCCGCGACGTTGCTTCGAGCCGAAGCCACGCTCCATGTCGAGCTGAATGAGAAGTCCCCCGACCCGACGCTGGGTTGGGGGGCGCTCGTCAAGGATTACCTTGCAATTGTCGAGATTCCGGGCGATCACGAGTCGCTCATGCAGGAGCCGCGGATCGGCCGCCTCGCGGAGGTTCTCGCGTCGCTCCTCGGGCGAAGGCGGACGAGAGGGGAGTGAGGTTCATGGTGAGAAGATCGTTGGTCGCTGCGCTTCTCTTTCTAGGTGTTGCAGCGAGGGCGCGTGCGCAAGGCCCGATCCCGTCGTCGTCGCACGTGTCGCCACCGTTCGGCACGATTGCGCCGCCCCCCGCATCGGGCGGCTCTCCCTTGCTCGCGCTGTCCGGTGAGCCCACGGGGGATCCGGGCAAGCTCGTCGGCTACTTCGCCTCGGCGCCGTTGCGGCTGTCGCTGCAGATTCAGGTGTTTCCGATCGGCGCGCTTTTCGACGGGTGCGGAACAAGGAGCGACGCGGCCGGAAACGTGACGGGCGAAATTCCGGCTCAACACTACGCGCTCCTGCGACTCACGCCGAATCTCGTCCTTCATGGCTTCTCGGCGGGAGGCTGCCCGATAGATGGTGCGATTGGCGGAGGCATTACGTACTCCGCTCCCATCAAACCTTCGCTCTGGCTCGTTGCCGGCGCGGGCCTCTATTCAACGCCGGCGCAGCTCCGTGGAGCGACCGTCGTCCATAGTGACTTCAGATTGGATCTGGTGAAAAAAATCAACGACACACGTTCTCTCAGCGTTGGCGTGGGACGGCACGGCCTGAGCTTCGGAGGCGCTTTCTGACACTTTCCCCTTCTTCCTTTCGTGCGGATGGACACTGTCATGGACATGAACTCGAGCGCCGGCTCGTTCCGCTCGAGGCAGCGGGCGGTGACGGTCGCTCCGACACCGCGTTCTCTCTCGGAGCGAGGTACTGCGACCACGAAAATCTCTCTCGTCGGCGTGGCATGTGCCATCGTCGTGGCGAGCGGACCCGCCCAGGGGCAGGAGCTCCCGTTGCCCTCCGCGGAGGTCACCCCCCCGCATCTCACCACCGACAGGCGGGCTGAGTACCCTCAGGCGGCCCTGCGTGATCACGTCACGGCGCCGGTGACGGTGGTCTTGCTTCTGGAAGTCGACTCGCAGGGAGCCGTAAGCGACGTCGCGGTGAAAGAGTCTCGTGGCCACGGCTTCGACGAAGCTGCGATCGCTGCGGCTCGGAATCTCCGCTTCGATCCCGCCCAGCGGGGGGGCCGCCCCGTTGCGTCGAAGATCGCCTTCAACTACGTCTTCACTCCCCCCCCGCCCAGGCTCCTCGGTCGCGTCACGACTCTGGCGAGCGACCGGCCCATCGGGGAAGCGCTCGTTACGGCGGTCGATAGCAAAGGTGCGACGCACTCCACCACCACGGCCGAGGACGGCTCCTGGGCCCTCGCGGATCTCCCGCCCGGCCCCGTACATCTCTCGATCGTTGCGTCGGGCAAAGCCTCGGCGGAGACGGACGAGAGCCTCGCTCCCGGGGAAGAGACGACCGCCCTTTATCGGCTGGCTCCCGAAGTCGCTACCAGAGATACAGCGGAGGAGATCACCGTCCGCGGGCAACGACCTCCGCGCGAAGTGCTCAAGCGCACGCTCAGCAAAGACGAGATCGAGCGGAGCCCGGGCACGAATAGCGACGCGCTGCAATCGTTGCAAAATCTACCCGGAGTGGCGCGCCCGCCTCCCTTGAGCGGCCTCCTCATCGTGCGTGGCTCGGCGCCGCAGGACACGGGGATCTACGTCGACGGTACCAATATCCCAGTCGCGTATCACTTCGGCGGGCTGTCCTCCGTCGTGCCGACAGAGCTCCTCCAGAAAGTCGACTTCTACCCGGGTAACTTCAGCGCCCAGTACGGTCGCGGAATGGGGGGGGTCGTCGACATCGGGCTGCGCGATCCCAGAAAGGACCGCCTCCACGGGATGGCGCAAGTCGACGCCATCGACGTGAGACTGCTGGCGGAGGGACCCGTGTTCAACACCGGGTGGAGCTTCCTCGTCGCGGGCCGGCGTTCGAACCCTCTCATCGACGCGGCGACCGCTGCGACCGCGTCGGGGGTCACGACGGTGCCGCAATATTATGACTTTCAGGCGATGCTCCAGAAAGACATCAACCCTCACTCCTCGTTTCGGCTCACCTTCTTCGGATCTGACGACCAGGTTCAGTTGTTGAATCAGACGCCGAGCTCCTCGAGCCCGACGTTCGGCGGAACCCTCTCGAATCACACCATCTTCTGGCGCTTCCAGGCGAGCTACCAGAACAGGATCAGCGATCAGACCGACGTCCGGGTCACTGCCGCAGCCGGAGAGGACGGGATCAACCTCGGACTCGGGACGAGCCAGGTCGAGACCAAGACCTACCCTGTTTCTCTACGCGCCGAGCTCTCCCAGAAGCTCGCCCGGACCATGTCCCTGCACCTCGGGGCAGATCTCATCCACGAACCCTACGATCTGAACCTGAGCCTTCCTCCCGCGACGAGCCCGAGCCAGCCCTCGGGCGGGCCTGACCAGCTCGCTGTCCATTCACGCGAATCGGGCTCCCTGTTCCTTCCGGGCGTGTACGCGGAGGTGGAAGCTTCTCCCTGGTGGGGCGTGCACATAGTTCCTGGGGTGCGGCTCGACTACGACGGCGCGACCAAAGCTTGGGACGTGGCCCCGCGAG
>CALFNG010000363.1 GCA_937902985.1 uncultured Myxococcales bacterium
CGCCGACATCCTCGTCGACCCGACCGGCGAGAAGGAGACGCGCGACCACTGGCAGGCGACGGCCCATGACCGCGGCTCCGCGCGGCGAGAGTCGGCGGTAACGAGGACCAGGCCTCAGACTGGCCCTTCGAGGGGCCGATGTTCATGCCTCCGGTTTGTGCGTTCATCTGACGGCGATCCGGGTGTTCATCGCGTCCGGAATACGCACAGGGTCCGCGCGCGTTTTCCCAAAGGGTTCGAGTTCGCGAGATTTGTTACGTCGAGTAACAAGTCGCCGGATCGGCCGAGCGGGACGTAACAAGCGGTCGTCGCCGCTCGTTTCCCGGTGATTTGCGCATCGAGTAGGCTCCATCCGCATGCCTGGACGACGATCGAAGAAGCCCCGCAGCTCGAAGCGGAGGTGCGGACATCGCGAAGGACGCATGCCGTTGTGGCGGAAACGCGGCGAAACGCGAGGGCGACGAGCGCTACTGAGGCGTGATCTCTAGATCCGCGTGCTTGTCGCCGAAGCCGTCACCCTTTGGGTAGGTCAGGTGGAAGCTTGGATGCGCGCCCGTGCATTGGAAGTTGCAGCCACCAGCGCCGCCCTTCTTGTTCGTGCTGCACACGAAGACCTCGGCAGGCCCGCTTACCGTCCGGTCCTTCGGCCCGTTGAAGGGGAGCGTATCGATCTGCGCGTCCCCGGCGCCGGTGTGTTGCAAGAGTGCCGTGCTGTAGGCGCCTCCGCCATCGAATCCCCGGTCCGTGATCCTGTAGGCACGAGACTCGGGCAACCGAAGGCGGGAGCCACTGCACGTGGCAGCAGCAGGAGGAGCAGGAGCAGGGGTGGGGCTGGGGCTGCTGGGGGTGCTTGCCGGCGCGGCCGGCGCCGCTGTGCTTGCTTCCGGCAAGCGTGCGTCGTTAGCCGGTTGGGTTGGCACCGAGGTCGCCGCGGTAGCGGAGGGACCCGGTTTCCCTTCGTACTTACGGATGCAGGCGGCGACGGCATCGGCAAGCGGCCCGGAACTGTACTTCGTCTTCACCGTTCCCACGGCGCTCGCCTCAGCCTTCACCGAGACCTTGACCCCTGCATACCCGCCCTCCGCGCCGCCGCCCACATTCTTCTTGGCGTCGTCCGCGATCTCCTCCAGGCGGTTGACTTCGAGGCACGCCAGGAACTCCGCGAAGCCGTTGCTCACGCAGATGTTGGCGTTTCGGTAGGGGATGCGTTGTTGCTCCTTGGGGTCCGAGCAAGGAGTGTAGGGACCGGCGGTCTTTGAGGGCGGATCGACGGCACCGCAGCCCAAAGTCGAGCAGAGCAACACTACTGCGCCCGGAACCACGTAGCCGTTGAACGTCACGCCGCAAGCGTACGCTTGGTCCTCGCCGTGGAGAAAGAATCGTCCATGAGCAGGAGTGGGACATCAGGTCGAACGGCGAGGAGGTGAGCGCCGGGCAGGAGTCCTTCATCGCGAAGTCGGGCGAAGATCGCTGGCGGTGGGACGGCAGGGCCCCAAACCATCCACGCCTTCGGAGGCCGGCGAGCGGAGCGGGCCGTGAAGCCGTGAGCCGTCTACGCCTACCTCTCTTGCTGCGACGGTGCATCTGCTAGCTCGACTTGCTCTTGACGATTGAGCTACGCGGAGATACGCTGTATCTCAACGTAGCTCTAGAAACTGAGGGGTAGAAGCCATGTCGAGCATCGTGAAGAAGGGCACCGGCGGCGGCGAGTTGACGAACATCATGTCGATGCGGCTTTCGCCCGAGGACGGCGAACTGCTCGATGCGGTCGCGGCGCTCGTTCCCGTCGTTCCCCGCCTCACCCTCGCTCGGATCGCGCTGCGAATCGGCTTGGAGGCTATCCGCCAGAACCCTGCGCGTGCGCTCACACCGAGTGGGCGGCGGCAGGCTCGATGATCGAGAAAGAGGGGCAACTCGGATGGCGCTCGCTGATCGATACGATCTCGTTGAACTACTCGGCGAAGGCAGCTTCGGGCAGGTGTTTCGCGCGCTCGACCGCGTGCTCGGGCGCACCGTCGCAATCAAGGTGCTTCATCGGCAAGACGACGATGCGCGGCGGCGCTTTCACCGCGAGGCTGTCGTCCTCCACAGCCAGCTTGCAAATGAGTTCGTCGTCGGGTTGCTCGACCACACGGGCCTCAACGACGAGGACCCGTACCTCGTTCTGGAGTTTTGTGAGTTGAAGTCGCTCCGGCGCTGGGTCGGCGCCGGCTACGGCTGGAAGGACATCGCTACCGCGCTCCTGCACGCGGCGAGGGGACTTGCCGGTCTGCACGCGGCCGGTGGTCTGCATCGCGACATCAAGCCGGAGAACATGCTGCAAGCGCGTGCACCAGTCGCGCCGGGTTGGAAGGTGAAGCTCGCGGACTTCGGCCTCGCGGGCTTTCCGCATCCGGTGACGGGGAAGATGACGCGCTCCGCGGGCGGCACCGAAGGGTACATCGCACCGGAAGTTCTTGCCGGCGCCGAGTTCCATTCACCCGCCGACGTGTACTCGCTTGGGATCGTCGCGGTCGAGATGCTCGTGGGAAGGATCGACTCGGCTCCACTGCTAGCCTCCGGCGCTCCCACCGTGCTCAAGTCGCTGTTGCAGTCGATGGTGAGCGGGCGCCCAGAGGCACGCCCGACCGCGCGAGCTGTCGCCGAGAAGCTGAAGGTGCTGCTCGCCCCGGTGCCGGCGTTGCCATGGATCTTGAACTCGCAGCCCCCGGTCTCGATGGCGCCGGTGGCCATGCAGGCTGGCAGTAGCTTGGCGAAGGGTGCCGCAGCCGTCGGCCTCGGGGTCCTTGCCTTCGGCTTCTTGAAGTGGATCAGCGACCGTGGCGGCAGCGTCGGCCAGGACCGAGGGCCGGACGGGCGGTTCCGATAGTCCCCACGCGCCGCGTGCCGGCCCCCTCGACGCTGTTGGGGGACGGTCAGTTTTTGCTTGCGCGTTCGTGCCTCTCCATCGATCGACCGCTACCCGAAGAGGGTCGGCTGCATGACCGGGGCAGGCTCGATGCACTTGGCGTCGTCGTTGTTCGGGGAGTTCACGTGGCTGCTGACGGAGACCGCCACGAGAGTGCTCTCGCTCGGCTCCAGAAGACCCGAGACGTCTGCATCGGCCTGGAGCCAGCGCGGGTACCCTTCCCTCGGGATGATGAGGGGCATCCGGTCGTGGATCGTGTCCACTGGCGGACGGGGCGGGCAAGGGCCAAGAAGAAGCGACGCCAGTAGCACTCCTCGATTTCGCGTCCAGAAAGGCACCCCGTCGATGCCGATGAGCATTGCTAGCCCCGGCGCCGACTACCGGAGCGTGAACTACGGATGGTTCTCGGCGCGCTACGACGACTTCGTCTACCTCGATCGCGTCGCTAGGCAAGGTCCGCGCGAAGGTCGACTGGCTGACCGGTCGCGGACCTGGAGGACCGCCTCGTCGTCTACGACGGACGACGCCACGTACGTCACCGAGTCGGGGGCGTCCTCGTCGTCGCTGTCCACGCCGTCGACGGGATGCTCGTACAGAGCGGGCGTGACTACTACGTGATCGCCCACGGCTTCCTGGCCCACGTCGATCAGCGCGCCCACGACTACCTCCTCGGACTACGCCGCGCCTCAGGCATCGCCGCAACGGACAGGAGGACTGGGAAGCGAGTCGTTCGACCGGCGAGCACCCAGTCAAGCCCCATGACGAACGCTCCGGGAGGTGCGTCATGAGCGCGCCCATCTGCGAGGACAGGTGCTCGACCGGCCCCGATCACGACCTCGACCTCGCCAATGCGATCGTGGAGGTGGGCGGAGAGCGGGTCTACATCACGACGACGTGCCTCCGCTGCCACGCACGCATGAGGGTGGCAGCCAGGATCAAGGCAATCTGGAAGGAGCCCCCGGTGGAGGGCGAGAGCACGCTGCCGTAACCGAGAAGGCGCAGTCGCGGACCTTCGCACGGCAGAGTGGCCGAAAGCCTCGTTCTCCGTCGCGGACCTCACGGGGTGCTACACGTTCAGCGTGAACCCGAAGACGGACAAGCAGCGCCAGAAGGAGGTCGAGTCCGCGTGCATCGAGGCGGTTGCGCGGGCCTGCGGCTGCAAGGCCGTGCGCGAAGACGAGGCGAACCAGTGGCCCGATGGCTGGCTCGAACACACGGACGGGAAGCGCGAGCCCGTCGAAGTCGTTGCTGCGTTCCGGCGCCCCAAAGGGGAGGACCCCAAGACGGGCGCCGCGTGGCTTCGGAACTGGAAGCAGGGCGAGGCGGCAGCGCGGGCCCTCACCGAGAAGACCGGCGACGCGGCCTCGTGGCATGTCGACCACGACGGCTTCCTTGTCATGGACGAAGCGACGGTGCTGCCGGCAGCGACGACGCCGATCAGGCAAGACGACTGGGTGCTCCAGGCCGTCCACCAGAAGATCGCGAAGAACTACGTCTCTGGCACGCCCGCCGTGCTCGTCGTCCAGCTCTTCTCGCCGCTGCCGCTAACGCACTTCGAGGTCGAGCGGCTGGCGCAGGCGATCCGTGCTCTTGGAACGAGGTTCAAGTTCGCGGCCCTCTGGGTCGTCAACAACTACGGCGACCCGCCCGTGAAGATCCCGGCGTAGAGCGCGCTCGCGCGTCGCCATCAACGCGCAGACGAGCCGAGCTGCTCCAACCGCAGCTAGGACTGAAGCGCATCTATCCGCTGAGTCAACCCGTCCATAAGTAGGTCGTGGAACAAGCGAAGGTCCCCTTCAAGCTCGGTCACGACGGCAGCGTGGTTCTTGGTAACCGTTCAGGCCCCGCGTAAGTGGTCCATATTGCTCCATCTTTTTTTTCGCA
>CALFNG010000364.1 GCA_937902985.1 uncultured Myxococcales bacterium
GATACGCCCGCGGCCCCGACCGCGACGGCGACGGCGACGCCGTCCGCGACGACGCCGCCCGCCGCGAAGCCGAAGCCCGCGGCGAAGCCGTCCGACGACAACCCCTACTGACGGCGAGCTTCAATCGAGGTCGCGCACGATGCCCACGAACGCGCGGAGGATGGCCGCGGTCGCGCCCCAAACGAGCTCGCCGTCGACGGTCCATCCGCGCCAGGGCAAGACGCCCGCCGGGGGCTCGAAGAACTCGCGGAGAGGCGGGGCGAACGCGCGCGCGACCTCGGCGGGGCTCGGCTTGACGAGCACGTCTTCGGGCAGCCAGCCGACCCACGGCGTCACCGTGAAGCCGGTGATGGTCGGGTAATCGTCGAGCGAGCCGAGCACGTCGACGCTCGCCGGACCGATCCCCAGCTCTTCTTCGGCTTCACGCAGCGCCGTGGCGCGCAGCGACCCGTCGGTGGGGTCGCTCTTGCCCCCCGGGAACGCGACCTGGCCGCCGTGGTTTCGCATCGACTCCGGCCGGCGCACCAGCCAGACGCGCGCCTCGCCGTCGCGCATGAAGAGCGGAAGCAGCACCGCGGCCGCAGTTCGGGACCCGGGCGGGAGCGTGCGCGTCTCGCGCTCCGCGAGCGCGCGCCGGAGCGGCTCGCGGAGCGTCGTCTCGTCGAGACGGGGTGCCGGGCGCGGCGCCGTCATCGGGGACGCAGGTAGGGATTGCGCGCGCGCTCGTCGCCGATCGTCGTGGCCGGACCGTGCCCGGTCACGACGCGTGCGTCATCTGGCAGCGAGAGCAGCTTGCCGCGGATGGAGCGCAAGATGGCCTCGGGATCGCCGCCGGGAAGGTCGGTGCGCCCGATGGACCCGCGGAAGAGCGTGTCGCCCGCGATGACGACCGTCTGCCCCGCGTGGTTCGCGACGAACGAGCAGCTCCCGGGGGTGTGCCCGGGGGTATGCAGCACCGCGATCTCGATCGCGCCCGCGTGGAGCGTGCGTCCGTCGACCAGGCCGTCGTCCATGTCCGCGCGCTCGGGCGCGTCGACGCCGAACATTCCGGCCTGGAGGGGCAGGATGTCGTAGAGGAACCGGTCGGCTTCGTGGATGCTCGCGGCGGCTCCGGAGGCCCGCTGGAGCTCGGCGGTGCAACCGACGTGATCGAAGTGCGTGTGCGTGTGAACGATCGCCTCGACCGCGACGCCCAGCGCGTCGAGCCGGGCGCGGATCGCGGCGTAGTCGCCACCGGGATCGACCACGACGGCGCGCCTGGCCTCGACGTCGGCGACGATGGAGCAGTTGCACCCCAGAGGGCCGACGACCAGAGTTTCGACGTGCACGCCAGACCCTTTAGCACGCCGCGCCCGGCGGATCCCTCGACCCCGGCCCGCTCGCCTCGTCTCGTCTCGTCTCGTCTCGTCTCGTCTCGTCTCGTCTCGTCGGCGCGCGCGCCGTCAGGCCAGGCGCCCGTACCAGACGACCGTGTCGTAGGCGATCGTGACCATGCCATCGCGGGCGTGCCGGCGAAAGATTTCCCCCAATCGTTGCATGATGGGCGCGTGCTTCGGATCGCGTGCCGGCGGGCAATACGATGATGAGAGCAACCGGCCTTCGATGCCCGCTTCATCGAAGCGTTGCTCGTTATCGAACATCGCTCTACGCGGCGAGGCTGGAGCGAAGAACGAGCGAATCTTCGCCTCGCTCGCGCGGTCGCCTTCGCGCACGTTCGCGTAGTCGGGAGCAAACTGCTCGAGCATCTCCTCGTACTCGCGGTTTAGCGGCGTATCGGCGCGTTGGTTCCACACGAGCGCGACGACTCCGGCGGGCTTCAGAATGCGGTCGAACTCGGCGCGCGCGCGGGGCGGGTCGAACCAGTGAAACGCTTGCGCCGCGACCACGAGATCGGCGCTCGCGGCGGGCAGTCCCGTGGCCTCCGCGCTGCCCGCGACGCTCTCGAATCGCGGGTCGCCCCCGGCGCCTCGCTCGGCCGCGCCGCGCATCGCGCGATTGGGCTCGATCCCGCTGACTAGCGCGTGGGGCCCGAGCGCCGCGAGCAACTGCCGGGTCAGGATTCCCGTGCCCGCTCCCACGTCGACCACGCGCGCGCTGCCCGTCGCGTCTGCCGCTTCGGCGAGGTGCGCCTCACTCACGAGCAATGCCACGAGCGCATCGGGATAACCGGGGCGGTATCTTACATAGTCGTCGACTCGGTTCGAAAACCTCTGCTTGGGATCGGTGGGATCGGTGGGATCGGTGGGGTCGATCATTGGAAACAATACCCTCGGTTCTTCTGTCTCGTGCTCGCCCGTACAGATAACGATTGACGGGCGCGCCCTAATCTTGCATTGCTATTTCTCACATGAGTACGTTGAAATCCAGTCTCCAGTCTCTCGCCGCCACGTTCGCAGAAGAAGTCGTTCGCGCCATTCGCCGGGCGTCTCTCCAGGAGCTTCTCGGAGAGGTCGCGGGGACCCGAGCGCGGCATTCCGCGCCGGCCGCGTCGGCGGCTGAGCCGGCCGCTCGCGCACCGCGAAGCCCAGCGGCAGCGGTGGGCCGTCGCGGGCGCCTCAAGCGACGAAGCGCAGACGACATCGCGTCCACGCTCGGTCGCATCGTGACCCTGCTTAAGACCAAACCCGCCGGCCTCCGCGCCGAGCAGATTCGCAAGGAGCTCGACATGCTCGCCAAAGAGCTGCCGCGCCCCCTGGCCGAGGGGCTCGCCGCGAAGGCCCTCCGCAAGAAGGGCCAGAAGCGCGCAACGGTCTACTTCGGCGCCGGCGGCGCCGACGCCCCCACCTCCGAAGCCCCCCGCGTCACGCGCAAGAAATAGGTCTTCGAGGTACTAAATCGACGAGCGTGATCTTCGATCACGCTCGCCCGATTTATTCGCCCAGGTTTGACTAAATCAGCGCTCACGTTCGTGAGCGCCGATTTAGAGCCCGAGCCAGGGGCCGGGCGCCACCGTCTGCGATCCGTGGCGGACTTCGAAGTAGAGCATCGGCCCGGGGCCGTCGTCGCCCACCGTGCCAACGCGCTCGCCCGCGGCGACGTCCTGGCCAATCTTGACGTCAATCTCGTTCAGGTTCCCGCTCACCGTGTAGTAGTGCGCGCCGTGGTCGAGGATCACGATTCGCCCGTAGGGTCCGTAGCGATCGGCGAACGCGACGTGCCCGGCGAACGACGCCCGCACCACGGCCCCGGCCGGCGCGTGGATCTCGAGGCCTGGTCCGTCGGTGCCTTCGCGCCGAGCGGGGAGCACTTCAGCCCGGCCCGCGACGGGGAAGAGCAGCTTTCCTCGCGCGGACGCGAACCCCGCCGCCGACGGGTCGGCGGGGATGCCGTCGGCCCCGCCGTACACCGCGACGTAGTCGGGCGAGGCGCCCGTGGAGGTCTGGAACGCCCGGTCGAACGAGCCCTGCCTGCGCGCTTCGTCTTGCGCCGCGAGGCGGGCGGCGTCCATCGCGGATCGCTGGCCGGCGAAGGCCACGCGGTCGCGTGCGATGCGTTCGAGCTCCGCGGCCACATCGACCGCGCGCGACCGGAGGCGCGCTTCGTCGCCGAGCTCCTCGGTGAGCAGGCGCCGGACGCGCTCGACGCGCATCGCGTGGGTCACGAGCGCATCGAAGCCGCCGCCGACCGGCAGCAGGCCCGCCCGCGTGAGCTTGTAGAAGGCCCTGCCGCGGCCGACGACGCGCGCATGCATGGCGGCGATGCCGTCTCCGATCCGACCGATCTCGAGCTTGTCAGACTGTTCGGCGGTGTCGAGATCGGCGATCTTGCGATCGAGCGCCGCGAGGGCCAGCGCCGGATCGGGCGGCAGAGACCCGCTCGCCGGGGACGCGGCGCTCCGCGTCGCGACGAGCGCTGCCAGTCCGACCGAGAGGACCAGCGCGGTCGCGGCGAGCGGCGGACACTTCATACCGTGACCAGCTTGCGGAGGCTCGCGAGCGACGCCGCGGCGCCCAGGGCCGCGCCCACGAGCACCAGGCCGCCCGCCACCGGCCACGGGAGGAAGCTCGGCTCGACGCCCACGAGCGCCGCCAGGTCTTCGTCCAGCCGACCACGCACCAGGAAGAAGAGGACCGCGAGCAGCGCGAGCGCGCCCAATGCTCCGAGCGCTCCTTGCACGCCGCCCTCGATGACGAAGGGCTTGCGCACGTAGGCGTCGGTTGCCCCCACGATCTTGAGGACCTCGACCTCCATGCGTCGCCGCTGCAAGACGAGGCGCATCGTCGACCCGATGACGGCGAGCACCCCGGCGAAGACGACCGCCGCGAGCAGCGCCGCCGCGGCGACCCCGCCGCGCACGAGCCGCGAGAGCTTCTCGGTCCACGACTGGTACGTCTCGACGTCGTCGATGCTCGGCAGCTGCTTCATCTTCGCCACCATCGCAGCGAGATCCGCGTCTGGCATGTCGGGCGCCACGTCGAGCTCGATCGACGCCGGGAAGGCCTCGGCCGGCAGGGACGCCAGCGCGTCGCGGCCGTTCATGTCGGTCCCGAACTGCGAGCGCGCGTCGCCGTTCGACACGTAGCGCGCGCTGGTGACCCCCGGCACCAGGACGACCGCCGCCCGAAGCGCGTCGACCTCGTCCTGGCTCGCCCCGTCTTTCAGGTACACCGACGCGCGACCGGCGTGGGCCCAGCGGGTCTCCACCGCGCGCAGGTTGGTCACCACCAGGAGCGCTGCGCCGAGACACACGAACGCGACGACGAGCGAGAACACGCTCAGCGCGTGCAGGCGCCACTCCCGAAGCATCCCCCGCCTTGCTCTGCGTGTCGTGTTCACCGAAAGCATGCTCTCCGTGCCTCTCAGAGTGGGAGTCGGTTGTCGTACTCCTCGGAGGCGATCCCCTGCGGTACGTCGATCGCCTTGCCGTCGTCGAGAACGACGATGCGCCGCGCGCGCACTTCGAGGAGCGTGCGATCATGGGTCGCGAAGACGACCGTCGTTCCGCTCTCGTGGATCTCTTCGAAGAGGCCGAGCACGTCGATCGCGAGCTGCGGGTCGAGGTTGCCGGTGGGTTCGTCGGCCAGAATGAGCGCCGGCTCGCCGACGATGGCGCGCGCGATGGCAACGCGCTGTTGCTCGCCGCCCGACAGCACGCCCGCCGGCGAGTCGCCGCGCCCGGCCAGGCCCACCCGCTCGAGCGCTTCGCCGACGCGCGCGCGAATGAGCCGCGGCGGCAAGCCGAGGACCTCGAGGGCGACGGCGACGTTCTCGAACGTGCTCCAGGCGGGCACGAGGCGAAAGTCCTGGAAGACGATGCCGAGGTTGCGCCGGAGGAACGGCACCGCGTCGCCGCGAAGCCGCGCCACGTCGCGCCCCAGAAAGAGGATGCGCCCGTCGTCGACCGTCTCGCCGCGATAGAGCATCCGGAGGAGCGTCGACTTGCCCGAGCCGCTCGGCCCGGTGACGAACACGAACTCGCCGCGCTCGATCGTCAGGCTCATCCCGCGGAGCACGGGCGCGCCGTGCTCGAACGACTTGTAGATGTCCTCGAACACCAGGATCGGGCGCTCGGCCGCCTCGCGCGAGAAGCGCGCCCCGGCGCGCAGCATCGGACGGAATCGATCCGGATTGTCCCCGATCGGCATGCTCGAGCGAGCCCTAACAGCGGCGCGCGTCGACCGACAAGTTTTCGGCCGGGTCGCCAGAGGCAGACCACGCCTCCGCCCACTTGCATAGCACGCCCGCGCGCTCCGCGAGCTCCAGAGCGCGCACGCCGTCGTCGCCCATGGCGATCTCGCGCGCGGCGCCCCCCTCGAGCGCGTGGGCCATGGCGGCGGCCTGGGCGGCGAGGGGCTCGTCGATCGGAAGGGGAACGTCGGCGCGGGCGGCGCGACCGGGGCCCGAGCGCGCGATCCGTACGAGACGGTGCGCGAGGAGGTCGCCCTCGTAGACCCAGCGCGCCGTCACGAGCTCGATGGCGCGCTGTCTCGTGGGGGCCGCGCGGTCGACGTGGATGTGCCCGACCGCGCCCGCCGCCGTCGAGAAGACGACATGCGCCGCGTCGGGCCCCGGAGCCGCCGACGGCCCGGAGCCGACGGCTCCGCGAAGGGTCACCTCGCCCCCGCCGAGGTACGTTGCGAGATCGAAGTCGTGGACCCCGAGGTTGACGAGCACGCCGCTCGCGCATGGCCTCGACGTGCCGACGCGGCGAAGGTCGATGGCCAGCACGCGCTCGTCGCGAACGAGCTTGGCCAGGGCCCGCACGACGGGGTTGAACCGCTCCGAATGCCCGACGAAGAGGTGCGCTCCCGCCCGCGCCATCGCCAGCGCGCTCCGCGCCTCGGTGGCCGTGGAGCACGCGGGCTTCTCGACGAACACGTGCCGGCCTGCGGCAAGGGCGCGCCCGACGAGGCCCATGTGGGTGTCGATCGGCGTGGCGACCACGACGAGTTCGGCGCGGCTCAGGGCCTCGGCCTCGGACCCCAGGCGCGTCGTGCCCTCGGGGGTGGCCGCCGCCGGGTTCGGGTCGTAGGCGCCCGCGAGGTCGAAGTGCGCCTCGAGGGCCTTGAGAATCCGGGCGTGACGCTGGCCCATCGTTCCGAGGCCCAGGAGGGTCACCTTGTAACGTCGCGTGGTCCCTCTGCGCATGGTCTCGTCTGCGTCCTCGGTTGCTTTCTCGGGCGCGTCTTCGCCGGCGTTCCCGTATGCGCGCGCCTTCGAGAGGCGCGCCCTGGCCCGCGCGCTCGATGCCGGCCTACATGCCATGGCGGGCCCGGTGGCGGCGAGTACAAAGCGCTCCCCTCGGGCGGTCCGTTCTTCGTATGCTCGCAAGCGTGAGGGCGGAACGCTATGCGGGGGGCACGACAGAATGCCTGCGGCGGCGCTCCGTCCTACGGTGCTGGTACGATGGCGTGTACGGCGGCTCGGGCGAGCGCGGTGGCGGGTGCGTCGGAGAGGGCGTGGGCGGGTGCGTCGGCGAGGGCATGGGCGTGGGCATGGGCGTGGGCGAGGGCGTGGGCGAGGGCGTGGGCGACGGCGTGACCCGTCGCGGAGAGGTCCGAGGAGCTTGCGAATGAAGTGGGATCGGGTTCTTGCGGTCGGGGTGTCGGTGTCGCTCGGCCTGCTCGCAGCGTGCGAGGTTCACGTGAGGGACGGCGCTGCGCCCCCGCCGCCCCGGCCTCCGCCGCCGCGCCAGGTCGCTGTCGCGTCCCGCCCCGCCCCGCCACCCCCGCCCGGTGCGCGCCCCGCGCCGCCGCCTCCCGAACCCGCCGTCGAGAGAAAGGTGGTCATGCTGCGCCTGCCCGGTCGGCTCGTGCACCCGCCGCCCGCGCCGAACCTCGTCGTCCACCTGAACCTCCAGGCCCTGCGGCTCAAGATCAAGCCGAACACCAAGTGCGGTCCCCGGGAGAGCACGCCCGGTCACTGGATCCACATCGACTGCAACGAGTACCAGGCGGTGTCGGTCGCGAAGCCGCCGAGCCAGCGCAAGGTCAAGCTGATGCTCCGCGGCGGCCTCAAGCTCGATACCCCCGTGTCCGGCGCGCTCCCCGATACCGTGGACCACCGAAACGACGGCACCGAAGGCCCCATCAAGGACCAGGGTCAGGTCGGCTCTTGCACCGCGTTCTCGCTCTCGAGCGCGATGGACAACGCGATCCGCCGGCTGAACAAGGGTGACACGACCTCGTCGCTCCACGTCTGGTCGCATTACGGCTACCCCGACATGAAGACCGCGGGCGACGGCACGGTGAACAAGGAGATCGCCACCTGGGAGACGTGGCCGTACGACGAGCGCCTCGCGTGCGAGCTCGATCGCAGCGGCGACGGTGACTGCGGTCCGTACACGCCCGCCGTGGTTCCCGGCGGCGCCACCACCGACCCGACGGTGCAAGCGAAGATCAAGGACTCGGACTCCAAGGGCCACTGGAAAGTGACGGAGTACGACGAGATCGAGGGGACGGCCGACGCCATCGCGGCGCAGCTGTCGACCGGCTCCGACGTCTGGTGCTCGATGAACATCGGCAGCACCTGGATGAACCCCAACGGCGACACGATCGCGGACTGGACGCAAGCCCAGATCGAAGGGGGTCACGCCATCTTGCTCGCGGGCTTCCGACACAAGAACGGGGTGCGTCAGTTTCTCGTGCACAACAGCTGGGGCAAAGACTGGGGCGACGGCGGCTACGCCTGGATCTCCGAGAGCGCGCTCAAGCAGTTCATCAAGCACGCGTACAAGGTGGTGGTGACCGACACGAGCTCGCCTCCGCCTCCGCCGGCCGAACCAGCCGCCGGCGGTCTAACCGACGACGACTGCGGCATCACCCAGCTGGTCGACTCGGTGACGGGCCAGTGCGTCGAGATGTGCCCCGACGACTCGCGCCCCGCCTCGGGCGTATGCGATCCCGTCGGCGGGAAGCACTGAGGCGAACCCGATGCCTCACATCCTCGTGACGATTCCATTCAGTCACTTCTGCGAGAAAGCGCGGTGGTCGCTCGAGGCCGCGGGGGTTCCCTTCGTCGAAGAGGGACACTGTCCGCTCGTGCACCGGGTAGCCGTGCGCCGGGCGGGTGGACGTCGAACGGTTCCGGTGCTGGCGGTCGAAGGGGGAGCCGCGATCGACGACTCGCCGCTCATCGTGCAGTTCGCCGACGCCAAGGCGACCGCAGATCGCAAGCTGTGGCCGGCTTCCGGTCGCGCGCGTGACGAGGGCCTCGAGCTCGAACGGCAGCTCGACGTCGACTTTGCGCCGCACGTCCGGCGCTTCGTCTACTTTCATTTGCTGCCGCGTCGGGACCTGGCGCTCGAGCTCTTTCGCATCGACGCGCCGCCCCGCGAGCACGCCATGGTCCGGGTCGCATTCCCCGTTCTGCGGGCCCTCATGAGACGATTCATGCGAGTCCATGAGCCTGGCATGCGGCGCTCACACGGCGCGATGCTGCGCATGTTCGACGCGATCGGCGAGCGGCTGCGCGACGGCCGCCCTTATTTGCTCGGCGACCGGTTCGGCGCCGCTGACATCGCGTTCGCGTCGTTTGCCGCGCCGATGCTCCAGCCGCCCGAACACCCCAAGGTCCGCGTCGCGCTCGAGTCTCTCGGCGCGCCGTACATTGCCGCCATCCGACGTTCGCAAGAGCACCCCGCGGGCCTCTTCGCGTTGCGTCTTTATCGCGAGCGTCGCGCGGCGGCCGCGGCTCCGAGCGCGTGAGTTCGAGCCTATAGTCTATCGGCTCTGGCGCGCCCACCCCAACGATGAATTTCCCCACGGCCCGCACTCTAGCGCGCTAGCGCGCTATCGCGCGCGCGTCGGTCACCGCCCGATGCCGAACGAGAACGGGAACGTGGCCTGCGAGACGCCGTCGCTCGAAGGAAAGTGCCAGGTTCGCACCTGACGAAGGACGCAGCCCTCGACGCGCGCGTTGTGAATCGTCGACCCGGCCTGCGACGCGCTCGTCACGGCGCCGCTCGCGTCGATCGTCCACGCGGCCGTGACGCCGCCGCGGAGCGTCGGGTCCTTCTGCGCCTCGATCTCGTAGCAGGCCTGGAGCGCGCCGCGATGGGCCACGACCACGCGCCGGATCTGTTCCGGACTCAGGCCGCCGTGCGACGCGCCGCCGCCGCCGCTCGCCGCAATGCCGTGCTCGCCGGGCCCGTTTCCGCTTCCGTTCCCGCCACCGTTCCCGCCACCGTTTCCGCCGCCAGTGCCACCGCCGCCGAAGCCGCCGGTGCCGCGCCCGCCCGGTCCGCCCGCGCCGGAGCCGAAGCCGCCGCCGTTGCCGGGACCCCAGCCGGTGTTGAGCGTGCCCGAGCCGAACATGACGCCCGCGCCGGTCCCTCCGCCTCCGGAGCCCGCGCCGTGCAGCCCCGTTCCGGGGCCGCTCCCGAGGACGACGTTGGCCGAGTTGAGACCCCCGAGCGCGTCGGCGACGGTGGCGATCTCGCTCAGCGTCTTCTTGATGTCCGTTCCGGTGTCGGCCAGCGCTTCACTGAGGCCGCCATAGTTCGTGGTGGGCTTGATATCGCCGGGCAGCTCGGAGTGGTCCTCCTTGCCGTTCATGCCGGCTTTGCCTTCCTTGCCGACGATCTTCTGGCCGCCGCCCTGCTTCTTCGGGTCCTTGGCGCCGGGGTCGGGGATCCCCTTGCCGCCGCCCGCGTTCTCGTCTTTCGACGGCGTCACGGGCTCCATCTCCGGGAGCACGCGCTTCAGACCGAAAAGCGCGGCGTAGTCTTCCGGGCTCACGAGCTCGGGCGGGAGACGGTACTCGTCGGGCGTCCAGTTGATGATGAGCAGCCCGATGAGCCCGAGGTGAAAGACGATGCTCGAGAAGAGCGAGAGGCCGACGAGCGGGTCGTCGGTCAGGAGGCGCCAGAACAGCGCGAACGGCGTGACGAACCTGGAGCGCTTCTTCAGATCGAGCGCCGACGCCGGCGTCGTGTACTGGAAGAACACGGAGAAGAGGCCGTATTGAATCAGCCCGTAGTCCCCTGGAAGCACGGTCACCGGGGCGCCCGCCCGGGCGAGGCCCGCCACGTTCTCTTCACGGCCCCGCAGCACGAGCGAGCCGTTGATCGCGCCGCGCGCGTCGAGCTCCCAGCCGTTGCCGGCCGCTCGAAGCGGCGCGGGAGAGGCCAGGAGCCCGTCGGGCATCGCCGCGAGCGCGCCCGGGACCTCGCCGAGCACGCAGTCTCGACCTGGATCGAGCAGCTGCACGCCGACGATGGTGGTGCCCCACGCGGCAGCGACGCGAAGGACCTGGCTGGGCGGGGCGGCCATTGCGGACATGCTCAGAAGCTCGACTCCTTTCGGGTCTCGGACATCTCGCGCATGAAGCTCCGGTGGCCGAGATCGCCCGCGGCGAACTCGGCGCGAACGCGCCGGAGGAAGTAGACGAGCTGCGGACTCTTCAGGCGGCCCTCGATATCGAGCTCGCTGAACTTGAAGACATGGGTGCCGCCGTCGAGCGTCCTGGCTTCCACGACGCCCGCGTCGACCGCTCCGCTGCTGCCCGGGACGCCGACGGGAGCGGCCGCGACGAGCCCGCCCGGGCTCGCGGCCGGCGAGTTCGAGTCGGTCGATGCCTTCTTCGGTGGCGCAGCATGCGTCGCTCGCCCGCCCGGCGCGGGCCGCGCGGGCTTGCTCTGCGCGAGGGCGCCACCGGCGACGACTGCCACGAACGCGGGTGCGGCCAGCGCCATCAAAGCGACGCGCGCGCGATGAAAGCCCATCGAACCCCAGTCTACCTCGATTGCAGCGCCGATCGCTCCGCCGAAATCGTCACTTCTTCTTGTTGTTGTTGTTGTTGGGCGGCGGCGGCCCCGAGGAGCTCGTGGAGCCTGGCGCGGAGGGATGCGGAGGTGGGGAAAGAGGAGGCGGCGGCGCCTTGGCGCCAGGTGGCGGTGGCGGTGCAGCCGGAGCCGAATCGCCACTCGCTCCGCTGGCCTGCGCGGCCGACATGTACTTCTCGGCGTCGCTCCGGAGGGGTGAGTCGTTCGGAGCCTCCGAGAGGAAGCGCCTGAAGAGCGGCGCCGCGTCGGCCGGGCGCTTCAAGAAGTCGGCATAGAGGACGCCGAGGTTGAAGAGCGCGCTCGTATCGTGCGGATCGTTCGCGAGGACCTTCTCGAGGATTGAGCGCGCCTCATCGAGCCTCTGAGGATGCGCCGAGTCTGCCCCGCCTCGGAGCGCCGCCGCGAGGCCGACCTGCGCATCGGTGTCGTCGCCAGAGACCTTGAGGATCTCACGGTACTGCTCCTCGGCCTTGGAGTACGCGCCGGCGTGCAGGAGCACGACGCCCATGTTGAGGCGCGACGTCGTGTCGTGCGGATCGATCTCGGCCGCCTTGCGGAACTCGGCGAACGCCTCGGCGTCGCCGCCGTTCGCGAGATCGAGCAACCCGGTGGCTCGATGCGCCACCGCGCTGTTCGGGCTCGAGTCGAGCGCCTGCTTTGCGAGGAGCGCGGCCGCCTCCTTCTCACCCTTGGCCAGGTGCGAGAGCGACAGCTCGGCGAGAGCCGAGGCGTCCGCGGGCTTTCGCACGAGCACTTCGCGAGCCTCGGCGATGGCCTTGTCGATCTGCCCGCTCTCGCGGAGCGCCACGACGTACAGCGTGCGCGCCTCGACGGCGTTCGGATGGTCGCGGACGAAGTCTTCGAGCCCCTCGGCGGCTTGCTTCTGCTCGTCTCGCCGGCGTCGCACGTCGGCGAGCGCCACCGCGACGTCTTGCGAGTCCGGCCAGAGCCTCGCCGCTAGCGCGAGTTGCTCCTCGGAGCCCGCGAGGTCACCCGCGTTGGCGAGCAGGACGCCGAGGTCGTAGCGCGCCTCCCACAGGTTCGAGTCGAGCGACACCGCCTCCTTGAGAAGCGACAGCGCCCGATCGCGCTGACCATCCTTCGCCGCCTGCACCCCTTGCACCATCTTCCCCACCGCTTGCGGGTTCGCCGGCGGCAACGCCACGCTCACCGCCGTCTTCGGCGCGCTCGCCTTCGCCCCACCCCCACACCCGCTCAGCGCCACCAGGCAAAAGAAGAGGGAGAAACCGCAAAGACGCGAAGTCGCGAAGTATTGGGGATGAAAAAACCAAGAGCTTTGCGTCTTTGCGCCTTTTCGGTCTCTTCTGCCGAGCGTCATTTTCGCTCCGCGGCGGGGGCGGGGTCGGCTCGGTGGGGGGCGTCGATGAGGGCGGGCATCGGCAGGGGGGCCTGGGAGCGGACTTCGAAGCCGGTCTCCTTGAAGGGCGGATAGAGCTCGCTGTTCAGGCGACCCAGCGCGTCGCGCATCTTGGCCGTCCACTGGTTGTAGATGCCGAGCTTGGTCGCCTCCTTCCAGCCGTTCTCGTAGGCGTCGAGGCTCCGCTCTTCCATCGGTACGGCGAACTCTTCGATCTGCGACTGGTAGTCCGCCTTCTGGTCTTCCGTCTTCACCTCGGACGGCGGCGGCGAATCGCGTAGCGACTTGGCGAAGGCCTCGTACATGTGGCCGATCTGATAGAGGGCCGCGGTCGTCCACTCGGCGACGCTCATGGACACGCAGTCGAGGAGCACCTTCGCCGCGTCCTTGAGGAGTTCGGTCTTCTGCTTGAGGCGCGCCTTGAGCTGCTTGACGTCGCCCTGGATCTGGATCTTCTCGAACCTGGCCAGGATCGCTTCGCCCTGCATGTACCGCGCGTGGGCGGCCGCGTACTTGCCGTCTGCTCCGAGATCGCGCCCGCCGCGCTTGCCCAGGCTCACGGCCTCGGCCAGCGACGCCTCGGCCCCGCGATCGTCGCCGCTCTTGATCTGCGCCTGCGCCAGCAAGACGAGCCCTTGCGCGCGATGGTCGAGGTTCTTCGCGCGCGACAGGTAGCGCTTGTAGAGCTCGGCCGCGTCCTTTGCGTGACCGGCGTTCTGGTGCGCGCGGCCCATCTGAAATACGACCTCGTCGGCCTCGGCGCTCGAGCCGTACGTGGCGAGGAACTTGTTGCCGTCGGCCACGGCGCGATCGTGGGCGCCGGTCGCTTCGCGCAAGACGACGGCGTTGTAGGCGGCGTCCTTCTCGTGATCGAACCTGGCGTAGTTGGGGCGGTCTCCCAGCGCCGCCATCTGCTCGGCGATGTCGGCCGCCTCGCCGAAGAGGCCCATGGCCTGGAGCGTCGTCGTCGCGATCCACGCGCCCGACGGCGACTCGGGCCGTTCGCGGTACTCGGGACCCATGGCGAGCGTCGCGGCTTCTTGCAGCGTCTTGGCGTCGCCAGCGAGCTTCGCCTCTTGCTCGGCGTTCACGCACGCCTGCGCCGCGCGCGAGTCTTTCGGGAACTCGCGGGCCGCGCGCAGGTACGCGCTCGCCGCCCCCGCATGATCGCCGGCCGCGGCGGCCTGCTCGCCGTGCTTGAACACCGCCACGACGATCAGCGCGTCGAGCTTCTCCTGCTGGGCCCGCGCGCTGAAGCTCGGCAGCGCCTTGAGCCGCCGCGCCCATGTCTCGATGTTCTCGTAGTTCTTCGCGCGGTTGAACGACTCGAGAAGGGTCTCGCCCGCGTCGCGCGACTGCTCGGCGTTCGGGAACTTCTCGAGCAGCATGCCGAGGATCTTCACCGCAGCGTCGTAGTTGCCCGTGTCGAAGTAGTAGCGGCCCTGCCGGTAGAACATCGCCGGCAGCTCGGGGTCCTTCGGGTAGAACTGAGCGTAGAGATCGAGCGCCTCGGTGTACTTGTCGGCGGCCTTGGCGAAGGAGTCGTTCGCGGCGCCTGCGGCCGCCCCCGTCTTGGCCGCGTCCTTGGGGCGCGACGCGGCCGCGCCGTCCATCTCGCGCGACAGCGCGACGAGCGCGTTGTAGAGCGCGTCGTGGCGCATCGTGGCGAGCGGGCCGGCGGTCTCGGTGGCGGGGATCGTCTCGGCCGCCGCCATGTAATGCGTGGCGGCGTCGAGGTTCTTGTTGAGGCGAAAGAAGTCGATCTCCGCCAGGTCGAAGTGCACCAGATACGCCTTCGGCTCGGAGGCGAACTTCGTCAGGTAGACGTCGTAGAGGCCCGCCGCGCCCTCGAACTCCGCGCGGCTCGCCTTGTCTCGTTGCGCCCGCGCGTGCAGCGCCAGCGCGTCTTCGCGCAGCGTCTTCTCGATGGCCGCCGTCGTCGCCGCGACGTTCGCCGTGTCTCCCTGCGTGTGCGACCAGGGGCCGCCGACGGTGTATTGTGCGATGGCGCGCTCGAACGTCGCCTTCACGCGGCCGTAGTCATCGATGGCGGTGTATCCGGCCGCGATCTGGAGCACCCATTTCCCGGCGTCGCGGCTCGTGGGCTCGAGCTTGAGGAGGAGCTCGTAGGCCTCGACGCCGCGCTCGTAGTGCGCCTGGTCGTAATATTGCTCCGCGAGCGCGCGCACGATCTTGCCGCTGAAGCGCTCGCCGCCGATCTTCGTGAGAAAGTTGTAGAGATCCTGCGCGGTGTTCTTCTCGTCTTCGGTGAACACCTCCACGATGTACCGGAGCGCCTCGCCCTGCAGCTCGTCGAGCTGCCGGCGCGTGGCGGCGTTCATGCCCTTGCCGCCGGGGCTCTCGCCGGCCTTGTCGTCGGTCGCCTCGAAGACGCCGATGAACCGCCGCGCCGCCTCGTCGTTGTTCCCGAGGCGCCAGTAACACCAGGCGCTCTTGAAGAGCGCGAGCCCGTAGAGCGCGGGGTCGATGTGCTCCTTGAACGTCAGCACCTTCTCGTATTCCGAGAGGGCGCCGGCGTAGTCGAACTTGCCGTTGAAGATCGCCTCGGCCTTCGCCATGTGGGCGTCGGGCACGAAGCGGCTCTGCGGATAGTCTTTGAGGATTCGCTCGAAGCGATCACGCGCCTCGTCCTCTTTGCCCTGCTCGTAGGCGAGGAACCCGTCGACGTAGAGAGCGAGATCGTACTGGTCGAACCACGGGTAGTCGCGGAGCACCCTCGCGAAGAGGTCGCGCGGCACCTTGTATTCGAGCTCCGGCGCCGGCCCCCGCTGGTCGACGGGCCTCTTTTCCCACGCCTGGAAGCTGTCGACGAAGCCGTCGCGCGCGTTCTCCCACTGGAGCTCGCCCAGGCGAACGAGCGCTTCGGGCATCTCGCGCGCCTCGCGCGGCGTCTCGCCGACGAACTTCGTGAGCAGATCGATGGCCTCTCCGCGAAGCCCCTTCTCCTGCACGACGTCGGCCTCGACCCGCGCATCGAGGCGCGCCTGAAGCTGTTTGCGAAGGGCCTCGGGGATCTTCGGTCCCCGGATCGCCGGCGTCGCGCCCGCGCCGAGCGCCCCGTCGTGATTGCGAGCGGCCGGCCCGCTCGACGCGGCCGGCGCGGTCGAGCTGACGCTCCGTT
>CALFNG010000365.1 GCA_937902985.1 uncultured Myxococcales bacterium
CGTGCGGAGCGACATGCGAGGCTGAGCATGTCGCTCCACCCAATTGCATGGAGCGACATGAACGACTTGGCATCTTGTAGACCCGTGCTTCATCGAGCGAGATTCTCGACAGCAAAAGTCGCATCACCCGACCGGGAAGCCCAGCATGGACACGCGGGCATGTCGCTGCACCGAGGACAGTGAGGCGCACTCACCCGTGTGATCCGAGCCTCTACCCCTCGACGTTTCGCCGCGAAAGCTGCTGCCTCGCCGCGGTGGAGACGGCGCCCGTCACGTTCTTGCTCCGGGCCAGCGCCTTCAGCTCGTGCTCGCGCAGGTGCAATATCAGCTTGGCCGAGAAGGCGAACGGCGTGCGCGGGTTCTGCACCAGGTTCAGCTTGATCTGGTGCGACCGCGTCCACTCGCGGTCGAGCGCGATGATGCGAAGCACGTCGTCGGACACGTTCCGGCTCGCCGCGATGCGCACGACTTCGTTCTCTTGAATTCCGGGGCTCTTGATGGCGGCGGCCGCCACCAGGCGGTTCGAGTCGCGAACGAGGATCAGTCGCTCGGCGGCGTTGCCCAGCATGCAGCGCCGGATCCTCTGCGAGATCGTCATCATCGCGAGCTGCGCGTGGATCGGGAGGAACTTCTCCTCCACGACCTCTTCGCCCGTCTCTTCGTCGAGCCGGTGGGTGTCTTCGACGGACGGATCGACCACGATCGCCTTGGCGATGGCTTCGGTCTCGACGTAGAGCACGTCGTCGGGGTTGCGCTCGGCCGTGGCTTCGGCCACGAGCTCCTGGCCGATCGCCGCCGCGGCCTCCTTGTAGGCGGGAATGCCCTTGAGCTCGACCTTGTTGCGAACGGCCAGCTCGAGCACGCGGTCCGCGGTGGACATCCGCGTGGCCTTGTTCATGTAGAGCTTCTCGATGATCTCGGGGTGAGCGAGGAGGAGCCGCTCGTTGGTCGCCACGAGCTCGGCGACCGATTCGCTCGCGAGCGACGCGATGAGCACGACAGTCTCGGGAAGGAGCGCCGGGTGAGCGACGATCCTCTCCATGACGGCGAGGTTCTTCGCGTAGGTCGGCGCGAGGAGCGCGAGGACCCCGGGCGCGAGATCGCCGGCGAGGGCGCCCCTGAGGATCGGGTCCGGGAGCCTCCCGAGCGTCGCCCGCGCGGTCGCAGCGACGGCGTCGTCGGCCGACTCCGACAGGAGCGCAATGACGGTGAGGGCCTCGGCCGGCTTGAGGCCGGGCGCGACGCCCTTCGCGGCCATCTGCCGCATCGGCGCCGGCGACGCGGCGTCGACCATCTTCCGGGCGACGGGAGAGAGGCTGTCGATCGAGACTGCGGGATCCACGCGGGGCTCTCAGGAGCATACCGCTAGGAAGTCGTCGTAGCTCTCGCGGCGGCGAAGAATTACTCTGGTGGGCATGGGTGTCTTCGACTTCGTTCGCAATGGCGTTCGCGAGATGATGGTCGCGCGGCCGGACCCGCTGAAAAGCCTCATTGTCTACAAGCACCCCGACCAGAACATCCCGATGCATTCGCAGCTCACCGTCGACAGCGACGAGTGCGCCGTGTTCTTCCGGGACGGTCGGGTGGTCGGGGTCATCGCGCCCGGGCGCGTCACGCTCGACACCCAGAACATCCCGTTCTTGAACTCGATCGTCACGAACTACACCGGCGGCCAGGTCTTCATCGCCGAGGTCTACTTCGTGAAGACCGTGCCGGTGCGCAGCGTGCCCTTCGGCGGTCCCATCGGCGACATGATCGACCCGCTCACGGGCGAGCAAGTTCAGCCGCGAATTTTCGGCGAAATGAGCGTCGTGGTCGTCGACCCGGTGCGCTTCGTCGTCGGCTACTCCGGCCAGGCCGCGGCGGGCGACAACGACGCCGTGCTCGGCTGGATCAAGGGCCTCTTCATGAACGGGGTGAAGACCACCCTCGGCGAGCTGTGCGACGCCGAGGGAAAGAGCCTGCTTCAGGCGGTCTCCCTGACCACCAAGCTCGCCGCCGCGTTCGTCGCGCACGCGCCGGATCTCAACGACATCGGGGTGCGCATCCTCCAGGTGGGAACGTTCAACATCAACTTCAGCGATCAAGACCGGCAGCGGCTCGTCGCGGCGAACGCCGAGATCGCGAAGGCCCAGCGCGAAGTGAAGGTCCGGCAGATCGGCGTGGCCGGCGCCGCGGCCGACGCGCAGGCGAAGCAGTTCCAGCTCGATCAGCAGTTCGGCCAGGACTCGCGCTACGTCAAAGAGCTGGCCGGGAGCTACCAGGCGTACGCCGCGGGTCAGGCCGTCATCGGGGCCGGCAAGGGAATGGCCGAGCACGGGGTGGGCGGAGGTCTCGCCGGGATCGGCGCGCAGATGGCCGTGGGCATGGGCGTCGGCAACGCCATGGCCGGGGGGCTCACGCCGCAGGCTCCTCCTCCCACGTTCTCTCCGGGGGGTACGCAGGTGACCTGCGGCAAATGCGGCGCAAGGCAGCCGGGCGGGAAGTTCTGCGCCGAGTGCGGCGGGGCCCTGGTCATCCAGAAGAAATTCTGCAGCGGCTGCGGGCTCGAGCTCGGCGGCACTGCCAAGTTCTGCTCTGGCTGTGGCACGCCGGCTCTCGCGACGCCTGCGCCTGCCGGGTAGACTCAGGCTGAGGTAAGGTCCGCCGTCGTGTCGTTTCTTGCGTCGCCCAGGGCCTTGCTGCTCGCCGTTGGCCTGGGCGCGCTCCATGGCCCCTCGTGCGGCGCCGACTCGCCAGGGATCGGCCCCGGCGGTCCCTGCACCCGCCCGAGCGACTGCATCGATGGCCTGACCTGCCCGCAAGGGGTCTGCGTTTCACCCGACGCGGGCGCGCCGTTCGGCACGCACGTCGTCGACTCGAGTGCGCCGGATGGAAACGACGTCGACTAAGAAGACCGTCAACATCCGTCGCGAGGTGACGGTCTGCCCGACGTGCAAGTACCGGTTCTCGCGCGACGCGGCGTTCTGCCCTTTCGACGGCGTGAAGCTCGAGGCGTCGCCGTTCGATCCGCTCGCGGATCCGCTGGTCGGCACGCGCGTCGACGGTCGTTACGACGTGGTGTCGATCCTCGGCGAGGGAGGGATGGGGCGCGTCTATCACGTGCGTCACGCCGCGCTCGACCGGCCGTTCGCCATGAAGGTCCTCCGGCCCGAGCTGGCGCACGAAGCCGAGCTCGCGACGCGCTTCATCCTCGAGGCCAAGGCGACGGCCAGCGTGAAGCACCCCAACGTCGTGCAGATCACCGATTTCGGGCGGATGCCCGACGGCGTCCCGTATTTCGTGATGGAGCTCCTGACCGGCCACACGCTCGGCGAGCTGATCAAGGCGGGGGGGCCGCTCCGCGCCGCGCGCGCCGCGCGGATCCTTCGCAAAGTGGCCGGGGCCCTGGCGGCCGCGCACGCGGCGGGCGTCGTGCATCGCGATCTCAAGCCGGACAACGTCTTTCTCGTGGGCGGGTCGCGCGACATCACCGCCGCCGACGACCCCGAGCGCAGTCGATCGCTGGCTCTTCTCAGCTACGGGGCCGACGTGCGCGTGGTCGATTTCGGCGCCGCGAAGATCGTCGGCACGCGCCGCGTGACGCGGGCCGGGGTCGTCTTTGGAACGCCGCACTACATGTCGCCCGAGCAGGCCAGCGGCCAGGAGATCGACCAGCGCGCCGATATCTATTCGCTGGGCGTGATCATGTACGAGATGTTCACGGGACACGTCCCGTTCGAGGCCGACACGTACATGGGCGTCTTGACGCAACACATGTTCGTCAAGCCCCTGCCGCCGAGTCAGGTGACCGAGACGGCCAAGGATCTCGGGGCCCTCGAAGCGATCACGCTCAAGTGCCTCGAAAAAAGCCCCGACGACCGCTACGCGTCCATGGACGAAGTCGTTCTGGCGATTGACCAGCTCGTCCAGCTCAGCGGAGACGACGGGACGCCCCCGACGCCGTCGGGCTCGTGGTCTCCGGGCGGCGCCGGGGGCGGCGGCGGGCCCGCTCCGCGAAGCGGGGGGTCGAGCGCGTGGCCGCAGCCGGCAAACGGGGCCAATACGCTCGAGCTCCCGACCTTCGAAGAGATGCGCGAACCCCTCGAGGTCCCGGGAGCGGGGCGAACGAGGGCACCCGCCTGGGCGTGGGTGGCCGTCGCCGTGGTCACGAGCGCAGCGCTCGCCATTCTGGGCGCCGCGTACCGGCGGGGGTCGCGGGGCTCGACCCCCGCGGCCGACGCTCCCGCGTCGGGGCTCGCGGTCCCCTCGGTGTCCTCGCCGCCCGCTCCCGCTCCCGCGCCAAGCGCTCCCCCCGTCCGGCCCGTCCAGGCAGCCGCGCCGCCCGCGCCTGGTGTAGGTGAACGCCACGCGGCCGACGCGGGAGCGGGAGGAGGCGCGTCTTCGGCGCCCCGGAAGCGCCCGACCCCCGCCGAGGCTCCCCGTGTGGGTTCGGACCTCGACGACGTGGGCGACCCGTTCGCGGCGAAGCATTAGGGGCGCTCGACGGGCGCTTCGCGCGCGCGTGCTTGACACCGCACGCATGGGCCTTCCATGCTCTCTTACCCGTCTTGGCCAAGCAGAAACTGCTTCTCGTCGACGCCGATCCCCGCAGCGTGCGCGTGCTCGAAGTCAGCCTGAAAAAGGCGGGCTACAGCGTGACCACGGCTACGGACGGGCTCGACGCGCTCGCCAAGATCGAGTCGCTCACCCCGGACCTCGTGCTCACAGACACCCGGCTCCCCAAGCTCGACGGGTACACCCTGGTCCGAAAGCTCAAGGAACGGCCCGAGTGGTCCTCGATCCCGGTCGTTTTTCTCACCAGCCAGAAATCGATCGAAGACAAGATCCGGGGGCTCGAGCTCGGGGTCGAGGACTACCTCACGAAGCCGATCTTCGTGCGCGAGCTCATCGCCCGAGTGAACTTGCTTCTCGCCCGGCGGACCCAGGAGAACATCACCGCCAACCGGACGTCGCTCGCCGGGCGAACGCGCTTCTCGGGGTCGACGCAAGACATGGCGGTCGTCGACCTTTTGCAGACCTTCGAGGTGTCGCGCAAGAGCGGCGTCTGCCACCTGCACGGCGGCATCCAGGACGCGCACATCTACTTTCGCGACGGCAAGGTGGTCGACGCGGAGCTCGGGCGGCTGCGGGGCGAAGAGGCCATCTACCGGACGCTCATCTGGAACGAAGCGGCCTTCGAGGTCGAGTTCAAGACGATCGGGAACGAAGACGTCATCGGCGGCTCGACCCAGGCGATCCTCATGGAGGGCATGCGGCGGGTCGACGAGTGGGGTCGCCTCTGCGAGCAGCTGCCTCCGCTGACCACCGTCTTCGAGATCGATCACCAGCAACTGCTCGAGCGGCTGAACGAGATTCCCGACGAGCTGAACGGGATCCTGAGGCTCTTCGACGCCGAGCGCACGCTCTCGCAGGTCGTCGACGACTCGCCGTTCGAAGATCTGTCGACCCTGTCGACCATCACGAAGCTCTATTTCGAGGGCCTCCTCGTCCTCAAACCGGAGGCGCCGGCGGTCGAAGAGGTCGTGCCCACGGCCATCGAGCGCGACAGCGGGCAGACCCACATCACGTCGAGCGGCAAGATGGCCGTGGTGCCCGGCGCCGACCCGACGACGCTGCGCCCTCCGCCGCCGGCGAGGGCCGCCCCCGATTGGATGCCCCCGCCGCCAGCCGCGGCTCCCGAGCCGGTACCGGCGCCCGCGCTTGCGTCCACCCGTGAACCGGTGCCTGGGCCCGCCTCGTTGCGCGAGCCCGCCCCCGCGCCGTCCCACCCTACCTACGGGGGCCCCGCGCCAGGGTCCAACGGGATCAGCGACGGCCCGCGTCCGCCGCCGTCGGCAACGCGCGAGCGCGAGAGTCAGAAGAACATCCCTTCCGTGATGATCGCTCCAGAGCTCACGGGAGCCGCGGGGTCCGAGGCCGACCCGTCCCCGAGCGGCTTCTCGCCGCCTGCGCCGGAACGGACTACCGCCCCGCCGACGCGAGCGCGGCTCGCGAAGCCGCCGGTTCCGAAGGGCAAGATGGGAACTTCGGCACGCGGGGCGATCGAGGAGCACGACGCCGGCGACGCGTTGCTCGCGGCGCAGGCTGCCGACGCGGGTCATGGCGGGCGAATTCCCGGCGTCCCTCGACAGGTCAGCCGCTCGGCCAAGACCATCGTCGCTGTGGTTGTCGCGCTGGCGGTCGTTCTCGTGGTGGCGGGCGGACTGCGCGCGATGCAGGCCCACCAGGAACAGCTCGCCGACGAGGCGCGGTCACGCCCCGACAGCACTGGCGCCGCCGAAGCCCCGCCAATGCCATCGTGGCCGGCCATCACGCCGCCGGCGCCCGTGCCGCCCGCAGCGACTGTGAGCGCAGCGAGCGCGGCGCAGGCGGCGCCCGATGTCCCGGCGTCGTCCATGTCGCCCGCCGCGGCGCCAGACTCCCGGTCCGGTCTCGCGCCGCCGTCCGGACCCGCCACGATCCCGGCGCCCGTCGCGGGCACGCGGGGGCCCCCGGCCCAGGAGACGGCGATCGACAGTCACGACCCGGCGACGGGATCGCTCGTGATCCTCGCGAACCGAGCGCTCGCGCGGGGAGCCACGACGCGCGCGCTGGCGCTCGCCCACCAGGCGGTGGCGGCAAACCCCGACGACGCAGACGCGTGGCTCACGCTCGGCGCGGCGTGTCAGAGTTCAGGCAACCTGGCCGGCGCCCGCGACGCGTACCGCAACTGCGTTGCGCGCGCGCACACGCCGAACATCAGCGAGTGCCGCCTGCTCTTGCGTCCCTGACGCGAGGGTCGAGTTGCCCGTAGAGCAGGTCGACGACGACGTTGCTGGCGACGATCGCGGCCGACGTGACGATCACGCATGCCGAGACCACGGGGCTGTCACGGTTCAGCATCGCGTTGACGCTCAACTGGCCGAGGCCCGGCCATCGAAAGACCGTCTCGGTCACGATGGCCCCGCCCATGAGCGCGCCGAAGTCGAGGCCTGCCGCCGTCACCACCGGCATGAGCGCGTTTCGGAGCGCATGGCGGAGCACGACGCGCGAAGCGGAGAGACCCTTTGCGCGCGCCGTGCGAACCCAGTCGGCGGCCAGGAGGGTGATCATCTCGTCTCGGACGAGACGCGTGTAGTACGCGGCTCCGTAGATACCGAGGGTGGTGGCCGGTAGCACCAGGCAAAGCGCGTGTTCGCCGAGGGTCGTGCCGTACCCGTCGAGCGGCAGCCAGCGAAGCTCCCGGGCGAGCACGAGTTGCAGCACGAGCGCGATGAGGAACGTGGGCGCGCTGACGCCGAGCAGGCTCATTCCGACCAGGCCCCGGTCGATCCACGTCCCCCGGTACGTGGCCGCGAGAACTCCGGTCGCCGCTCCGAAGACGAGCTGGAGGAGCATGCCGGCGAGAGCGAGCGCGAGGGTGCGCGGCAACCGCTCCGCGATGACGTCGACCACGGGCTGGCGCATCTGGAAGCTCTTACCGAAGTCGACGTGCACCGCGGCTCGCCCGAGCGGAATCGCGACGGCGCAGCTCGTGTGATCGCCGCCGCGCTCACGTGGACGCTCACGTGGACGCTCACGTGGACCGACGTGCACGAGCCTCGCCCAGAACCGGGCGTATTGCACCAGCGGCGGGCGATCGAGACCGAGCTGCTCGCGGATGTGCACGACGTCCGCGGGCCGCGCTTGCGGACCGGCGACGAGGCGCGCCGCGTCGCCGGGGATGAGCACGTTGACGACGAACGCGATCGACACGACCGCCCAGACGACCCCGAGGCTCCACGCGAAGCGGCGCGCGAGGAATTCGAAGAGCGTCATCGGCCGCTCCCGACGCTCGACGAGCCGAGCGTGGAACCCGCCGGAGAGCCGGCTCGGTCGAGCCACGTGCGCGTCGGATCGACGATCCAGACCGCGTTGAACACCGGGCCGCGAACGTAGGCCTGGCGCTCCTCGAACCAGTGGTACGAGAACGTGAACGCCCACGGCGCCTCGTCGCACAGAATGGAGCTCGCCTCGTCGTAGAGCGTCCGCCGCCGCTCGGCGTCGAGCTCGCGGTGAGCTCGCGCGACGAGGTCGTCGAAGCGGAGGTTCGAGAAGAAGGCGGCGTTGCTGCTCGACTCGGCGCCGATCGCGCCCGACGTGAAGAGAGGCTCGAAGAACGAGCTCGGGTCGGGGTAGTCCATCGACCAGCTGCCCAGGGACATGGCCGCGCCGCCGGGCCGCTGCTGTATCGCGAGGAACGCGGGGAAGCTCACCAGGCGGAGCTCGATGCGGAGGCCGATCGACGCAAGCTCCTGCTTTAGCACCTGGGCCGTCCAGACGGGCAGACCCTTGTCGTACAGGAGATACTCGATCGGCTTCGGCCAGCCGCCGAGGCCCGTTGCCGGATCGTAGGGCAGGCCGGCGAGGCGCATGTGTTCGAGCGCGGCGGCGTGGTCGTAGCGCTGGCACGGGAGGTCGGGGTCGTGGCCGGGGATGTCCCGCGGGATGGGCTGCGTGAGGGGAGTCACGTAGCCGGGCTTGAGGAGCCGGTAGTGCTCGCGGTCGATGGCGGCGGCGACGGCGCGGCGCACTTCGACGTTGTCGAACGGCGGCACCCTCGTATTCATGGCCTCGCCGTAGAGGGACACGTCGGCGTCCCTCGTCCCGAAAGGCCTCCAGCGAGCGTCGCTCGCGAAGCGGGTCTGGTCGGCCTGCGTCATCTCCCGCAAGAGGTCTACCTCGCCGGCCTCGAACCCGAAGCGCTGCGCGAGCGGCTGCTCGTTGTAGGTCCACTCGACCGCGTCCAGGTAGGGCAGGCCGGCGCGGAAGTACCCGTCGTGCCTCTCGAGCCGCAGGCTCGCGCCTCGCTGCCATCGCCCCGCGAGCAGCTTGAAGGGTCCTGCGCCGCAGGGCAGCCAGGTGTCGACATAGCGGTCGCCGCCCGTCTTGCAGACGGGCCTCGGCGAGAGCAGCGCGAGGACGGAGAGGAACGTGGCGTCGGGCTGGCTCAAACGAAACGAGACGACGTACCGGCCCTCGACGACCACGCCGTCGAGGTGCTCGGCGCGACCGCTGGCGTACGCCGCGTAGCCCGCGATCCCATCGAAGTAGCTCGCGTTGGGATCGGGGCTCGAAGGGTGGAGAGCCCGCTCCATCGAGCGCTTCACGTCGGCCGCCGTGAGCTCCTCGCCGTCGTGCATGCGGACGCCTTCGCGGAGCACGAAGCGATAGGTGGTGCCGGCGTCGGCGAGCTCCCAGTGGTCGGCGAGGTCGGGCAGGATCCGGCCGTGCTCGTCGAAATCGACGAGCCCCGCGAAGATGAGGTGCATCGCTGCCCCCGACAGGCCGTCGGCGGGGCCGGCCGGATCGAGGCCGCGGATGTCGGCCATGGACGCGAGGTGCAGCGTCCCTCCGCGCCGGGCCTCGGTGTCGCGGCTGGAGGCCGTGGGGATCGGAGGCGCGAGCTCGGCGCGGCACCCGACGAGCATCGCCACGAGCGCCGCCATCGACGTGCCGGTTGCGATCCCCGCGACCGCTGAGCCCCGGGCGCTACGTCTCCCGGGGATCGAGCGCATCGCGCAGGCCCTCCCCGAGCATGTTGAAGCCCCAGACCGCGAGGACGATGACCGTACCCGGCACGGCGACGAGCCACGGCGCCGCGAGGTAGTCGTCCTGGCCTTCGAAGAGCATCCGTCCCCACGTCGGCGTCGGGGGCGAGATGCCGAGGCCGAGGTAGCTGAGGACGCTGTCTGCCACGATCATCTGTGCGACCTGCACCGTGGCCGTCACGACGAGCGTGCCCGCCACGTTCGGGAGCACGTGCTTGAGCATCAGCCTCACGGTGGATTGTCCCAGCGCACGCGATGCCTCGACGTACTCGGACGCCCGGACCTGCATCGTCTTGGCTCGAAGCACGCGCGCGATGCCCACCCAGCCGGTCGCGCCGAGGGTCACGAAGATCGTCACCGCGTTCGTGCGATCGAGCGCCGCGCCGATCGCCATGACGAGCAAGACGAACGGAAAGGCGAGCATGACGTCGACGAGGCGCATGAGGCCGCCGTCGACGTCGACGCGCGGCCCCGCGGCGCCGCGCCTGCTCGCCGCGATCGAGGCCACCACGATCGCGGCCGCCGCGAGCCCCGCGTGGCCGAGCGCTGCGGCCACGACGGCCCCGGCGAGGCCGAGCAGGGTGGCCCACGGCACGCGGAAGCGCCGGCCCTCGGACCAGCCTGCGACGATCCCGATGGCCGCTCCGAGCGCGCTCGCGATCATCGTGGCGGACACCGCGATGACGAGCGAGATGCGGCCGGCCAAGGCGACCCGCGCGAGCTCGTCGCGAAAGAGTCGGTCGGCCCCGAGCGGGTACGACGCGCTCGGCCCGACCGGTACGCCTTCGGCGGCCATGCCGCGCACGAAGTCGCTCTCGAGGGGGCCGTGGCGAGCGGCGAGGGGACCCACGAGCGCGAACGCGATGAGCGCCGCCACGATGGCTCCGCCGACCCGCGCCGAGCGGTTCGCCAGAAACCTCGAGCCCGCGCTTGCGTGCCCGCGCGTCATTCACCCCTCGCAGAGAGGTCGCGCGCGTTCGGCGACCGGGTCGGCGACGGGGTGGAGCAAGGTCATGCGCACGCTTCAGCCCCCCGCGTCGTTCGCGAGGAACGAGACGACAGCGCGCGTGAACGCCTCCGGGCATTCTTCGGCGGGGGAACGGCCACAATCGAACACTTCGAAGCGCGCGCCGCCCAGCTCCCGCGCGAGGCGCCGGCCCTGCTCTACGGGCGCCGACCGGTTCGAGCGACCCCACACCACGAGGGTCGGCGCGCTCACGCGAGGCACGCTCGCCGTCAGCGGTCGCGTGTCGAGCATGGCGCGCATCGTGGCGTACGCGGCCTCACGCGCGGCCGGAACGTCGAAGAGGTCGAACAGATGATCCACCCGACCCGACGCGACGCCGTCGCTGACAGTCTGCCCGCCGTCGAGGAACCGGCTGCGAAAGAGCGTGCGCCCGTAGAGCTGCTTGAACATGAACGGGCCGATGATCGGGACCGCGGCGAGACGCGAGAGCGCATCGGGGCGTGGCGGATAGACGAGCGGGTTCACGAGCACCAGTTTGTCGACGACGTGGGCGTAGGTCGCAGCCACGGTGAGCGCGACGGCGCCGCCCATCGCATGGCCGCAGAGCGAGACGCGCCCGAAGCCGAGCGCTGCGATGAGATCGACGAGGGACTCGCAGAAGGCGTCGAAATCGTATCGGTAGCGGCTCGGGGGCGGCTTCTCGCTCTCGCCGAAGCCCGGGAGATCGGGGGCGATGACCCGGAAGCGCGCCGAAAGGCCGGGCAAGACGTCGTCCCACGCGACGCGGCTGGCGAGGTAGTCGTGGACGAGAACGAGGGGAGGCCCCTCACCGATCTCCACGAAGCGGATCCGCGCGCCGCGTGCCGCGACGTCGTGCGTGGTGGGCAGCCTGGGATCGCGACGCTCCGGCGGCATGACGCGCACTGCGGGCTGAAGATAGGCCGCGCGAGCCGCTCGCGGCAAGGCGCGCTCTCGCGGCGGCCGATTCGCGCGCCGCGCGAGCCTCCGTACGGACATTGATTGTCACGCCGACGATCTAACCACGCGAAACGAGTTCCATAATGGAAAAGCTCAAAAAAAAGCAAAACGATGGATTGACCCCGATCTTTCCATTGGAATACCGTGCGGACAACTCAACGATCGTGCGGCGGTTGTCGCTCTGAACGGAGAGTCGACGAGCTTTTTTCTTGCCTGCTTGCGTGGCGAGCGCAGGGCTTCTGGCGGGCGGGGCGCCCGGAGCCGCGGCTCAGACGGTAGACGGTGATGCGGTGGATCGTCCGGTGCCGACGGCGTTGCGGTTGTCGCGGGCGAGTCGGCCTGGGAGCAGCTTTGTCGGCGATGCGCCGAGAGGGAGCCGAGGATGGATTCGAAGTACGATCCGAACAACGCGCAGTCGGTGGCCGTCGAGGAGAGCGAGGGCCCAGAGCTCCTGGTCGAGGGAGCCCTGGCCATCGACGCCGCGTCGGCTCCCTCACCGGTGACGCGCGAGCAGCGCCGCTCGCGTCGCAAGCGCCCGATCCGCGCCAAGACGATCAGCGTCAAGCGGATGACGAAGCGAGACCTCGAGCTCGGGAGGCTCCTCTACCCCGAGGTCAACGACATTGAGCACCCCGAGACGCGCGCGGACTGCGTGGGCGGCGCGAGGCCGTGCCCCTTCGTCTCCTGCAAGCACCACCTCTATCTCGACGTGTCGGCTCGAACGGGCGCGATCAAGCTGAACTTCCCCGATCTCGAGGTCTGGGAAATGACGGAGACGTGCGCGCTCGACGTCGCCGACCGCGGCGGCACGACGCTGGAGGAGGTGGGCGCCATCATGAACCTCACCCGCGAGCGCATCCGGCAGGTCGAGGTCAAGGGGCTGGCGAAGCTCGCCGCGCTCCGGGACATGTCGACCCTTCGCGACTACGTCGACGAGGGTCCGACCGGCAAGCGCCGCCTCCCGATCCTCACGAAGGAAGCCGACGAGGAGTCGGACGAGGGCGGCGAGGACGAGCTCGACGAGTCCGAAGAGCCGGAGGCGATCCCCGACGAGGCCGACGCGCCCGTGGGCGTCGAGGTCAACGTGGACGCCTTCGTCGCCGAGGACCTCGATCTCGTCTGATCGCACGCCCGTTGACCGCGGCGCCGGGGCAGTGCTACCGCGCCCGGCATGGCGATTCGTACGGCTCTCGTCTCCGTCTCCGACAAAACGGGTCTCGCGTCGTTCGCGCGTGAGCTCGCGGCGCGCGGCGTCGGCATCTTGTCGAGCGGAGGCACCGCGAAGGCGCTCGCCGCCGACGGCATCGCGGTCGAGACGGTCGAGGACTACACGGGGTCGCCCGAGGTCATGGACGGGCGGGTGAAGACCCTCCACCCCCGCGTTCACGGCGGGATCTTGTCGCGCGGCGAGCAAGACCGGGGCGACGTCGCTCGCCTCGGCGCGCGCGAGATCGATCTCGTGGTCGTGAACCTCTACCCGTTCGAGCGAGTCGCCGCCGACCCGGCCTCGTCGCACGCGCACATCATCGAGAACATCGACATCGGGGGCCCTTCGATGCTCCGCTCGGCGGCGAAGAACCATGCCCGCGTGACGATCGTCTGCGATCCGCAGGACTATGGCCGTGTCCTCGACGAGCTCGGGCGGTTCGGCGACACCACCGCGGAGACCCGCGCCGAGTTGGCCGCGAAGGCCTTCGCCCACACCGCGGCGTACGACGCGGCAATCAGCGCCTACCTCTCGTCGCGCGAACCCGGCGGCGCACGAACGCGTTTCCCCAGGTACCTGACGCTCCCCTTCGAGCGCGCCTACGGGCTGCGCTACGGCGAGAATCCTCACCAGTCGGGCGCGTTCTATGTCGAGCGCGACGCACCCCTGGGGTCGATCGCGCGCGCCGAGAGCCTGGGCGCGGGGGGCAAGGAGCTCAGCTTCAACAACCTGGTCGACGTCGACGCCGCGCTCGACGCCGTGCGCGAGTTCGAGCACCCCGCGGCCGTCGTCGTCAAGCACACGAACCCCTGCGGGGTCGCCGTCGGGGCGACGCTGGCGGACGCCTATCGCATGGCGCGCGAAGCCGACGCCCTGAGCGCCTTCGGCGGCATCGTGGCGCTGAACGGCGACGTCGACGAGGCGACGGCGAGGGTCCTCGGCGAGACGTTCGTCGAGTGCGTGGTCGCGCCCTCGTTCTCCGAGGGGGCGCTCGCGATCCTACGCGCCAAGAAGAACCTTCGCTTGCTGGCCACGGGCGGATGGCTCGGCCCTGGCCACACCGCGCCCGTGAGCAAGCGGGTCGGTGGCGGCCTGGTGATGCAAGACCGAGACGCGACCGCCGCGGGCGAGGTCTCGCGCGGCCGCGTGGCGACCAAGCGGGCGCCGACGGCCGAGGAGCTCCAGTCGCTCGAGTTCGCGTGGCGCGTCTGCAAGCACGTGAAGTCGAACGCGATCGTGCTCGCCACCGGCGAGGTCACGGTGGGCATCGGCGCGGGGCAGATGTCGCGCGTCGTCTCCGTGCAGATCGCGTGCGAGAAGGCGGGCGAGAGGGCGCGCGGAAGCGTTCTCGCGTCCGACGCGTACTTCCCGTTCCCCGACGGCGTCGAAGTCGCCGCGCGCGCCGGCGTGACCGCCGTCGCCCAGCCCGGGGGAAGCGTGAAAGACCCGGACGTCATCGCAGCGGCCGACCGTCTGGGGCTAGCGATGGTGATGACGGGCGTCCGTCACTTTCGCCACTAGCCAGAGCGAGCGCCGGCGCTCGCTCTGGGGGCTTGCAGCCAACGCGTGGGCCGTCGCGGAACGGGGACGCGAGTCGACGCGCGCGAGGAAACACACGTGGACCGGACAGTTTCTTGGCCCTTCGCGTTTCGGTGTGGCTACTGAGGGATCACGATGGCTGGGATGACCGAAGGCTGCAGCGTGTGCGGGGAGCGGTTCGATGTCCAGTTCCGCTATCAAATGGAAGAGCGGGAGGGCGGCTTCGCCTTCTACTGCTCCCAGGATTGCCACGGCAAGGCGATGCGCGGCGAAACGACGGGCGGAGCGACCTGCTCCGCGTGCCGCAAGCAATTCCGGGTCGAGCTCGTGTCGCAGGTGGTTCGCGTTCGCGGCGAGCTGCGCCATGCTTGCTCCGACGAGTGCCGCGCGCAGGTCCTCGCCGAGGCCGGGGGCGCCAAGCTCGGCGCCGTCGCGGCCGGCCTGCCTCCGCCGATGACGCTCGTCGGCGCCGACCCCGGCGCGCGTCCGGTGCGGGCCACGCAGGGTCCGGCGCTGGTCGCCCCGCCCGGGCTCCCCGAGCGGCCCAGGCGGACCATCCACGCGCCGTCACGCCTGGCGATCTTCAACCACAAGGGCGGCACCGGGAAGACGACGACCTCGGTCAGCATCGCCGCGGGCCTCGCTTCGCGCGGGTTGCGCGTCTTGCTGGTCGACACCGATTCGCAAGGTAACGTCGGCGTGTCCCTCGGAGTGAAGGCCGACAAGACGCTCTACCACGTGCTCGTCATGGGAGTCCGGCCCGAGGCCGCCGCCGTTCGCGTGCGCCCGAACCTCGACCTCGTGACGTCGAACGAGACCCTGGCCGCCGCGGAGCTCTATCTCGCGGGCCGCCAGAACCGCGATCGCATCCTTCACGACCGCCTGCAGTCGGCGTTCGACGCGTACGACATCGTGATCCTCGATTGCTCGCCGTCGCTGTCGCTCATGAACCAGAACGCGCTCGTCGCGGCCGAGGGCATCGTCGTGCCGGTCGCGTGCGATTTCCTCTCGCTCGTCGGCGTGCGGCAGGTGGTCAAGACGGTCAAGAACGTGAACGCCCTCTTGCATCATCCGGTGCAGATCCACGGCGTCTTGCCGACGTTCTACGACGCGCGCGCGCGCATCTGCCGCGACGCGCTCGACGCGCTCAAGGAGCACTTCGGGGAGCGCGTCCTTTCGCCCATTCGCTCGGCGACGCGCCTCAAGGAGGCACCCGCGCAGGGCAAGACGATCTTCGAGATGGCGCCGGAGTCGAACGCGGCCGAGGACTATCAGCGTGTGGTCGATTGGTTGGTCGAGGGGGCATCCACGAGCGATCGCCGCGAGGTCGCGCAGGCAGTCGGGACCTGAGAAGGAGAATAGGAACGAAGAATGGCAGCGCGAGAAGAAGAAACTGGGCTCGGCGCCGCCCGTGTGCTCGATGCCGACGAAGTGCAGGGGGTGCTCTCCGGCGCGTTCTACGCGGCCGATCCGCGAGGCGCTCGACCGCGCAAGGTCGAGCCGAAGCCCGCCCACTACAAGGTGATCTGCATCTCCCTCTACAACGGCGATCTCGCGCGCCTCGACGGCCTCGTCGACGAGCTCAAGGCGCGCGGTCTGACGAAGGCGAACCGCAGCGCACTCATTCGCGTGGCGCTCGAGCAGCTCGATCTGGACAAGGTTCCGCGCGGAATGTAACCGAGCGGGACCGCGCCTAGCCCGGCTCGAGGCCCGACCAGAAGTCGGCGATGTCGGCGGGCAACGGCGCCTCGACGGCGAGGTAGCGGCCGGTGATCGGATGGCTGAGCGCGAGGCGCGCGGCGTGGAGCGCGTGGCGGGGGAGCTCGAGCTGCGTGAGGTCTTCTGCGGTGAGCTCGTTGTCGGCCGAGCGCGCGAACGCCTGGTCGTCCGGGCCATAGAGCTTGTCGCCCACCACGGGCGCGCCGAGCGAGGCGAGGTGCACGCGGATCTGGTGCTGCCGACCGGTTTCGAGGGTGCATCGAACGCGCGCGTAGGCTCGGCCCCCGGCGTGACGCACTTCCTCGACGAAAAAGACCGTCGCGGCATAGAGCGCCTCGGGCGCGTCGCGGATCCGCATCTTGACGCGGAGCGCGCTGGTCGGATCGAGCTCGAGCCGGCGCTCCCACCTGAAGGTCGTCGCTCCGTCGCCTCGGTCCGGCACGCCCCACGTGAGGGCGAGGTACGTCTTCTCGATGTCGTCGCGGTCGGAGAGCTGCTTCTTGAGTGCCCGGTCGCACGCGCGCGACTTCGAGACGAGCATGACCCCGCTCGTCTCGCGATCGAGCCGGTGGCCCAGCGAGAGAAATGGACAGTCCGGACGCGAGGCCTGGAGGACCTTGATGAGCGTGTTCTTGTGATACCGCGCGGTGGGATGAACGGGTAAAAGTGCTGGCTTCGAAACTGCGAGCAAGTGCTCGTCTTCGTAGAGGATCGGGATGTCGACCGGCACCGGCGTCTCGTCCCACGGAGCGCGCCAGAGCAAGATGTGCTGCTCGGCCTGCACGCGGTCGTTGGGCTTGAGGCGCCGGCCGGACGCGTCGTAGGCGCTCGCCCGGACGATGGCCTGGGTGCGGGTCCGGCTCGTTCGGTGCAACTGGGTGTGCATGAACACGTCGAGCCGCTGGCCCGCGACCTCGGGCGGCACGCGAAAGACCGAGACGACCGAGTCCTCCGCGACGTCCGGCGGGCGGAGCGCCCTCGCGTCGAACATGCGGAGCCGGGTCATGGATCGAGCTCATCATGTTCGAGCGGCTCCCCGCGCGCAACGTGGGCTCGGGACAGCCAAGGCGCGCGTCGGGGTTGCGGGCCGCGCCGCAAGGAGCCCCTGGTTCGAGCCTCAAAGCATTCGAGGCATGCGAATGTGCTACAAGCCCCGCGCTGATGGAGATCACGTTCGTCACGACCGAGCTGTCCCCGTTCGTCAAGGTCGGTGGGCTCGCGGACGTATCCGCCGCATTGCCCAAAGCGCTGCGCTCGCTGGGTCATTCGGTCACCATCGTCGTACCGCGCTTTCCCGAGCTCGAGGCGCAGGGCCTGCTGCTTGCCCGGCGACTCACCCCGCTCCGGTTCACGCTGGGCGAGCGAACGTTCGAGTCGACGGTGTTCGACGGGCGGCTGGCCTCGCAGGTCGATCTCGTCGTCGTCGACGTGCCGGGCCTCTTCGACCGGCCCGGCGTCTACGGTGAACGCGGCGAGGACTATCCCGACAACGCCGTTCGCTTCGCCGCATTCTCGCGAGCCGCGACCGAGCTCGTGCGCCAGCGGGCGCTGACGGGACGACCCGTAGACATCATGCATTGCAACGACTGGCCGACGGGACTCGTGCCGACCTACCTCCGCGCTCTCGCCACCGAGACGCCCGCGCTGGCGGCGACTCGCTCGCTCCTCACGATTCACAACGTCGTGCATCAGGGGGTCTTTCCGAGGGACCAGCTTCCCGCGGTGGGCCTCGGGTGGGACGCGTTCGTGGTCGACGGCATCGAGTTCTACGGCCAGATCAACCTCCTCAAGCAGGGGATCGTCACTGCCGACGGGGTCACCACCGTGAGCCCGACGTACGCGCGCGAGATCCAGAGCGTCGAGCTCGGGGCCAAGCTCGACGGGGTGCTCCGTGAACGAGGCGCGGGTCTGGTGGGGATTCTCAACGGCGTCGACTACGCCGTCTGGAACCCCGCGACGGACGCCGCCATCGCGGCTCGCTACGACGCCGAGGATCTGACCAACAAAGCGCGCTGCAAAGGAGCCCTTCAGCGAGAGCTCGGGATGCCCCTCGACGCGCAGGCGCCGCTCGTTGCCTGCGTCGGGCGGATGGTCGAGCAGAAGGGCATCGATATCGTCGCGTCGGCGATGCCGCGCCTCCTCCGCGGGACCGAGGCGCAGATCGTGGTCGCGGGCGACGGGGACCCGGGAATCGTGGCCGCGATTGACGCTGCGGTCGCGAAGTCGCACCGGCGCGCGGTGTTCTCGCGCGCGGCGAGCGAGGCGCTGGTCCATCGCATCTTCGCGGGGGCCGACATCGTCCTCGTGCCGAGCCGATACGAGCCGTGCGGTCTCGTGCAGCTCTACGCCCAGCGCTACGGCGCTCTCCCCGTGGCCCGCGCCACGGGCGGCCTCGTCGACACGATCGTCGACTGCGACTCGAAGCTCGAGACGGGCACCGGCTTTCTCTTCGAAGAGGCGACGGCCGATGCGCTCCTCGGGGCGACGGAGCGCGCGATCGCCGCGCGCACCCTGCCGCGATGGCAAGCGCTCGTCCGGCGCGTCATGCGCCTCGATCGCGGGTGGGAGCGCCCCGCTCGACGATACGAGCAGCTCTATCGCTCCCTAGTCGCTCGCTGAATCGACGAACGAGAGCGGGCCGACCTTCGAGACATCGACGGTCCGGAGCGCCTTGGCGAGCCAGGAGGCCCGGAAAGCGACGCGGGCAAGGACGACCAGCTGATGGATCGCTCCGAGCACGACGAGCGCGACGCCGCCGCGACCGCCGATGTGGTCGGCGAGATCGGCCGCGACGAGAACGGGTACGACGGAGGCCAGCGCTCGCCATCCCCATGACCACGCGAGGGTCACGGGCGCCGCGCGGAGCACCTGGCAGCCGGCCGAGAGCGCCTGCAGAGGCCTGACGCCGAATCGAACGACCGCCGCGCGCGCCAAGTCGTGCACCACGCCGAGCGCGACGACGCACGGCATCAGGGCAGCTCCGACGGCGATCCCGAGCGTCTGCGCGTGCGCTTCGCCTAGCCAACGATGGGTCCACGCCTCGACGAGCTGGCCGAACAGGACGGCCGCGGCCACCGCGAGCCCTTGCGCGAGGACCACCGCGAAGAGCAACAGACCGAGAGGCCGAAAGATCCGAACCGCTCGGGCCAGGGCGTTCGCGACGCCTATCGCGCGCCCGTCGCGCCCGGCACTTCCGATCGAGATCATCATCGCCGCGAGGGGGACGAGCCCCGCGATCGCCCCCGCGACGAGCACGGCCCCCGCGGTGCCCATCGCGGCCCGGACGCCGTTGGCCTCGCGCGAAATGAGCGCGAGGAGCGGAAGGGTGCCCGGTTCCCAGAGCGCCGCGTCGCCCGACGGAAAGGCACCATAGGCGGCCCGGACGAGCCCCACGGCCGGCCAGCTTCCGACGAGCGCGAGCACGGTCTGCCAGGCCCAGGTTCCAACCACCGCGCCGGCGCGACGGCGGGCGCGGATCGACGAAGCGGCGAGAAGAACGACGTCGTCGATCACGGAGAGAGCGCCTGCAGGGCCAGCTGCATCCAGTAGAGCCCGCGCTCGAACGTTCGCGGTGCGCCCGCGCGCGCACCGCCGGCCGTGCCCGCGTTGTTCTCGAGGTTCGCGTCGATGGTGATCCGGTGGTCCGGGTCGACGACGACCGAGCGCAACTCGCCCGGACCCGCCCACCGGATCGATTTCGATTCTCCCTCGCCGTCCCAGCGTTCTCGCCGCGTCGAGCCGTCGGCGAGAACGAGCTCCACGTCGACGGGGAACGACAGCGTGCCTCGCCGGCGCACGAGGGCCGAATGCTCCCTGACGTCGTCGACGGCGTAGTCGACCCACCCCTTGTCGAACAGCGCGTCGCGAAGGGTACGCGCGGGGCGCGGACCGAGCGTGTCGCGGATCATGCCGAGGAACTCGTCGGGCCCCGGGTGCTCGAACCGATACGACCGCGTGTACCGGCCGAGCGCATCTCCGACGGCCTCGTCACCGTAGACGCGCGCCAGCGTATCCATGACGGCCGCAGTCCGCGAGTACACGAGCCTCGCGTAGTTGGAGCCCGTCGAGAACGCGTGCGCGGCCTGGGCGACCGGTTCGTCGTGAACGGCGCCGTTGCTGGTAATGGCCTGGATCGCCGCATCGCTCACGCGCAGGCCGAAGAGGCCGGACGCCGAGCCTTCGCCTTGCCACCGGGCCATCGCGTCGATTTCGGCAAACTGGTTCAGGCCCTCGTCGAGGAACGGCCAGGCCGCTTCGTTGGTGGCCACCAGGCCATAGAACCACTGGTGCCCGAGCTCGTGCACCGTCACGATCTCGGGAACGAAGACCTTCGGAGGCGTGAGCCATGGCCCTTCGCTCGTGATGAGCGTGGGGTACTCCATCCCCCCGGCTTCGCTCGCGTCGCCCTGGGGGACGACCACGGTCAGCACCGGGTAGGGGTAGCGGCCGTATCGGGCCGAATCGTAGGGAAGCGCAAACCGGAGCGAGGCGAGCGCGCGCTCCGCGACGCCGCCAAAGCCCGGCGGATAGAGGACCGTCACGGCGACGCCGTCGACGGTCTCGCGAGCCGTTTGCCACTCGTCCCAGGCCGTCCACGCGAAGTCGTGGACGTCGCTCTCGACGTGTCGCTCGACGCGCCGTCCGCCCTCCACGCGGCTCTCGACCACCGGACCGGTGGCCCCGACCGTGTACGCAGCGGGGACGTCGAGGGTGACGTCGTACGTTCCGAAGTCCGCGTAGAACTCCGAGAGGTGATGAAACGGAAAGTGGGCCCAGGTTCCGTCGGGCTCGAGGCGCGCCAGCTTGGGGAACCACTGGCCGATCATGTGAAAGTGCCCTCGATACCCCGTACGCTCGATCACGACGGGAAGACGGTCGTCGAACGCCACGTCGAGATCGATCGACTCGCCCGGAGCCACCTCGCGCGGCAAGGGGACACGCGCGTCGGTCTCGTCTTCGTCGCCGGCGACCGCACGAAGCTCGATCCCCGCGAGCAAATCGACGCTGGCGCTCCCCGCCACGCGTAGCTCGAGCCTCTTGAGGTCAATCGCCCCGTAGGCCTCGGGCGGCGAACTGCCACGGCCCCCGACGCGCTCGCGAAGATAGGCCGATCGCTCGTTCTTGAAGGCGTTGAGATAGAGGTGCAGCCAGAGCTCGCGCACCGGCTCCCGGCTCGTGTTGCGCCAGTGAATCGCCCCGCTCCCGGCCACCGTGTGGGCCTCGGGATCCAGGGTCGCCTTCAGGGTGTAGTCCGCGACGTCGACGGCGTGAGCGCGGAGCTCCGGCGATTCCTGCGGCCGCCGCGGCGTCTCCGCTGCGAGCGTCGAGCCGGGATCGCGGCCGGCCGCGCGCGGCGGGCGAGCCGAAGCCGAGAGGACGAGACCCGTGAGAATCGCGGCCCCGAGCGAGGCGCACACGAGAACGAACCCGCACCCTCGCACGCGCGCATCATCCTCCGCGTCACGTCTCTCGGGAAGTCGCCAGCGCGAACGAGGAGCGAGCGAGGCTTCCCCGCGAGCGACGCGCTCGACCGGGTCCGCCGGAAGGTCTAGCACCGTTCGATGCTCCTCCACGCGAACGCGACACTGCGGATCCGCGCGGCCCTCGCGGGCACCGGGATCGAGCTCGTCGCGTCGTGCGATATCGCGGACTACGACGCGCGCGCGCCGGAAGGCCTGCGCTCGGCTTCGTGGGTGCCCCGCGCGCGTGGCCTCGTCGTGGCAGCGAGCGCGGGACCGTGGCTCTGGCGGGCCTTTCGGGCGCGAGTCGCCAAGGACCCGGCGCTGGCGAGGCTGGAGCACCCCTACGATGCCTTCGTATCGGAGCAACTCGGTCGCGCCGACGCCGCGCTGGCCGCCGCGGGCGTTCGATTTCAGCGCTTCGAGGCCGCGTTCCTCGCGCCGATCCCGGTCGACTTCGTCGCGCTCGCCCAGCTCGTCGGTCTCGGTTCGCCCGGCCCGTTTGCGCTCGCGATTCACCCCGAGCACGGCGCGTGGTGGGCGCTTCGTGGCGCGTGGATCGTCGACGCCGAGGTCGAACCGGCGACAGGCCTCGAACCGCCTTGCTCGAATTGCCCCGCCCCGTGCGTCGGCGGGTGGGCGAACGCCGGCGGCATCGCCCAGGCGACGGCGGAGGCGCGCGGCCGGTGCGTGATCGGTCAGGGCTCACGCTACGACGACGACCAGCTCGCCTACCACGACCGGCGCGCCGCCGAGATGATCCCCCCTCAAAAGAGCGGCAGCTGACCCCTGGGGCGGCGAAACGTCGCTGCCGAGTGCTCGCCTTCCTGACCGACGTGCCCCTTCTCGAAGCCGAGCTTCTGGGCCGTCTGCTCGAAGAGCTGGGCGATCGCTTCGGCATAGACGCCCTCGCCTGTTCCCCGGACGCCGAAGCGGGAGTCGTACATCTTGCCGCCGCGGGTCTCGCGGATCCGATGAAGGACCTTCTCGGCTCGGAGGGGCAGCGCCGCCCGCAAGCGCGTTTCGAACACGTCTTTCACCGGTCCCGGTAGCCGGAGGAGGACGCTGCCCGCGTGGGTCGCCCCGGCGTTCCTCGCGGCGCGCAGCACCTCGCCGATGTCTTCGTCGTTCAACCCGGGAATGATGGGAGCCACCATCACGCCCACCCGCACGCCGGCGCGCGCGAGGCGCTCGATGGTGCGAACGCGGCGCGCTGGAGTCGTGACGAAGGGCTCGATCGCACGCGCCTTGGCCTCGTCCCAAAAAGGGATGCTGACCATGACCGAGAGCCGAGCGCCGCGCGACAGATCCTGGAGGACGTCGACGTCGCGCTCGATGAGGGAGCTCTTGGTGATGATGCCCGCCGGGTTTCGGTACTCGGCGCAGACTTCGAGGCACCCGCGCGTGAGCCGGTAGCTGGCCTCCAGCGGCTGGTAGCAATCGGTGACGCCGCTGAAGATCACCTGCTGCCCCTGCCACTTCGGGGCGTCGAACGCCTCGCGGAGCAGCTCGGGGGCGTGCTTCTTGACCACGATCTTGCGATCGAAATCGGTGCCCGCGCCGAAGCTCAGGTACTCGTGCGACGGCCTTGCGTAGCAATACGCACAGGCGTGAAAGCAGCCGCGGTACGGGTTGACGCTCCAGTCGAAGCCGACATCGGGGCTGTCGTTGTGCGATAGGATGCCCCGGGTCTGGTCTTCGTAGACCTCGAGGGCGGCGAGGGGCACTTCGCCGTCGAGGTACTCGACCGCCGTCGTCGCCCAGGGATTGGGCGGGTTGGCGAGTGGGCGGAGAGGGCTCGGCAAGGCCCTCACACCCTAGGGACTGAACGGACGTACCGTCAAGGGCGAGGCCGCCTAGCGGCGGCGCAGCCGTCCGCGTCCTGGCCTAGCGGCGGCGCAGCCGTCCGCGTCCTGG
>CALFNG010000366.1 GCA_937902985.1 uncultured Myxococcales bacterium
CCCGTTTGATCTCGGGAGATTCGCAGGTCTCCCGGGCTGGAAGATGCCGACGGGCCGTGCCGCGCCGAGCGCCGACCGCCTTCGCTCGCGGTTCCGTGGTGGAATTTGCGGCTTGAGGGCGATGACGTTTGCGAGGACGGTGATGTCGGCTTGAAAGGTGGCGGCGACGAGGGCCCCGGCCTGGTCGAAGCGCTCGCTCTGGTCCCATCCGCAGGGGGTGAGAATGGCTTGGGCGCCGGGGACGCTCCATCGCATGCCGCTCTGCTTGAGGCGCTGGGTGACGAGGGTCTTGCAACGCCGCCTCGACAACTCCGCCAGCTTGCCCGCGAATTCACACCGCGGTAGTATTTTTCATGGGCAAAGGTGCCGCAAAGCTTTCGATCAGCGTACCCGACGAGCTAAATTAGCCAAGGCCGTACGCCGGAAGGTCGGCGTTCGGGGTCTGTCGAGCTTCGTTGCCAGAGCCATGGCTCACGAACTCGAGCGCGAGCAGCTCGGCTCCTATCTCGCAGAGATGCACAGGGACCCCGGGTCGGTACCGAAGAAGGTCCTCGCCCTCGCGTGCGCGCGGGCACCGTCGGCGATTTCGGAGCTTCGACGACTGCACCAAGGCGGATGTCCTCCGCATCGAGTGCTCCTGCTGCGGCAACGCGACCGTCAGCGTGATGCCGACGTGCGGTCCCGGCAACGAGTTCTTCGTGTGCCATTGCATCTGCGCGGCCGACTACCGACTGGACCGGACCTGCGACGGAGGGGTAGTCGACGCCCGGGCCGATTCGGCAAACCCCTGATGTCGAGGCTCCTCTCCCGCAGAGAGGGTTAGGCGTTCGTCGCGGCGGCTGCGGGCGCCGGTGCGGCAGCACGAGCGACGAGGTGCTCCGTCTCCGTCCACAAGCGCTCGGCGAGCGCGTCGTCCAGCGCCGCTGCGCCCGGCTTCTTCTCTTTCGCGTCCGCGAAGTAGCGACCCGAGATCTCTGCCGCCTGGGCCGCGGTCGCAAGGTAGATCGAAGTACGCGCGCCTTGCTCGGGCGATTTGAGGAACCACTTTGCCAGCAGCCGAACGGGCGCCGGGAAGTCACGCGCCAGCTCCGTCGAGATCACACCGGGGTGCAGCCCGTTCACCACGACCTTGGTGCCCTCGAGGCGCTTCGCCAGCGCGCGAACGAAGAGCATGTTCGCGAGCTTCGACCGCGGATACGAGCCGCTCCAGCTCTTCTCCATCGCGAGATCGTCGAAGTCGATCTTCCCGCTCGGGTGCATGTTCGACGACACGACCACGATGCGCGAGGGCGCCGACGTCTTCAATAGCGGCAAGAGCCGCTCGGTGAGCAGGAAGTGTCCGACGTGGTTCACGCCGAAGTTCATTTCGAGCCCGTCGACCGTCAGCTGCCGCTTCCGCGTCATGACGCCGGCGTTCTCGACGAGCACGTCGAGCCGCGTGAACTTCGCGGCGAACGCCGCCGCGAACGCGCGCACCGACGCGAGCGAAGCGAGGTCGAGCTGCATCACGTGCAGGTCCTTCGAGCTGGCCTTCGCCGCGATCTCGTCCTTCGCCGCATTCCCTTTGTCGACGTCGCGACAGGCGATCACCACCGTCGCGCGTCGCTGCGCGAGCCCCGCGACCGTCGCCTTGCCGATGCCGGCGCTGCCGCCCGTGACGATGCAGATCTTGTCTTTCACGATGCGCTCCGAACGGCCAACTCGGGCGCGATCCGAATGACGGTCTGCCCCTGGGCGTGTCCCTCGCCAACGTACCGAAGCGCCTCGCCGACGTCGCTCAGCGCGTAGCGGCGCTCGATGACGGGCAAGGCCTTGCCGGCCTCGACGAGCTCCTTAAGGAACAAGAGGTCGTCGCGGTTGGGAGTCATGACGAACGCCTTGAGCTTCCGGCTGGTGAACAGCGACGAGACGAGTCCCCCCAGGATCCGAAGGAACGGGCCGACCCAATCGCCCCCGCCTCCGGAGCATGGCACGTAGGCGCCCTTGGATGTGAGCACGCTCCGGCAGTCGGACAGCGAGCGGTTGCCAACCAGGTCCAGCATCACGTCGAAGCGCGGCCCGCCCGCAAGGAAATCCTCCTGGGCGTAGTCGACCACGTCGTCGGCGCCGAGCGCGCGCACCCTCGCGACATTGCGCGTACTGCAGACCGCCGTAACGTGCCCGCCGAGCGCCTTCGCGATCTGCACCGCCCACGTCCCCACCCCGCCCGACGCCCCGTTGATCAGGACCCTCTGGCCGGGCTTCAGACCTCCGGCGTCGCGGAGCCCCTGGAGCGCGGTGGCCCCCCACGGCACGGCTGCCGCCTCCTCGAACGACAGGTTGCCCGGCTTTGGCGCCAGCAGCTTCGCGGGAACGACGAGGTACTCGGCGAACGCTCCGGTCGCGGCCTGACCGAAGACCTCGTCGCCCGGGCGGAACATCGTGACCTTCGCGCCGACTGCCTCGACCCGGCCGGCCATGGCCGCGCCGGGCACAAGATTCCTCGGTCGCGGGAGGCCGCCGAACGGGCTGAGGCGGATCAGGTACGGCTTGCCGGTGACGACGTGGTGGTCGCCGATGCTGGCGCAGGCCGCGTGCACGCGCACCAGAACGTCCTCGTCGCCGGGGACCGGACGCTCGATCTCCTCGAGCGCCAGGACGTCGGGCATCCCGTACTTCCTGTGCACGATCGCCTGCATCGTGCGGCTCGCCACCCTAGCGGGGGCAGACGTCGCGTTCAGCTGCTCGACTGCGTCCATGGCCTCTCCTTCGTTGACTGTTCGCGCCTCACCCGCAATGCTTACGCAGTAAGTTGTACCTTCGTCGCAGGCCTGTCAAGGTGTACGTACGCTGTACGTTAGAAGGCGCGAGGAGTGAGGGAGCCAGATGGCCAGAGAGACTCGGAAAAAGGCCGCCCGTCGCACGCCGCTGAGCCGGGAGAAGGTGCTGCGTGCGGCGCTTCAGATGTCCGACAAGCGCGGCATCGAATCGCTCTCGATGCGCAAGCTCGCCCGGGGGCTGAAGGTCGAGGCGATGTCGCTCTACAACCACGTGGCCAACAAGGAGGACATCCTCGACGGCCTCGTGGAGCTCGTGGCGAGCGAGATCGACCTCCCCTCGATCGGCAGCGGCGACTGGAGGGCGACCATGCACCAACGAGCGAGCTCGGCGCATGCGGTCCTGATGCGACACCCATGGGCGACGATGCTGTTCGTCTCCCGGGTCAACGTCGGCCCGAACATGTTGCGCTACGTGGACGCGACGATCGGGTGTTTACGTGAGGCGGGCTTCTCGTACCCGATGGCAGACCATGCGTGGACCGCGCTCGACGCGTACGTCTACGGCTTCACGCTCCAGAAGCTGAACTTCCCGTTCGACCCGTCCGAGTACGCCGGGGCGGCGGAGCAGTTCCTCCATCGGACCCCGGTCGAGCAGTTCCCGTATCTGAACGGGATGTCGCAGGAGGTCATCCTGGGACGGCACGACGGCGTGCACCAGCTCGAGTTCGGTCTCGAGCTGATCCTCGACGGTCTCGAGAGGATGCGAGCAGCGAGTTGACCTGCGAACCGGGAGTGGAGCCCTAGAGCCTGTCGCGGTCATAGACGACGTCGTCGCGCGTATCGTGCGTACGGATTCGAAAGGACTCCGGTCCGGTAATCTCGAAACGCCATACCTGAGTGTTGTCGCCGCTCGGCGCCCAGCGCGCGATCGAGAGGACCCGATCGTTCTGTCCTATTCAAGGGGGACGGGCACGCCGATGGCGCGCAGGACCGCCCGCTCCACTTCGAGGACTCTCCTTGGCGGAAGGGCTCCGCCAAGGGGCTGTTGGCGGACGTCGTCCTTGTGGAGCGTCGTGATCTGCTCGCACTTGAGCACCGAGGTGTCCGAGACGCCGCCCTCTCCGCGCCGAAGGCGAACGTGGGTCGGCGCCGTCGAGAGGTGGGTGGTGCACGGAATCACGATCACGTCCGAAGCGAGATCGTTGCGGACGTCGGGCGAGATGACCAAGACGGGCCGGAGCTTGTCGAGCCGGCCGAGATAGACGTATCCGCGGCGGAGCGCGCCTGCTTTGGCAGGCGTGGTCAACGCCTTGCTCGGCGGCGTGGGGCCCCTTCTCCGTGAGATACGTGACGCGCCGCATCGGAGAGTGCGCGCGACAGAGACTCGTCCTCGACGAGGTCGTCGCCTCGGAGCGATCGGTAGTAGGCCGCGGTCGCATCTGCGACTTCCTGCTCCACACTGGCGTTCGCGGCTCGGCGGAGCCACTGCTCGACGACTCCGCTTCTAGTGTCGTTCCGGCGTTGCGCGTCGCGATCTACAAGGGCGACCACGTCCGCGGACAGAGTCAGACTGACCTTGAGTTTTGCAGCGGTCATACCGTCTATCCTACCATTCATCCGACCGCACGCAAAAGGTCCCGGCCGCATGCGAGCAGGCCAGCCGAGCTGTGGGTCACTGCGCGAGACGGAACGGCCCGACTCGAGCGCGCCAGTCGTCGACCCCGCGATCGTGGGCGACTCCTCGACGGTGCCCGACGCCGCTGTGCATTCCGACGCCGCGGTGCCGTCCGACGGCGCGGTGGCGAACGAGTGCCCGCCCCCGACCGGTCCCGGCACGACGCATCAGAGTGTCAACGCCGTCGCTCCCGCCTCGCAGTTCGTCGCGAACACGACGATCGCGAACAGCGCAAGCTTCGGCGAAGCGCCGATGCCTCCGTCGATGGGGCAGCCGAGCTGGCTGAACCCGCTCAACGCGAGCCCGGCGCGATCAATCGGGTCGCCGTTGCGGTGCGTCGTCGTGCGGTGCGTCGTCGTGAGGTGAGATGAGGTGACGCGCCCTCGGCGCGTGCAATGCGATGTAATGGACACCGCGTCGGCGCACCACTACTAGACGCGTCATCCATGGCGGGGTTGGCGGTCCGCTCGAGGGCGAATGGAAGTGGTCTTGACGTGCACGCACCACGGCGGTCTAGTTCCCGCCGAAGGGAGATCAGACGGATTTCTCCCATGGTTCGAGGACATCAACCACTGCCGTCGGGCCTGCGTGAAGGCGACATTGTCGCGGGCAAATACCGGATCGCGGAAGTGATCGGCGCCGGCGCGATGGGCACGGTCGTGGCCGCGCGTCATGTTCTCCTCGAAGAGAAGGTCGCCATCAAGTTCCTGAGGCCCGAGGCCCTCGGACACGCCGAGGCCGTCCCGCGCTTCCTTCGCGAAGCGCGTGCGTCCGTTCGCATCAAGAGCGACCACGTCGTTCGCGTCTTCGACGTCGATGTCCTCGGCGAGTCGAAGGCTCCGTACATCGTCATGGAGTACCTCGACGGGTGCGATCTCGCCGAGCGGCTCGAGCGCGAGGGCTCGCTGCCGATCGGCCAGGCGGTCGACTTCGTCTTGCAAGCGTGCGAGGCGATCGCCGAGGCGCATCGCCTGGGCATCATTCATCGCGATCTCAAGCCTGCGAACCTGTTTCAGGTCCGGCGCGGCTCTCGCGACGACTTCATCAAGGTCGTCGACTTCGGCATCTCGAAGCTCAGCGAGCTGACGGCGACCGTCGCCAGGGTCGGCGAGAACGAGGGCGGGCGCGGGGGCGACGTCGAGGGTGCGGGCGACGAGGGGCGGCTCATAACCGCCGATCGGGTGATGATGGGCTCGCCCGTCTACATGTCGCCCGAGCAGATGGAGTCTGCACGCGACGTCGACGAGCGCACGGACGTCTGGGCGCTCGGCGTCACGCTCTGCGAGCTCATCACGGGGAAGCTGCCCTTCTCGGGGCAGTCGCTCGTCCACGTGTACTTCAGCATCGCGTCCGACAAGCCACTGCGTCTGCTCGAGTGGTCTCCGGGCCTGCCTCGAGGCCTCGAGAGCGCCATTCTCAAGAGCCTGGAGCGCGATCGCGAGAAGCGCTTTCGCAGCGTGAACGAGCTCGCCCGGGCCATCGCCGCGTTCGGGGCCCACGCATCGAGCGCGTACCTCCAGCGCACCCGATCCGGAGCCGGCGCCGAGCTCAGCGTGGCCGAGACCATCGGCCCCACGGCTTCGGCCGCTCCCGTGGGAGGGCAAACGCTGCCCTCGGCCAGTCACTCCGAAGCCGCGGCAAAGCCGCGCTCGACCCATCGCGTCGTCTGGGCCATCGCCGCCATCCTGGTGGTGCCCATCCTCGCGTACGTCCTCGGGACCGTGCGGGATCGCACGGAGCCGTCGCGCTCCTCCACCGCGACTGCGCAGACGACCGTCGCCCCGCGGCCATTGCCGTCCACACCAGCGGCCACTTCGGAGTCCGTTCACGCGTCACGTCTTGAGCCGGCGTCGAGCGCTGCGCAGCTTCTCGCCGCCCCCGTGACGACGAGCACGGCGGCGTCGCCTACCGCCGAGCCCGCGCGGAGCTCGTCGCACGCCGCCGCGGAGCCGCACCCGAAACACGGCGCAGCGCCGTCGACGGCGCCGGCGAGCGAGAGTGCGGCATCGCCCGGCCCATCGGTGACGGCGCTCACCGCGACCGCCCCGTCGAAGCCGGACGTGAATGCATCGGCGACCAGCCCTTCGTCGCGCGCGCCGCCATCGCCTCCGCCGACTTCGTCCACGTCGCTGTTCAACCAGATGCTCCAGCGGCAGGATTGAGCGGGGCCGTGAACGGCTATCGAGTCGCCCTGGTTCTGGGCCTTGCGGTTGCCGGCCTCGCCGACCGTCCCGCAACGGCAGAAGTCCCGTCGAACGCCGCAGAGGCGTCGCATCTCTTCGAGCAGGCGCGCGCACTGATGGAGGCGGGCCGCTACGCCGAGGCGTGTCCGCTCTTCGCCGAGAGCGAGGCTCTCGACGTGCACCTCGGGACAATCTCGAACCTCGCTTACTGCTACGAAAGCATCGGAAAGACCGCGAGCGCCTGGAAGTGGTGGCTCGAAGCCGCGGTGGCCTACAGCGCTCGCGGTCGGATTCCCGAGGCAGAGGTCGCGCGGGGCCGCGCGGCGCAGCTCGAACCGCGCCTCGCACGCGTGACGATCGCCGTGGAGTTGCCGGACGACCAGCCCTCGCTCGAAGTGCGGATCGATGGCGAGCCCTTCCCCAAGACCCGCTGGAACACGGCTGCGCCGCTCGACCCGGGTGCGCACGTCGTCGAGGCGCGGGCGCCGGGCCGTCAACGGTGGTCGGTCACCATCGACGTCGCGGTCGATCACGTCCCCGACGTGATCGTGCCGCCCCTGAAAGACGCGTCGGACCACACCTGGACCAAGAAGGCTGGCCTGGCGATCGGCGCCGGGGGGCTCGTAGCGGTCGCGGTCGGCCTCGGTTTCGGCGGAGCCGCCATCGTGGCCCATTCGCGCGAATCTCCGTACTGCAGCCCTTCGGTTTCGACGAACTGCGTCGGCAATGCGTTCGGTGAGCAATCGCAGATGAAGACCGACGCCGCGATCGCAGAAGCCGCGCTGGCCGTCGGGAGCGGCGCGCTCGTTGCGGCTGCCATCCTCTGGTTCTGGTTCTCGCCCGCCGGCCAGCCCTCGCCGACCCGCGGCGTCACCTGGCATCCGGCCGTCGCTCGCGACGGCGCGTCGCTCTCGATCGGCAAGGTGTGGTGATGAGCCGGCGGGCGTCGCACCTGCTTCGTGCCACGAGCCTCGTCACGGCCGGAGCGCTCGTCGGTTGCCTTCAAGTGCTGGGCTTCGACGACATCGACGAGTTCGGCCCCTGCACGAGCGACCAAGACTGTCCGACCGCCGAAGCGTGCGGCGTCGGCGGCAGGTGCGAGCGCGCCTGCAACAGCGATCACGACTGCGCCGCCGGCTCGGAGTGCTCGCGGGTCGGCGGTCGGGGGACGTGTGTGACCGCGCCGGACGGTCACGCGGACGCGGATCTGACTCCCGATTCGACGCCAGACAGGTCGTTCCCCAGCACGGCCGCAGATGCGCCGTCGGATTCACCGATCGCCGACAGCGGTGCCGAAATCGCGGACAGCGGTGCCGAAGCCGAAGCGTTGGCCGAGAAAGATGACGCCGCCGACGCGAGCGAATGTTCTTCCGCGTGCGCGCCGTTCAGCTGGTGCGCCTCGGGCTCGTGTCTAGAACCCGAAGGGCACGGCTTTACCGGCGCCGGAGCAGCGATGCAAGCTGCTGCGAGTGGCCTCCTGCACGCTGTTCAACTGAGGCTCAACGTCTGCGGATTCTTGACGGGGATCGGCTTCAACGCGGTTGCCGCCAACGTGGGGGCTTACCGTCTTGCTCTTTATCTGGACGACGGCGGCGGGCACCCGGGAGCCTTGGTGGCGCAAACCGCAGCGATCGACACTCCTCAGACGGGAGCGAACACGGCGCTCGTGCAGTTCGTGGGCGCGACGCCTCCTGTGCTTGGGTGCAGCAACGAGCCGATCTACGTGTGGGTGGCCGGTGTGTGGAACGAGAATGCTATTGAGTTCTCGGCAGAATCGTCGGAAGCAGATTGGGTATGGGTGCACGCCGACGTCGAGGATGTGCTTTCGAACGGGTTCAAGCCCGTCTTCCCGCTACCAGCCAACTCGTTTAGCCCGCCGTACAACCAGCCCCACGTCTATGTTGTCGTCGCCGACGACCCCCACCTAACATCCTCCCAACCAAGCGACTGAAAGGAGACTCCGATGCCGGACTTTACACTGGGTTTCAAGAATGGCGGCGACGACATCACCGCGGAGTCCGTCTTGTCGAACGACAAGTGCACCGTTGGATATGGAGTAACGCTCACCGCGAACTTATGGAATCTGGGTTGCCCCGCCGGGCAGGCAGGTACCGTAGACTTCTATTGGGTCCCACTCGGTGGAACGCCGTCGTCGATGCTAGCCAACGTGCTCGCGATGGATGGGCAACTGAACACGAATATCCAGCCCGGCGAATATCTGCCGGCCACGTACCTCTGGGTCCCTAGTACGCCGGGCAAGGGCCAGATCTTCTGTCAAGCGCACGCCATCCAGAGTGATCGGTGCGACCAGTTCGACCCACCCGACTATGGGGCGCCCTACAGCGCAACCTCGGTCGTCATCCACGTCTTCGCCGCAGAGACACCTTCGAGTCAGGTTCTGAAGCCTGCCGATCGCAAGTAGGAAGAGCGCAATGCCTGGAGTTCGGATCCTCCGACTGTCACGGCTCGTCGGGGCGTTGCTCCTCGGAGGCTCCGCCCTCGCCGCATGCTCCGGGGATGACCACGAGGCCGTCGGCAACTCGGGCTTGGGTGCCGATGCTTCAGGCGACGCGGAGAGCGACGCGACCGCGTCCGGGGACGACGCTAGCGGCGTCGCCCCTCCTGGGATCGGCGCCGAAGCGAGCGCGCCGGGCGACGCAACGCTGGACGTCGGGCTGCGCGACGACGCGATCGAGGCATCGAGCGTCGACGCAGAGGTCGACGCGCCGGTGATTGTGCTGCTCTCCGACGCTCAGAGCGGCGACGCTTCAGCAGACGCAGACGCGTTCCCGGGTATGACGCCCGATGGCTCCGACCTCGACGGGGCCCTGGAGTCCGGACCCACGACGGCAGACAGTTCATTCGACGGGGGTGATGCAAGCGATTCCGCCGCGGATACCGCGGACGCACGAGACTCGACCCCGGGCGACGCGGGCGACGCGGGCGACGCGGGCGATGCGGGCGATGCGGGCGATGCGGGCGATGCGGGCGATGCGGGCGATGGGGGGAACGCGGATGGCGGGCTCTCGATGACCGCCGAGATCATCTCGCTCGAGCAGGGTGGAGATTGCGAAGCGTGCGCCCTAGTGCAGTGCCTTGGTGCCGGAGCCACCTGCGAATCGTTCGCCGGGCAGCTCGCCGCGGGCGGTTCCCTTGCGGGCACATCGAAGGCAAGCCTTTGTGACCGGACGCTCTCGTGCCTCCTCGACTCGACCCCCGAGACGCCTTGTTATAATCAGGGTACTGGCCTGCTGACCTGCTACTGCGGGGTTGAAACGTCGGCCTCTTGCCAGACCAGCGGCCCGGCATCGGATGCGCAGTGCGCCGTCCAGGAGCAAGACGGACTCGAAACGCAGGGGGCGGCGACGGCTTTCGCCCGTTTCAACGACACGTCGTTCGCATCCGGAATGGCCAACGGAATCTTCAACTGCATATCGACGATGTGTCCCGCGGATTGCCTGCCGTGACGAGGGCCATGCTGCTCCACCTCCGGGGTCGACGTTGCTTGAAAGCCGCCGTCACGCCGCGACGATCGCGATGTGCCCCGTCCCGATCCGGAGCGCGCGCGTGCCGGTCCGGCGTTCGATGATGTTCGCCGGGTCGAGTAGGCCGAGCGCGGCGAACTGCTTCCGGATGCGAAACACGCTGATGTTGAGCTGAGCGGGGGCCATGCTCGGCTCCGGCCCCAGGTCCTCGTGATCGAGCCAGCCGCACTCGCCTTCGGTGAAGCCGGCGTTCGCGTCTTCGAGACGGCGCCGGGCGAGGATCAAGAGCACGTAGTTGTGGAGTCGAGAGCCTACGTCGACCTTCCGGCTCTCCCAGCTCACCTCGAGCCGCACGTGCTCTTCGTTGCGTGAAACCACGAAGGTGAGATGCAGATGCCTCACCGCGGTGGGCAGGCGCGACTCGGCGATGGACGTCTTCGGGGCGCTCTCCGGAACCCGGAACCGCCACGCGCGACCGTCGACCTCGATGACCTGGAGATCGTCGAGCTCGAACGGAAGTCGATCGGGGAGCTCGACCCGCCACACTCCGTCGTCGCCGCGGAAGATGGTCGCGCGCGGGTCTTCTGCGGACGGGAGCGCGATGAGATCGTTCTGCAGGTGGGCGGGCTCGTCGCCATCGAGGGGAACGGCCATGACGCGCGGGGGCCCGTCGTCGACGAGGTCCCAGATCGCATCGGGGTGGCCGAAGGCGATCGTCATTCCGGCTCGCAGGCTCGCGTCTTCCCCGGCGTTGAGCTTGACGCCGTCAACGAAGGTGCCATTTCGACTGCCGAGGTCCTTGATCTCCCAGACATCGGCTGCCCATCGCACGACGGCCTGCTGGGCCGACACGTTGCTCGCCTGGAGGCGGAGCGCGCAGGTTGGCGCCCTCCCCACCGTGTGCTCCGATTCGAGCCAGCAGCGCTTGCTCGTCGATCGCTCGCAGAGCAACCCCATTGCGAGAACGAGCTTACCATCACTGGAACTGCGGCATCCCCGCGATGCGCTCGAACCCGCCTGCCGGCGCATCCTCCGGGAAGGGCGCAGACGAGCGCGAGAGTCGCTCGAGCCAGCGGCGATCGAGCGGGCGTTCGAGATCGTCGACGCGAGTGGCGGCGACCGTGGCCTGTCGCCCCGACGTCAGCACGTCGCCGAATCCGACGGCGAACCCGGCCAGGAGAAGCGCAGTGCGCGTGGCGGTCGCGCCGCTGTACGTGTGGACCGTCGCCCCGTCGCGACACGCGCGGCGTAGGGCGGTGAACGTGACGGCGTTCCAGAGGGTCGGGTTCGCGCGCGGCGAGAACGGATCCCAGTACACGATATCGGCAGAGGCGCTCGGCTCCGCGCGCAGTGTAGACGGTAACTCCCCTAGGGACGCGCGCCACACGGTGCCCACGCCTTCGGTTCTGCCACGTTCGATCAGCTGGGAAGAGGCCACGAGGACCGTCCCCTGGAGGCCGAACGCTTCTCGATGGTCTGGACTCAGCGCGAGCTCGAGGGCGGCGAAGGTCCGGTCGAAGCTGATGATGTGGAGTTGCCTGCGAGAAGCGACCCTCGCCTCCGAGACGCACCACGCGGCCGCAGCATTGGAGCCGGCGCCCAGCCCCACGTCGAGGAGCACGAGCGGCTCGGACTCTCCCGCGTCCAGTCGCTGTTCGATTCGAGACGGCCGCACGTAGAGGCTCCGGGCCTCTTCGCTCGGCCCGCCGAGCGGGTGCATGACTTCGCCCGTCCGGCGATCGAGCATCGCCCGGGCGCCGCTACGCGTCGCGACGACTTCGAACGACGGGGGCTCGCTCACGGGAGCTTGCCTCGAGACGGCTCGAGATGGCCCGGGTCGAGGCGAGGTCCGCTCTCCCCCAGTCGGCGCGCGGAGTGCTCGTGACGGTCGATCGCTTCGAGCTTTCGCTTCGCGAACGCTGCGTAGTCGCCGCGCACGATGGCGGCTCGCCCCTCGGCCATGAGGGCGTTGTAGTGGCGAAGATTGTGAATCGACAGGAGCCGCGGCCCCAGAGGCTCGCTGCACTTGAAGAGGTGATGCAGGTATGCCCGACTGAACCCCGCGCAGGTCGAGCAGTCGCACTCGGCATCGAGCGGAACGTCCGCCTGGGCGTTGGGGCCGCGCGTGACCTTCACGCGACCCGTCGAAGTGAACGCCGTACCCTGCCACGCGAGATGTGTGGGGAGCACGCAGTCGAAGAGATCGACCCCAGCCGCCACGGCATGAACGAGATCCGCCGGCGTGCCCACGCCCATCAGGTAGCGAGGACGATCTTCCGGCAGGAGCGACGCGGCAAAGTGCGTGATGTCTTCGCGCTCGGCTCGCGTGTCCCCGACGGACAGGCCGCCGAGCGCGAAGCCGTCGAAGGGACGTTCGGTCAGGAAGGCGGCAGACTGCCGCCGCAGATCCATGTTCACTCCGCCTTGCACGATGGCGAAAAGGGCCTGCTTCGGGTCGACCCGGGCGGCGAGGCTCCGGAGCGCCCACCGATGCGTGCGCTCCATCGCGTCGCGCAACGCGCGCATGTCGGTGGTCGAGTTGAGGCAGATATCGAGCACCATCATGATGTCCGAGCCGATCGCCGTCTGCATCTCGATCGATCGCTCCGGCGAAAGCAGGTGCGTCCGACCGTCGGTGTACGCGCGAAAGGTCGCGCCCTTCTCGTCGACCGTGCGATCGCCGGCGAGCGAGAAGATCTGATAGCCGCCCGAGTCGGTCAGCACCGGGCCGTTCCAGCCCATGAACCGATGAATGCCGCCGACGCGGCGGAAGAGCTCCGGGCCTGGCCGCAGCATCAAGTGATACGTATTTCCGAGCACCACCTGCGTCCGGCTCTCGACCAGATCCAGGGGCGTCAGTCCGGTCACCGTGGCCCGGGTGCCGACCGACATGAACGCGGGCGTCTCGATGCGCCCGTGCGCGGTCACCAGCAGGCCGCGACGAGCGCGAGAGCCGGGATCCACGGCGCTGACGGAGAACGGAAGGAGCGGCGGACTCACGGCGCGAACGTATCGCACGACGAGCCACGCCGTGCTCCCAGCCTGGAGCGCGCGCCTGCCGTGGCGCTACCGATCGAGCGAAACGTCGGGGCGGTCGAGCGACTCTTGCAGGCCGTTCTCCAGTCCCGACTGGAGATGGCCGTCGCGGTCCATCTTGGACTTGTAGGCGAGCCGGTTCTTGCCGAGCCATCGACCCGCGCGTAGGCGCGTAGCGTAGGCAGGGGGGGCACCCGAATCGGGGGCCGCGCTCGCGCCGCTCGATTGGGCGGCGGGGCCGGAAAGCACGGAGGTCGCGCAGCCCGAACAAGCGAAGCGCTGGGAAACCGGCCCTCCAACCCTCGCAGGGGAGATGCTTACAGGAACGTCGCGTATCCGCCGGTGAACTCGAGCCCGAGGGTCGGGCCCCATTTGCCACGATCCGCGGGCTGAAGTGCGGCCGGGTTGGCCGCGCCGAGGTAGAGCCGTAGCTCCGGAGACGCGGCGTAGAGCGGATAGGCCCCTTGACCGCGCGACAGCGCGATCGCCGCGACCTCGACCTCGATTCCCCAGAAGACTGGCGTTGGATTCGTCACGATCTCGTGAACCCGTACGCCGTTCAGCAAGAGGATCGCGCCGGCTTCGTGGCCTCTGGCGATATCGAGCGGGAGCTTGTACGACGTCAGGAGCTCCCAGACAATCGGCCATCGGAGCTCCTGGTCGAGAAACGTGACGTGGGGGTTTCCGCCCGATCGGCCGTACTCGTTGTACTGGAGCGCCTCGGAGATTCCGACGTTGAGCTCACCGATCGACCGGTTCAAACGCCCGGGCAGGTACGTTCCCCAGCGGTACGAGAGACCCGCCGAGACCCCGATGGCCGGAGCGAAGAGCTCGACGGGCGCGCCCGGAGGAAACAGGATGCTCGCGTTCGCCGATGCCAGGAGCTGCACGGCCCAACCGAAGTCTTGCTTCGATTCGCCGAAAAGGAGCGACGGCGGCACTTGCGACGACGGCCACTCGGCCAGCATGGGACGCATCAAGCTGACGCCAATCGTGCCGAGCCCGAGGCTGCGGTTCGGTCCGCAGGGGGTGGCGCCGGGGGCATCGACGAGTGAAGGATCGACCTCGCCGACCGGCTTGCAGACGTCGAACGCGTCGGCAACATCGCTTGGGTCGAAGAGACCGGAAACCCCGGCGGTCGTCGTCGAGCCGACCTCGATCTGCGGAATCGGTGGGCGGTCGCGCAGACGCGCGACGGCAGCGATGGCGCCACGAATGAGTCTCAGCGTGCGCGCCGCGCTCGCCCCGAGCTCGCGTCGCTCACCAGCGGGCACCGTCCACCAGGGATCGGGCTCGACCAGCTGACCGAGCGCGATCTGCTCGCGCTCTCCGAAGGCCTCGACGGCAGCCAGGATTCGGTCGGGCTCGACGGCGAGCGCGAACGCGAGCTCCGCCTTCGTCGCCGCTCGCGCCGCGTGGAGTCGATCGGAGGCATCGGGAGACGTGCCGAGATACCCGTCGCCGCTCGTGACCCAGCAGGGCGCCAGACCGGAGAGCTCGAGGGAGCCAGCGGCGAGGGCGGGGCACGGCTCGACGCTCATCGCGCGGCCGATCCCCAGGCCCTTGGCGTTGAAGAAGTCGTGACGTCTACGCGTCGGGCCGTTTCCGCGGCGCCAGGTGTCGTCCGTCATCACGAGATGCCCGGCCGCGAAAGCGTCTTGCAAGAAGTGCATCGCGAACCCATGCTCGAGCACCGCGTCGGCCACGTCCCCTCGGGAGCCGAGCTGGAGCGAGCGCAGATGATGGGCGAGGAACTGCGCGAGCGCGTTGTCTGCCTTGCCGGTGGCGGCTGCAATGCGCGCCGCGTCTTCGATGCCACGGCCGGCGTCGGCGAAGTGGGCCTGCGTCGTCTGCGCGCGAACCTCGTAACCGGGGTCGATGAAATAGAGGTCGACGTCGAGCGAGTGAACGAACGACATTCGCTCGAGCGACGCGTTCGGGAGGCGCGCCAGCGCTTCTTCGAACTTGCTCCACTCGTAGGCAACGGCCGACACGATCTCGAGCCCCTTGCTGGTGGTCACCACGCGGCGGAGCTCGTCGGCGCTGCTCGCGTGATCGCCCGCCAGCGCCGGGATCGCCGTGTAGGGGACGCAATCGACGCCCATCTTCCAGCGGATCATGGGCGTCGCGATCGGGGTCTTCTGCGCGAAGTCTTCGAGCGGCAGGTCCATCCGAGCGCACAGGGGCAGAGCCTCGCCGCGAGCCCGGTTGACGACGTCTTGCAGGACGTCGCGTATCTCCCGGGGAAGCCCCGTCACCCCGTCGTGCGCGAGGACCACGTGCTCCGGGAAATACCAGGCGCGCGCGTCGGGCCCCCGGGCCATCGCCGAGGCGAGGATGCCCACGCTCATCGCGAGGCGAACGGAGCTGGGTGCGCGTCTCGTACCGCCAACCTTCATCGAAGGCGACCGAATGTAGCGCGACGAGAGCCCCGCACGCTCGACCGATCGGCCCCTCGCAGTACGATGACGCAGGCGGAAGCTCGCCGTCTTCGATCCTGGGTCGGTCGGCCCGCGTGTTTCCGGCTGCCGATCGTGTTCGGCACCATCGAACTGTCGCCTAGAGCGTTTCGCCTCGCGCATTTCGACTGCGAGACCGAGCAGCGGTGGCAACCCGGCTGAGCCCGCGCCGCGCGCGAGGCGCAGGAAACCGGATTGCGCCACGGCGCATCGTAGGGTCGCCATGATCCCCCTTTCGGTCCTCGACCTCTTTCCGGTGTCGACCGGCTCCACCGCGACGGAGGCGATCGCCGCCTCGGTGGCGCTCGCGCAGCGGGTCGATGAGCTTGGCTACACCCGCTACTGGATCGCCGAGCATCACAACATGCCAAGCATCGCGAGCTCGGCGCCCGAGGTGCTCATCGGGCACGTCGCCGGCCGAACGCGACATATTCGCGTTGGCGCCGGAGGCATCATGCTGCCGAACCACGCGCCGCTGCACGTGCTCGAGGTCTTCCGCACGCTCGAGGCGCTCTACCCGGGGCGCATCGATCTGGGCATCGGCCGCGCGCCCGGCACCGATCCGGTCACGTCATCGGCATTGAGGCGACGAGCGTCCGACGGCGGCGAAGTGAACGATCAGATCGCGGAGCTCTTCGCATTCGCCTCGAAGGCATTCCCTGCGGACCATCCGTTCGGGGCGATCGACGTCATGCCGAGCGGCGCGCCCATTCCACCCATCTGGATGCTCGGGTCGACCAGCGCGGGCGCGAGCATTGCGGCCGCTCTCGGCGTCGGCTTCGCCTTCGCGGGCCACTTCAGCATGGGCGAGGCGCGGAGCGCCGTGGCGCAGTACCGGTCGCGCTTCACGCCGAGCCCCGAGATGCCCAGGCCGCGCCTCATGATGGCAGTCACGGTGGTCTGCGGCGAGACGGACGAGCAGGCGCACGATCTCGCAGCACCCCTCCGCGTCGTTTACGCGCGGCTCGCATCGGGCCGTCGGGGCCTCATCCCGTCGGTGGAAGAGGCTCGCGGGGTTCGCTTCACCAGCGAGGAGCTGGCGGTCATCGAGCGGTTCGCAGAGGGCGCGGTCGTCGGCAGCCCGTCCACCGTGCGCGCCAGCCTCGAGCGCCTCGTCGAACGGACGTCGGCCGACGAGCTGATGATTTCGACGCTCGTGCCCGACCCACGCCAGCGGGTGGCCTCTTACGAGCGGCTCGCCGCCGCATGGGGGCTCGAGCCCGTCGGCGCCAACCCCTGGCCGACCCCAAGCCGACTCTAGACCAGGCGTATCTCACGCGACGTGACCTGCCGGTTCACGCGAGGTGATCTCGCGAAAACGGCTCCAGCGCCGCATACTGATGGCCATGAACACGGGCACCGTGACCCGCAGCGACGCGAGGGCCCCCGTCATCGGCCCGCGGACGATCGCGGGCATCTTTCGCAGTACGCCGTTCCACTGGGTCGGCAACGGGTTCTACGTCTCGAGCTACTTCCCTCGCGCCGACCTTCCGGCCGAGCGCGTCAGTCCGTTCCTGCTGATGGACTACGGCCCGCCGCGTGAGTTCGCCCCGCTCGCGAGCGGGCAGCGCGGCGTCGGCTGGCACCCGCATCGCGGCTTCGAGACGGTGACGGTCGCCTGGGAAGGCGAAGTCGCCCACCGTGACAACGCGGGAAACGCCGGGGTCATCGGGCCAGGCGACGTGCAGTGGATGACGGCCGGCGCCGGGATCCTCCACGAGGAGTACCACGAGCGCGAATTCGCCCGTCGTGGCGGGCTGATGCACATGATGCAGCTCTGGGTGAACCTGCCCAAGAAAGACAAGATGACCGCGCCCGGCTATCAGCCGATCACGACCAGCCAGATCCCGACCGTCGCGCTCGGTGACGCGGGGTCCTTGCGCGTCATCGCCGGCGAATACGCCGGAGCGAGCGGGCCTGCACGCGTCTTCACGCCCATCACGATGCTTGACGCGCGCTTGGCGCCGGGCGGGCGACTGCCCGTCGCGCTGCCGAGCACGCACAACGCCCTCGCGATCGTGACCGGGGGTCGTGTCCGCGTCGGCGAGCGTCATGCGTCGGCGGGTGAGCTCGTGCTGTTCGAGAACGACGGTTCCGAGCTCGAGCTGCTCGCTCTGGAAGACACGCACGTCCTCGTACTCGCCGGGGAGCCGATCGACGAGCCCATCACGCAGTACGGCCCCTTCGTCATGAACACCCCCGAGGAGATCCAGCAGGCGTTCGTCGACTTCCGGCAGGGGAAATTCGGCGCCGTGCCTGAGTGAGGCCTCCGCCGAGCTCGTGGCCCACGTAGCGCGGGTAACCGCGGTCGGAGCTGCGCGTACTTCCACAGATGCGCGCTTTCGTCCGGTTGATCGGCGGTCTCGTGCTCATGTAGTCAGCAGGCGGGGCCCTCTGCGCGTGGGCGTCGGCGTCTCACGAGGCCTTCCACCCGCGGGGCTGCGCGCGAGCTCGACGCCGGTCATCGTCGAGCTCTTCTCGTCGGAGGGGTGCAGTAGCTGCCCGCCGGCCGACGCGTGGCTCGCGTCGGTCGACCGCTCGCAGTCGGTCGACGGAGTGACCGTGCTCGCCCTCGAGGAGCACGTCGACTACTGGGACCGGCTTATCTAGGCGATCACGCGCGAGGCACGGCAACGCACGTGAAACCTTCGAATGCTATGAGCCGGGTAGCCCGTTCGCGCGTGATGGTTGAAAAACGCGACTGGCGAGCGAGGCATCATGCAGATCCGTGTCGGATACGAACTCGTCTACCAGTTTCCCCAGCCGACGCCGATGATCATGGCGCTCGGGGTTCACTACTCGCGGGCCTCGGACATGCTTCGGCCAGACCACATGATGGTCTCTCCGTCCGTGCCGATCGGCTACTTCCGCGACTTGTTCGGCAACTGGTGCACGCGGATCCTCGCTCCGGCGGGCCGGGTGCGGATCACGGCGGACGCCGTCGTGAACGACGCGGGCTTGCGAGACCCCGTCGTGCCTGATGCGCAGCAGTTTCCGATCCAGGCGCTGCCCGACGACGCGCTGACGTTCTTGCTCGCGAGCCGCTACTGCGAGACCGAGCTCCTGGCCGATGCCGCCTGGCGCCTCTTCGGCACATCGCAGCCCGGCTGGGCACGCGTGCAGGCTGTCTGCGATTTCGTGCATCGCCACATCGCGTTCAGCTACTCCGATGCACGCCCGACGCGCACGGCGTGGGAAGCGTTCAACGAGCGCAAGGGGGTCTGCCGCGACTACGCCCATCTCGCGGTGACTCTCTGCCGTTGCCTCAACATTCCGGCGCGGTATTGCACGGGCTATCTGGGAGACATGGGCGAGCCTCCGCCCTACAGCGCCATGGATTTCGCCGGGTGGTTCGAGGCTTACCTGGGCGGCCAGTGGTACATGTTCGACCCGCGAAACAACGTCCCGCGTATCGGCCGGGTGTTGATTGCGCGCGGGCGCGACGCGGCCGACGTGGCCATCACCACCACGTTCGGGCCCAACACCCTCGAGAGCTTCCGCGTGTGGACCGAAGAAGTCACCGGCCTGGCGTGAGGCATGGCGTGAGTCGGGTCAGGCCACTGGAAACCTGACCCCGATGTCGTGCGCGTCGCAGCGCGGCGACGAACGCGCGAACGCTCCTGGTAGCCTTTGCGTCTCGTATACTGGACGATGCCGAGGCGTTGAGGTAGAGACACGGCGTGCCGTACGCATCCATCGAGAGCGCCATCGAAGCGATCGCCAGCGGGCGCCCCGTAGTCGTCGTCGACGACGCGAACCGCGAGAACGAGGGCGACCTTATCCTCGCCGCCGAGAAGATCACGCCCGAGGCGGTCGCCTTCTTCTTGCGCCACACCAGCGGCGTCCTGTGCGTCGCGCTTCCGGGCGGCCGGTGCGATGCGCTTCAGCTGCCCCCGATGGTCGCGCGGGGCGAGGAGTCTCAGGGGACGGCGTTCACGGTTTCGGTCGATGCCCGTCGAGGCATTGCGACGGGCATCTCGGCTTCCGATCGCGCGGCCACGATCCGCGTCCTCGCGAGCGAAGAGGCCAGGGCCGACGATCTGGTCCGGCCGGGTCATGTCTTCCCGCTTCGCGCGCGCGAAGGCGGCGTGTTCAAACGCCGCGGACACACGGAGGCCTCGTGCGACCTCGCGCGCCTCGCGGGGCTCTCGCCCGCCGCCGTCCTATGCGAACTGATCCACGACGACGGGAGCATGATGCGGCCCGCGGCGCTCGGGGCGTTCGCCCGCGAGCACGCGTTGCCCATCCTCCGCATCGACGATCTCGTCGCCTACCGGCGACGCACCGAGCCGCTCGTCGAGAAGGTTTCGGGGGCACGCCTCCCGACGCGCCACGGCCCGTTCGAGGTCACCGTCTTTCGCGATCTCATCGAGGGCCGGGAACACGTGGCGCTCGTTCGTGGCGACGTTCGCGGGCAGGAGAACGTGCTCGTACGCGTACACTCCGAGTGCCTGACAGGCGACCTCTTCGGCTCGCTGCGCTGCGATTGCGGCGAGCAGCTCGAGGGTGCGATGGCGCGGGTCGAGCAAGCCGGCAAGGGGGTCGTCGTCTATCTCCGTGGTCATGAGGGCCGCGGCGTGGGCCTCATCAACAAGCTCCACGCCTACCGCCTTCAAGACGAGGGACGCGACACCGTCGAGGCGAACCTCGACCTCGGCCTCCCGGTCGACTCGCGACGCTACGACGTCGGCGCGCAGATCCTCGTCTCGCTCGGTCTGACGACCATCCGCTTGATGAGCAATAACCCTGCGAAGTTCGCGGCGCTCGAGGGCTATCCCTTACGAATCGTCGAGCGGGTGCCGCTCATCGCGGAGACCAACCCCGAGAACGCCGCGTACCTCTTGACCAAGCAACACAAGCTGGGTCACTTGCTCGGCCTCGCAGCGGCGGCGCCCCCACTGCGCGGCGAGGCCGCGGTCATCCAGCGAGGCAGCGCGTGAGCCGGACGATCGTCTTTCTGGCGGCGAGCCCCTCGCCCACCTCGCCCTGCATGTTCGTCGCAAATCAGGTGGCGGCCTCGGCAGAGCGCGCCGGCGTCCAGCCCGTGTTCTTCTCGGTATGCGACTTCGACGCCAGCGACGTCTTCGCGGGCCGCGCGAGCGCGCCCAGCGTCGCGCGCTTCCTCGACGCCGTGGGCCAGGCCGAGGGTCTCGTGCTGTCGACGCCGGTCTACAAGGCCACCTATTCGGGTGCGCTCAAGGCCGTGGTCGACCTCCTCGCCGCCGACGCGCTCGTCGGACGAAAGGCCCTCGGCGTCGCGACGACCAAACTCGCCGCCCACGGCGTCGACCTCGCCGCGGCCTATCGCGCGCTCTTCGCGTTCTTCCGGGTGAGCTGGGGCGAAGCGCTCGTCGTGCTCGATGACGAGATCAAGGTCGACGGCAGCGGCGGCACGCTTGCGGCGGACGCCGGAGCCCGGATCGCCCAGGCGGCCGACGCGCTGGTGGCGAAGTAGTCGGCGGCTCTCGGCGGCTCATGGATGCACCTTCTCTTGCCGCTCGAGCATGCCGACGAACTTGAGGATTCGCGCCGCCCGGGTCTCGGGCTTCTTCGCGGCCTGGATGCGGTAGAGGATCGCATAGCGGTTGTAAGACTCGAGCGTCTCGAAGAATCTCGCCGCGCGAGGGCGCGCGGCGAGGGCCCTTGCCAGATCGGGCGGCACCACGGCTCGGCTCTGTGACGCGTAGGCAGCCTCCCAGCGCCCGTCGGCTCGGGCGCGATCCACTTCGGCGAGCCCGGCAGGCTTCATTTCTCCCGCTGCGATGAGGGCATCGGCCTTCTCGCGATTGATCTTCGACCACGGGCTGCGGCGTCCACGTGGCGTGAAGCGCTGTCGCCACCAGGCGTCGTCGAGGGCGCCCTTCTGTCCGTCGATCCACCCCCAGACTAGGGCGCGATCGAGCGCCTCCGCGTAGGTCACCGACGCATGCGCCGAGCCCCTTTTTCCGATCTTCAACCAGACGCCGCGCGACGACGCATGGTTCGATGCCAGCCACGCGTCCCAGGTGCGCGCGTCGGCAAACGTGACGATCGGGAGTTCCGCGCGCGCCCTCGCTTCCCCCGGCGTGTCGGCGATCTTCTTCGTTCTCGATCTACGCTCCATCGCTCTCCAGGGCGCCGCTCTCGCCGGTCCCGTTGCGGGTGCCGAGTACCGAGCGACGCGTCATCGACCATGCTACGGCCTCAGCGAACGAGTCAGAGCGGAGACAGCCGATGACCGAAATCTACGAAGAGCGCCGGGCGCAGATGTTCCCGAAGCTCGACGACGCGCAGATCGCACGCGTCGCGCCGCACGCGGAGAGGCGGCCCATGCGCGCGGGGGAGATCCTGTTCGAGCAGGGCTCCACCAACCCGGGCATGTACGTGCTCCTGTCCGGTGAGCTCGAGGTCGTGCGTCCGGGGCTCGCGGGCGAAGACCCGATCGTGGTGCACACCGCCGGCGATTTCACGGGCGAGGCGAGCGTCCTCTCCGGCCGCCGGAGCCTCGTCCGCGGCCGCGTACGCAAAGACGGCGAAGTGCTCTATCTCGACCCGCCGGCGCTCCGGCGCGTGGTTCAGGGCGACGCCGAGCTCAGCGACATTTTCATGCGCGCCTTCATTCTCCGGCGCATGGGCCTCCTCGCGCACGGGCAAGGCGACGCGGTGCTCATCGGATCGACCCACTCGGCGGCGACCTTGCGCTTGCAAGAGTTCTTCACGCGCAACGGGCACCCGTACACGTACCTCGACGTCGAACGCGATGACACGCTCCAGGGCGTCTTCGACCGCTTTCACGTGACCGCGGCCGACGTCCCGGTCGTCATCTGCCGGGGCGAGCAGGTGCTCAAGAACCCGTCGAACGAAGAGGTGGCGGAGTGCTTCGGATTGAACCGCGTCTCCGACCCCGCCCTCCTGCGCGACGTCGTCGTCGTGGGCGCGGGACCGGCGGGGCTGGCGGCGGCCGTGTACGGCGCATCCGAGGGCCTCGATGTCCTCGTCCTCGAGACCATCGCCCCGGGCGGCCAGGCAGGCATGAGCTCGAAGATCGAGAACTACCTCGGTTTTCCGACGGGCATCTCCGGTGAAGCGCTCGGCGCGCGAGCGTTCGCCCAGGCCGAGAAGTTCGGAGCCGAGGTCGCCATCACCCGCTGCGCCGCGCGGTTCGTCTGCGACGGCAAGCGCGGCTACGAGGTCGGCCTCACGGACGGGAGCGTCGTCCACGCGCGATCGATCGTTATCGCGAGCGGGGTGCAGTATCGCAAGCTCCCGCTGCCCGAGCTCACGAGGTACGAGGGGGTCGGCATCTATTACGGCGCGACGCACCTCGAGGCGCAGCTCTGCGGGACCGACGAGGCCATTGTCGTCGGCGGCGCCAACTCGGCCGGACAAGCGGCCGTGTTCCTGTCGAGCGGGGGCCGGCACGTGCACGTGCTCGTTCGCGGCAAGGGGCTGGCCGAGACGATGTCGAAGTACCTGATCCAGCGCCTCGAAGAGAATCCGCACGTGACCATCCGGACGCAGACCGAGATCGTCGGACTCGAGGGCGACGGACGCCTCGAGCGCGTGCGCTGGCGCGGCCCAGACGGCACCGTCGAAACGCACCCGATCAAGCACGTCTTCCTCATGACGGGCGCCGAGCCCCACACCCACTGGCTGAACGGTTGCGTGGCGCTCGACGCCAAGGGTTTCGTGAAGACCGGTACGGATCTCACCTCGGAAGACCTGGGGGCCCACTGGCCGCTGCCGCGCTCGCCGTTCTTGCTCGAGACCAACCGGCATGGTGTGTTCGCCGTTGGAGACGTGCGGTCCGGCAGCATGAAGCGCGTGGCGTCAGCCGTCGGCGAAGGGTCCGTCTGCATCGGGCTCGTTCATCGCACCCTCACGGAGTAGGCCGGAGGCGAACGTCTTCGTCATCGGCAGCGATCTTCCGAGCGGCACCAGACGCGCCTCGACGGCGATCTCGGGTCTCGGCGCTCGGCGCTACGGGATGATGGGCAGCGACTCGAACATCATGTCGTCGGCGAAGCAGTATCCCCACTCTTCTCCCGGCTCGATCGAGCGAATGATCGGGTGCTTCGAGGCGTGAAAGTGCTTCGAGGCGTGCTTGTTCTTCGAGTCGTCACAGCAGCCGACGTGCCCGCAGCTCATGCACAGGCGAAGGTGAACCCAGTCGTCGCCCATCTTGAGGCACTCTTCGCACCCGTCGGTCTTGGCTTTGACGTGCTTGATCTGGCTGAGATGCGTGCAGTGAGGCATGTCGACTCTCCCGGGTTGCCGCGAGGCTGGCCAGCCTAGCGGAGCGCGTCGGCTTCCGCGAGGCACGCCGCGTGCCGCAAGACGCGCATGTGGATCGTGTGGAGGATTCGATCGCCCCACAGTCGCCAGTAGGGATCGGCGCCATGTGCACTCGGTACCAGGTTCCGTTCGCGCATCGGGTCCGGCTGCGACGCGACCGAGAACGAGAGCTCTCGCCCGGGTGACCACACCTCGATGGGCTCGACGAACGCGCCCGTCGTGAATTCGCACCGGCGGACCGCGCCTACGCCCTCGCCCTCGATCGTCGCAGCCAGCGCGCTACGGAACGGACCCGCCTCCTACGTCACCTTGCCGGGGCCTTCTTCGTGGGCGCCGCCGCGAGCGCAGCGAATGCGAGGAACTCGAGAAACGGCGATGACCGGCGTCGTCACCCGGCGTACGACCGCAGCTGCGGCCCCTCAATCATCTCCACCAGGTAGGGGGCCGATCCGGTGCGCTGGAGGGCAGAAACAGCCCCTATTCTCGCGCCCCGTGTTAGTTGTGCGACGAGTTCGGAGGTCAGCGATGGAAACGACGGCGCGAGGGTGGCACGTGCTCGATCGCGAGAGCGCGATCGCTTGGCGGCAGTATTCGTTCGGTCCGGGTCTCGCGACGACGTTCGTCTTCCGCGGCGCGGGCAACGGGCTGATCGTCATGAGCCCCGGCAACGGCATCGACGACGGCGCGCTCGACGAGCTCTCCGAGCTCGGGAACGTCGTCGCGCTCGTCGCCAGCAACGCCTATCACTGGCTTGGACAGCCGGCGTGGCGCAAGCGCTTTCCGGACGCGCGTAGCTTTGCTCCGAAGCAAGGCATCAAGCGCCTCTCGAAGAAGATGCCAGGCCTCGGGCCCTTCGAGCCGCTCGAAGCCCTGGCTCCGCTCCTCGGCGATCGCGCCAGCGTGCTCGAAGCCCCCGGCCTGCGCGTCGGGAACGCCTTCGCGACGGTGCGGGGCGCGCGCGGCGCCTACTGGTACCCGTCGGACTTCCTGGCGAACATGCCGAAGATGCCCCCCCAGCTCGTGTTCCGGATGCTGATGTCGATGACCGACTCGGCGCCCGGGTACCGCCTGTTTCGCCCGTCGGTCTGGCTACAGGTCAAAAACAAGCCTGCCCTCCGTGCGTGGCTCGAGGACCATCTCACGAAGACGGCCCCGGCGGTCGTCGTACCCGCGCACGGACCGCCCGTAGACGCGCCCGACCTCGTCGCGACCACGAGGGCCCTCGTCGCGGCCATGTGACACGGCCATGGACCCGCGGATGCGACGCGCGGGCGTCTACGGCACGCCGCCCTCGGCCAGATGCGCGCCGATCTTGCAGTAGCTGGGGAAGACCGCGGGCAAGGTGCTCGTGTACGGCTCGGGCTTCACCTTGAACGGGTGATCACCTGGGCTGCATGGAGGCCGCGCTGAACCAGCCTAGTTCGAGCGTCGGGAATGCCAGATGCGACGGCGCTCGGGCACGGCTTCGAGGAGCTTCATGATCGCCTCTTGCTCTCGCTTCGCCGCCCGCGTTCCGCTCCCGCCTCGCCCCGTGCTCATCGTGGCCAGGTCGAGCGGGGTCGAGCCCGACCTGTTCTTGAGGCGAGGGTCCGCCCCTCCGCCGAGCAGCTCGCGGACCGCGCCCGTGGAGCGGGTGCGAACCGCGCGATGGAGCGGGGCCACGCCGCTCTTGTCGAACGCGTTCGGATCCGCGCCCGCCTCGATCAGGCAGGCCACGGTCTCGGCTTGTGTGCTCGGGTCCCACGTTCGCAACGTGGGCCCACCGTCGGCCGCGTAGTGAAGCGGCTGCGCCCCGCGACGGTTCCGCGCCGAAACGTCGGCGCCCTTGGCCAGGAGGCGCATCGCCGAGTCCCGCCGGTAAGCGGCGGCGGCGGCGTGGAGCGCGGTGTCGCCCTCGTAGAGATAGTGCTCGACGTCTTCGACGTAGTGGGCCGCCGCCGACGCGCGCGTCGCCCCGGCCGCGAGCGACTGGAGCGCCAGGCTCGGGTCGCCCTTCAGCAAGGCGGCGATCACCTGCTTCTCGTCGGCGGCGATGGCGCGCACGAGCGCGATGAGGACGCGATCGTCGTCGGGTTTGGGCGCAAGAGTCCTTCGCATACGATCCGGAGCCTATCGCCGTCAGCGGGGCGAGTCGCCCTTGCGAGCGCGCTCAGCCGCTGTTCGCAACAAGGCTCGCACAATCGCGCCCGGAAGCCGGCCAAGCGTGCGAAGCTTGAGGTGGCGACCCGTGCGAACGTCTTCGCCGGCGCGGGAACACCGGGTGTCCGCTTGGCAGGCCGGGGGGCATCGGGCGACCGAAGCCGAGCTCTCGGCGCTCGTCACCGATCTGCCGACACACGAAGCCACCGAGGCCGTCGCGATGGTCGTGCGAAGTCCGAGCTCGTTCGACCCGAACACGCCACCGCCTCGACCGCCGTCGCGCTCGCGCCAGTGGGCCGCGTGCCCGTCGTCCGAGCGCTCTTTTCGAACATCGAGCGCTCCGACGGGAGCGTGATGGCCGAGACCATGAAGGTCGAGGCCATCTTCGGCAACGTCGAGCTCGACCTGCGCGAGACCCGCTTCGCGGCCGGCGTGACCGAGCTGCGGGTGAAGGCGGTGTTCGGCTCGGTCGAGATCGTCGTCCCGGCCGACGTCGCCGTCGAGGTTCACGGGAGCGCCGTGTTCGGCAACTTCGAAGGCACGACGCGCACGACCGCCGATCCTGACGCGCCGGCCTTGCGCGTCGTGGGTTCGGCGACGTTCGCCTCCGTCGTCGTCAAGACGGTGCCGCCCTTGCGCGTGCAGAAGCTCGCCACCGAGCTCCGGGCCCGCCGCCTCTTGCCGCCGTAGCGATCGACCCGAGAGGGGCGGCGCGCGAGCCGCGATTCGACCGGGAGCGCCGTCGAGACGAGCCGCGCGCCCCATGGTAGGAGGGGCGCCATGACGACCTCCGCTGCGGTTGCCGACGTTGAGAACAAGACCGTCTCGTTCGAAGGGACGACGTACACGATCCAGGCTCTCGGTGAAGACACGTTCACCGTCCTCGTGAAGGGCGTGCCGGTCGGGCGCATCGTGTACACCTTCGGCGCAGCCAACGGCGTGGCCGAGGGCGACGCGGTCAGCGAAGACACGATGTACGCCATCGCCGAAGCCTGGTTCGCCGCCACCGCCGATTGACGGCTCCCGCCCGCACGGGGTGCCAGAGCTCGGCGCTCGAGGTCGCCTTCGAGCGCGAGGAACACAGGCTGGTTGCGGGACGCGTCGCCTTCACGGACACTCGACGAGCTCAGCATCGCCCCGTTTGGCCTCCATCGACCCCTGCGCCGCGTAGTCCTCGCCGCGTGGCCGCCTTCGGCTAGTAGAGAGACGATGCCGCGCACGCTCATCGAATCAGCGAGGGCGACGCGCAAGGGCGGAGCGAGCGGAGGCGGAGGACCATGATCGAGGGCGTCACGATCGAGCAGCTCCGCACCCTCCGCGCCGTGGCCGAGACCGGGAGCTTCTCCGCCGCGGCCCGCTCGCTCGGGCGCGTCCCCGCCGCGGTGAGCCAGGCCATCGACCGCCTCGAGGCCCAGCTCGGCCTGCGCCTCTTCGACCGCAGCGGGCGGGCGCCGCGCCTCACGCACCACGGGGAGGCGATCGCGGCGGCCGCCGCCGGCGTTCAGGGCGAGATCGAGGCGCTCGACGCGCTGGTCGCGAGCCTCAAGCGCGGCACCGAGACCACGCTCGCGATCGTCTTGGACGTCATGTTCCCGACGGAGTCGCTCGTCGCGTTCGCGCGGGAGTTCGCGGCCGAACACCCCGCCATCGAGCTCGTGCTCTTCACCGAGATCCTCTCCGCGGTTACCGCGCAGGTGAGAGACAAGCAGGCCGCGTGGGGCGTGGCCGTCGAAGACGCGGACATGTCGGGCCTCGAGACACGCCACATCGCGTCGGCGCTCCTCGTTCCCGTTGCGGCTCCCTCGCATCCGTTCGCGAAGGCGCGCCGCTCGATCGGGGCAGCCGCCGTGTCGAAGGCCGTGCAGATCGTCCTGAGCGAGCGCCGGAGCGAAGGGACCGGCGATTCGAAGGGCGCCTCGAGAGCCGCGTCGAAGGGCCCCTCGAACGGCCTCACGAAAGGCATCTCGAGAGACAAGCCGAGAAACACGCCGAGAGACGTGTCGAGAGACCACGGCGTCCTCTCGACGCGGACGTGGCGCGTCGTCGATCTCGCGACGAAGCACGCGCTCATCGCGAGCGGTCTCGGCTGGGGTCAGATGCCCGAGCACGTCGTTCGCGACGACCTCGAACGCGGCCGCCTCGTCGCGCTCCGGCTCGACGCTTGGGGCGCGGACCCGATCTCGCTCTCGCTCTCGCTCGTGTGGCGTCGCGGCGCCGTCTTCGGCCCCGTCGCGCGGTGGGCCGAGACGCGGCTGTCGGAGCTATGCCAGAAGGCCGTCGCGAGCTAAATCGGGCGAGCGTGATCTTCGATCACGCTCGCCCGATTTATTCGCCCAGGTTTGACTAAAT